>SKSS01000014.1 GCA_007122875.1 Salinarchaeum sp. | reverse complement strand
GAGCGGCAAGCGCGACGCCGCAGCGAAGGCCAGCGAACTCCTCTCGGATGGGATGACGCTGTTGACCCACGACTACTCGACGACCGTCCTCGAAGCGATCGAGAGCGCGGCGTCCGACGGCACTCACCTCACGGTCTACGTGACCGAAGCCCGGCCGCGGTTTCTCGGACGACGGACCGCCCGGACGCTCGCGGAGATCGATCGGATCGACGTTCGCCTGTGTGTCGACTCCGCGGCTGGCCACTTCCTTCCGGAGTGCGATCGCGTCCTCTTCGGGATGGACTGTATCGTCGACGGAATGCTTTACAACCGGGTCGGGACGCTCCCGATCGCCGTCGTCGCGAACGAGTTCGGCGTTCCCGTGACGGTCGTCGGATCGAGTGCAAAGGTCGTCGAGAGCGGGTTTCACTTCGAGATCGATCAGCGGCCGGAGAGCGAAGTGATGCGCGAGCCAGCGGTCGGATTCGCCGTCGAGAACCCGGCGTACGACGCCACGCCCGTCGAACTCCTCGACGGGATCGTCACCGACTGAGCCGGTTCAGTCGCTCTCGGCGGACAGCGCCTCCGCCCGCAGTCGCTCGCCGCGCTCGCTGTCGACCGTGAGATCGGGGACGGGCGTGGGCTGACCGACCTCGTCGATGGCGACGAAGACGAAGATCGACTCGGTGGTGAGTTGTGTCTCCCCCGTCCGGGGGTTCTCCTTGTGTGCCCGCAGTCGGACGCGAGCGCTCGTCCGGCCGGCGTCGTAGACGTACGACTCCACGAGAACGGTGTTTCCCACCGGGACGGGCGAGAGGAAGTCCACGGCGTCAACGTGGGCGGTGACGCACGGCTCGCCCGCAAAGCGCATCGCTGAGAGCGCACCCACCTCGTCCATCCACTTCATCACGTGGCCACCGTGGACAGTCTCGTAGTTGTTCGCGTGGGTCGGCTGGACCTGCTCGCGGTTCTCGATGTAGGTGTCCATCACGCTCGGCATACACCCCGATAGTTCGGCTCCGGGGAAAGGTGATCCGATCCGTGCGACTATCCCGGCGGGAACCGTCGACGTCCACATGCGCACCGATGGGCCCGAAACCGCACGTTCCGCGCAGCGGGAGCCACCAGCCGTCCTCGACCTCGCCGATGTCCACCCGACGGCCGAGCGGCTGTTCCTGCACGCGAACGGCCATCGGTTTCACGCCATCGCCGCCGGCCCGTCGGACGGTTCCCCGGTCCTCCTGCTTCACGGCTTTCCCGAGTTCTGGTACACCTGGCGGGCGCAACTCCCGGCGCTCGCGGACGCGGGCTTTCGAGCCGTCGCCGTCGACCTCCGGGGCTACAATCTGTCTGACCGTCCGCAGGGCGTCTCGAACTATCGGCTCGCGGAACTCGTTGCCGACGGTTCCGGGCTGTGTGACGCGCTCAGTGACGGCCCGGTTCCGGTGGTCGGACACGACTGGGGCGGGCTGATAGCGTGGGAACTCGCCGCCCGTCGTCCGGCCGCCGTCGAGCGGCTGGCGATCCTGAACGCGCCTCATCCGGCGGCCTATCAACGGGAACTCCGCCGGCCGTCGCAGTTGCTCCGCTCGTGGTACGTTTCGGCGTTTCAGGTGCCGTGGCTCCCGGAGCGCCTGCTGACCGCCCGGAACTGCGCGGCGATTCGGACGATGCTGCGCGAGGGTCCGATGCGGACGGACGCCGTTCCGCCCGCGGTCCGTGACCGCTACGCACGGGCGCTGCGCAGGCCTGGTGCGATGCGTGCGGCCATCGACTACTACCGAGCGCTGTTTCGCGGAACGCTCGGCGGTGCCCTCCGCGATGTACTCCCGAAACTCGACGCCGACGACGGCGCGCGGATGAGCGCAGGACGGATCGAGCACCCGGCGCTCGTGCTGTGGGGCGAGCGGGACGCCGCCCTGTCGACGCGGCTGACCGAGGGACTCGACGAGTGGGTTCCCTTCGTCCGGGTCGAGCGTGTTCCGGACGCAAGCCACTGGCTCCACGTGGATCGGCCGGCAGCGGTGAACGCGGCGCTGGTGGAGTTTGTATCTGACTGAGCGTCCGCCGCTACGTTTCGATCGACTCCTCGTGATCCTGTCGCGTCCAGGAGCGTTCGATCTCCAGTTCGCGGACGAACGAGTCGCCCTCGCGTTCGTCTTCGAGTTCGAGTTCGTATTCGACCTGTTCCGGCGGGTCGATCGTCACCGACCGCTCACCGACTTCGAGATCGATCTCACCGTCCCCGCGGAGTGCCTTCGCGAGCGCCTCGAAGTCGTCGGCGATATCGTTGCGCCGGCGCTCCGCTTCGTACTCGATTTCACCCTCCGACATGGCGGGTCGGGCTACGACCGACGGCGACAAAGGGGTGACCATCAACGTGCGAAGGTGCCGCCCTACCGCTCCGACGTATGCCTCGATGAGAGAACTCGTCCGTTGCCTTGCCACCCCTCGTGAGGACGCTCCAAGACGGCTGGAGACCGTCTTTCCGGTCCTCTCGTCCTACGCTTCGACCAGCACGTCGTCGTACTCGCCGGCGTCGACGCGCTCTTTGAACTCGCGGGCGTTCTCGCCCTCGATGGTGACGCCAAGGCTGACGCAGGTTCCCACGACCTCCTTCGCGGCGTTCTTCGTGTCGTAGGCGAGCAGGTCGGGTGCCTTCTGCTCGGCGATCGACTTCACCTGTTCGACGCTCAGGTCGGCGACGAACTCCTCCTGGGGCACGCCGCTGCCGGTGTCGAAACCGGCCTCGTCTTTGATCAGTTCCGCCGTTGGCGGCACGCCGACTTCGATCTCGAACGACCCCTCGTCGTCGTACTCGACCGTGACGGGGACTTCGGTGCCGTCGAAGGCGGCGGTCTGTTCGTTGATCTCCGCGACGACCGCGCTCACGTCGACGGGCGTCGGTCCCAACTCCGGCCCGAGCGGTGGACCAGGGTTGGCCTCACCGCCGGGGACGAGCACTTCGATCGTTCCAGCCATACGAGTACGGAGCCGCCGGAGCGACTTTAAGGGTTTTGTTCGGCGCCGGTGGTGCGAACGGCACACAGGGCGATGTCGGGGTGTCCCCAAACACACCGGCCACCGAAGAACAACTTTTTCGGCTCGGGCGGCCGACTGTCGACCGATGGGACTGGAAGAGGAGATCGAACAACTCCGCGACGAGATCGCCAGCACGCCGTACAACAAGGCGACCGAACAGCACATCGGCCGCCTGAAAGCGAAGCTCGCGGAGAAAAAGGAGAAACTGCAGAACCAGTCCTCCCCGGGCGGCGGTGACGGCTACGCCGTCGAGAAGACCGGCGACGCGACGGTCGCGCTCGTCGGCTTTCCGAGCGTGGGCAAGTCGACGCTGCTCAACGCGCTCACCAACGCCGAAAGTGAGACCGGCGCATACGAGTTCACCACCCTCGATGTCAACCCCGGCATGCTCGAACACAACGGCGCGAACATCCAGCTGCTCGACGTGCCGGGACTGATCGAGGGGGCGGCCGACGGTCGTGGGGGCGGCCAGGAAGTCCTCTCGGTCGTTCGAACGGCCGATCTCGTCGTCTTCGTTCTCTCGGTGTTCGAGATCGACCACTACGAGCGCCTCAGCCGGGAGCTCTACAACAACAAGGTCCGACTCGACCAGGATCCGCCGAGCGTCACCGTCGCCGGAAAGGGAAAGGGAGGGATTAGAGTCACCGCCAGCGTCGACCTCGACCTCGACGAGAAGACGATCGCCGACGTGCTCCGCGAACACGGCTACGTTAACGCCGACGTGACCATTCGCGAACAGGTCGACCTCGATCGGCTGATCGATGGCGTGATGGACAACCGGGAGTATCTCCCGTCGCTCGTCGCGGTCAACAAGGCCGATCTGATCGATCGGGACTACCTGGAGACGGTCAACGAGAACCTCCGCGGACACGGCATCGATCCCGACGAGGCCGTGTTCATCAGCGCAGAGGAGGAGAAGGGACTCGACGCGCTCGCGGACCGGATCTGGGACGAACTCGGATTGATGCGGATCTACATGGACAAACCCGGTCGCGGCGTCGACTGGGAGGAGCCGCTCGTACTTCCCGAGGGATCGACAGTGGACGACGCCTGTGAGAAACTCGGCGGCGACTTCACCGAACGGTTTCGGTTCGCACGCGTCACCGGTCCGAGCGCCCAGCACGACGAACAGCAGGTCGGAACCGAACACGAACTCGCCGACGAGGACGTCCTCAGGCTCGTGCTTCGGAAGTGAGCTAGTTTCCGCTCTCCTCCCACGTCCCGGTGATGATCACTCGATCGTCCTCTGCGTTCACGGTCTGTTCGTCGGCCGTGTGTCCGTAGACGTCAGCGATCTCGTCCTCGTCGAACGACGCGTCGTCGCCAGCGGCGCTGAGCGACGCCGTCACGGTATCGGCTTCGAACGTCGCAGCGGAGACGGACGCGGTGAGTCCGGTCAGCGGATCGTCCTCGATGTCGGGGTCGGACGGTTCCGAATCGTCCTCCAGCGGATCGTCCCCGAGACCGGGTTCGGACAGTCCCGAGTCGGCCTCCAGATCGTCGCCGTAGGTGCCGATGGCGGTGGTTCCCTCGCCGGCAGCACGAAGCGCCCAGTCCATCTCACCGACCGCGTCCGAGAGACGTTCGCGGTCACCACGCTTGGTACTCGCAACCGCTTCTATCTCGTCTTCGTCGCCGTCGTCCGCCGGTAGCAGAACCGCCCCGTCGCCGACCGCGACCGTCTGTTCGAGCATTTCGTCACGAACGTAGATGTCGTAGCCGTCGATCTCGCCGTCCTCCTCGAATCCCGTCGTCGAAAGCTGGTCTCCGATCTCATCGCGGTCGATCGCTCCGAGCAGCACGATCGTCGATCCGGCGATCAGCCACTCGTCAGCACTGGATTCGAGCGGCTCGTCGAACGGGTCGTCGTCGAGCGAGTCGTCGGTGTCCTCGTCCTCGTCGTCGAAGTCGAGCAGCCCCCCGAGTCCCGCCATACCGACGGTCAGCCCGATCCCGAACGTGCCCATGAACAGTCCGAACATCGGTAAGAAGAGCAGTGGATCCTCCTCGTCGTCGTCCAGCTCGGAACCGCCGAACCCCTCGTCGTAGGGATCGGCGTCGCCGTTGGGATCGGCGTCCTCATCGAACAGTTCCGAGTCGTCAAGCTCCCTGAACGTCTTCCAGTCGATGTAGGTGAACCACGTCTCGTCGAGCGCGTCGTCCGTCGGAAGCCAGTCGGCGTACGCCGGCAGCGACCCGACATCGTCAAGCTCACTTCCGTCGTCGTCTCCATTCTCATCGTCTTCGTCGCCATCGTCACTACGGTCGTCGTCGTGCTGGTCGGTGTCCGGCTCCGCATCGTCGAGACAACCGGCGAAACTGATGGCCGCTACACTACCTGCAAGTCCCAACAGATCGCGCCGTCGGAGGGGCTTCATAGTCTCACCGGCGTTCATCTAAACCATAATAGTTTCGATACAAAATTGATCGGTAGTCGACCGGAACGCCTAAGCGCTCGACCGAATCACGTGCTATCGTGGCACTCGGCATCCCGCGTCGTCACCCCGTCGTCGCCGAGGCGATCGGTTGGCTCCTCCTCTACGGCGGAGTGGCGACCGCCCTGTTCGCGTTATTCGTCGTTGTGGAGGTCCCGACGCCCGAATCGCCCGCGTGGTTCGCCCTCTCGCTCGCCGCGGCGATCACCGCCGTCGCGTTCGTCGCGGTCGTCGTCGATCGGCTGCTGTTCCAGCGCACGCCGGACCACCCGCTGACCCGACAGTCACCGTGGGTGCTCGTCTTCGCAGCGCTCGCGGTCGTCGGAACCGGGCTGTTTCTCGTCGTTGGACCGGCCGACCCGGGGGGAGCCGTGCTGTTCGCCGTGGCGTTCGCGCTCCCGCTCACGATGTTCCTGTTCGCCGCCGTCAACTTCTCGCGGTACCGGTCGATGGAGAACCCAAAGTGACAATCGCCGGTTGACAGGTCGATGCGGCAATAATTGCCACTATTTTTGTACGATCACGGAGTAGCATCCGCATGGGTGCAGAAACGTTCGGGGTGCTATCCGTCGTTCCACCCCTGCTGGCGATCGTCCTCGCGATCGTGACCCGGCGACCGATCCTGTCGCTGTTTCTCGGGATCTGGGCGGGCGGGATCATCTTCACGGGGGGTATCGGCATCGGCCAGACGTTCGACTGGATCATCGAGGGGATCATCGCCGACGAGGGGTTCCACGCGCAGATCCTGCTGTTTACGCTGCTGTTGGGCTCCGGCGTCGCGCTCATCTGGCGACTCGGCGGTGCAACAGCCGTCAGAAACTGGGCGACCGAGCGGTTGGAGAACCAGCGCCGAACCGCGGTTGCCACGTTCGTCCTCGGCCTGGTGCTGTTTTTCGACGACTACGCGAATACGGCGATCGTCGGCAGCACGATGCGGGAGGTCTCGGATCGGATGCGCATCTCCCGCGAGAAGCTCTCGTACATCGTCGATTCGACGGCCGCGCCGGTCGCGACGATCGGCATCTCGAGTTGGGTCGCGTTCCAGCTTTCGATGATCGGCGACGGCTACGATGCCGTCGAGGAGACCTACGGCGTCGAGGAGACGCCGGGGCTGTTCGAGACGTTCGTGGCGTCGATCCCGTACAACGCCTACGCACTGTTGGCGATCGCCATGGTCGGCATCGTCGTGCTCACCCGACGGGACTTCGGCGAGATGCTCACCGCCGAACACCGGTCGTGGAAGACCGGACGGGTCAACCGCGAGGACGCCCAGCCGCTCCAGCAGGTCGAAGACGACCTCCGTGAGCCGATCGACGACCGCCCGATGCTCCGGACGTTCTTCGTGCCGATTTTCGTCCTGATCGCCGTCACGCTCGCAAGTGCGTTCTGGACGGGCTACCTCGGATGGATCGAAGAGCGCGCGGAGGAGGGGGAGACGACCGCGATCGACGCGGCCGTCGCCGACGCTGGAATCGTACAGGTGACCGCTGACGTGGTGGGGATGGGCGACTGGGCGGCCGCGCTCGTCTGGGGCTCGTTCGCCATGGTCGCCACGGCGATCCTCATCGGGCTGCTCTACGGGCTGTTCGACCTCGGGGACGCCGTCGAGTCGGTACTCGATGGATTCCGCCTGATGGTGACGGCGGTGACGATCCTCGTCCTCGCCTGGGGGATCAGCGCGGTCGCTTCCGATCTCGGGACCGGCGAGTACGTCGCGGCCGTCGCCGAAGGGTTCCTCTCGCCCGCCGTCCTACCGATCGTCATCCTGTTCGCCTCCGCGTTCATCGCGTTCACGATGGGGTCGTCGTGGGCCACGATGGGGATCGTCACTCCGATCGCCATCCCGGTGGCCTACGGACTGACGGACAGTTTCGCGCTCGCGCCGGTCGTCGTCGGGGCCGTCTTCAGCGGGGCGATCTTCGGCGATCATACCTCACCGATCTCCGATACGACCGTCCTCTCCTCAACGTTCACGGGGGCGGATCTGATCGATCACGTCCGCACACAGCTGTACTACGCCGTCACCGTCATCGCCGTGGTTACGCTGTGTTACCTGCTGTGGGGCTTTCTCGGCGTTCCGCCGATCGTCTATCTTCCACTCGGGGTTCTCCTGCTCGTTGGCCTGGTGTACGGTCTCTCCGAGTTCGATGCCAACCGTCGGGGCGTCGATCCGATCGCCTCCCGATCGGAGATCGAAGAGACGGGTCCGGACCGTCCGCCCGCCCCGGCGGATGATTGACCGGTATCGACCCGTTCCGTCTCCGGTACTCTTTTCGAGCTACCGACGGTAGGACCGTCCATGGCAGCCACGCTCGACCACGTGATGATGCGCGTCGAGGATCTGGATGAGTCGCTCGAATGGTATCAGACCCACCTCGACTACGAGGAGAAGGGTCGCTGGGAAGCCGACACGTTCACGAACGTGTTTCTCGGACCGGAGGACACCCACGACGAGGAGGCGTTGCTGGAACTCACGTACAACCACGACGGGCGATCCTACGAGATGGGCGACGCCTGGGGCCACATCGCCGTTCGCGTCGAGGACGTCTACGAGGCCTACGACGAACTGATGGACGGGGGTGTCGAGGACTACCGCGATCCGGACTCCTGTGGCGGTTCCTATGCCTTCGTGAAGGATCCGGACGGACACGAGGTTGAGATCGTCGAGCGCGATCAGGGCGCGCGCTGGGGACTCGATCACACGATGATCCGCGTCGAGGACGCCGACGAGGCCCTCGGGTGGTGGACGCGCAAGATGGAGTACCAGCACACCGGTCGCTGGGAGTCCGACACGTTCGCCAACTACTTCCTCAAGCCCGAGGGCGCGGCCGACGAGGCGATGGCGGTCGAACTCACGTACAACTACGACGGTCGAACGTACACGATGGGCGATGCGTGGGGCCACCTCGCCGTCCGCTCCGAGGATCTCCACGAGTTCTGGGACGACCTCATGGAACGCGAAGCCGAGGAGTACCGTGATCCCGAATCCTGCAACGATCGCTACGCGTTCACGAAAGATCAGGACGGACACGAAATCGAGATCGTCGAGCGATCGTAGCCGTCGGTTGAGATCATCGAGCGATCGTAGCCGTCGACCGGAGCATCCGGACGGAACCGGTCGCCATCGATGGTCTATTCCGTACGATCCCGCAACTACGCTATTGATGCGCGTCAGTGTCGGTTCCGTGGCGATCACCGACGATCGTGATCTCGAACGGAGATGCCGATGTACGACAGTATCCTTATCCCGACCGATGGAAGCGAGGGAGCCCAGGTCGCCGGCGAGGTCGCGCGGTCGCTGGCGACCCAGTCGAACGCACACCTCCACGTCCTCTTCGTCGAAGAGTCAGCGGACGAGGCAGCCCTGGAGAGGGGGGCTACGGCGGTCGAGACCATCGTCGATCGAGCAGCCGACGCGGGCGTCGACACGACCGGCGAGACGATCGACTCCGGGGAGCCGGTCCATCGAGCGATCCTCGGATACGCCGAGGACCGCGACGTGGATGCGATCGTCATGGGAACCCACGGTCAAACGAGGCTGGATCAGTACCTCCTCGGGAGCGTCGCGGAACGGACGCTTCGGGAGTCGACGATCCCGGTCGTGACCGTCCACGAGGACGTGGAACCGGAGGCGGCGTTCGATCGCGTGCTCATCCCGACCGACGGCAGCGAGTCGTCAGAAACTGCGGCGACCCACGGCGCGAGGCTGGCCGCCGCGACGGGTGCGGAACTCCACGCCGTACACGTGGTCGAAACGGGTCTCGTCCGGAGCGGGTCACGAGAACGCGGCGAAGAGTACGTCGAAACCGCCGCGGAACGGGCGCGCGACTCCGGTGTCTCGGCCGTCGAGACCGCTGTTTTGGAGGGGAGGCCCCACCAGACGATCCTGGCGTACGCCGCGGAACACGACGTCGACTGGATCGTGATGGGCTCGCACGGCAAGACCGGGATCAGACGGTACCTGCTCGGGAGCGTCACCGAGCGAGTCGTACGGTTCGCGAACGCCCCGGTCATAACCGTGAAGCCGCCGCGGGTGACGACGACGGTCGAGTACCTCGATTACGCCGTCGTCGACGAGCGGGGCTGGCCGATCGACGAGGTCTTCGCCGAGGCCGCAGAGGCCGACCTCGACGAAGCGGCTCACGGGATGGTCGAGGTCGCACGGGACGAGTACATCCTGGACGCCGCGGAGGCTGCAGGTCTCGACTGGCCGTTCCATTGCCGGGCCGGTGGCTGTGTCGAGTGCGCTGCCGTCGTCGTTGCGGGCGATCTCGAGATGGAGGTTCAGCGGAGCCTCTCAGACGAGGAGATCGAAGAACGGGACCTCCGGCTGACCTGCGTCGCAACTCCCACCACCGACGAGGTCAAACTGCTCTACAACGCCCGACATCTCGACGTTCTCCAAGATCGGGTGCTCTGACCGCCACGGTGTTCACAGCAGCCGCCGCGATCGGACATCGACGCCTCTGTCGACGAGGCCGGTCGTGTAGATGCTCGTCTTGGCGACCCGGCGGGCGAGTATGCCGCTGACGAGACACGCAATCGTGAGTGGGACGACGACCCTGAGGTCGCCGGTCAGTTCGTACACGACGACGATGCCGGTTAAGGGAGCGTGTGCGAGCCCGGCGAAGACCGCTGCCATGCCGATCGTGGCATACGTCCGGGATCCCGCCGTGAGTCCCGGGAACACGATCTCGAGCAGTTCGCCGTAGGCGGTACCGGTCATCGCCCCCACGAACAGCGCCGGCGCGAAGATCCCACCCGATCCACCGCTCCCCAGAGTCAGACTCGTCGCCAGAATCTTCGCGACGACGAACGCAATGGCGACTTCGAGTGCCGCCCCGGACAACAGCGTCCCGTGGATCACCCCGTATCCGGTCGCGTGAACCTCCGGAGCGAACAGCGCGAGCACGCCGAGACACAGCCCCCCGAGGGCGGGCTTCGCGTTCGCGGGGAGCGGAACGCGCTCGAACCCGTCCTCGATCGCATACATGGTGTGTGCGAAGAACAACGCGACGATCACGGCCACGAATCCAAGACCGACGTAGGCGAGCACCTCCCAGTAACTGACGATCTCGGTCGGCGGGATCGAGAAGATCGGGTCGGGAAGCCCAACGACGACGTTCGCGGTCGCGGTCCCCGCGAACGACGCGATCGCTACCGGGGGCACGGTCCGTCTGGTTACCCTTCCCAGCAGAACCTCCCAGGCGAAGATCGCACCGCCAATCGGTGCGTTGAACGTTCCACCGAGGCCCGCAGCCGCGCCCCCAGCCAGGAGGACGTTCGTCTGTCCCGGCGTCAGATGAAGGCGACGGCCGATCGCGGAGCCGAACGCTCCGCCGATCTGAACGATCGGCCCCTCGCGACCGACCGAGCCGCCGGAACCGATACACACCGCCGATGCGAGGATTTTGGCCGGTGCCACGCGGGTGGTGAGCGCCCCACCCTTCGTGTCCATCGCTTCGAGGACCTCCGGAACCCCTTCCCCCCTGACTAAGCCGCCGTCGCCACCGTAGCTCGCGATCAGTCCCACGACCGCTCCGCCAATGGCGGGTGCCAGCACGCGGTAGTACCACGGCAGGTCGACGACGGTCTCGACCAGTTCGAACTGCGACGACGCGCCAAAAAACAGGAGTGTAGACCCGACGAGGAGCCACTGGAACGCGACGGCTCCGAGACCGCCGAGGACGCCAACGACGAGGCCGAGCAACAGCGTTCGTCCGACGAACGGCTCCTCGATCCGGCGAGCGATCGCGAGAGGTCGACAGGCGACCCGAAGCGTGATGGTGAAAGAGCGCATGTTCAGCGATCGATCGTCAGGCGGGCGGGGGTCCCTCCGGGTTCGGCTGCTCACCGCACGTCGGATGGGTACTCGCCCGTCTGCCGGTACGTGGAGACGACCGTCACGAAGGCGACGACGTGAAAGACCACCACGACGACGATCGTGAGCAAGTACGCCCAGTGGATCGGATCGTCGGACGGGAACCCCGGCCGAAGGTACGCCCGATCGTAACCGTGGACGGCGACCAGCCAGAAGATCACGTACGTCCCGTGGCTCTGGTGCCACTTCCAGGCTCGCCCGCCGAGATAGTCGTAGGCACTGTTGTTCGAGGTGAAGGCCAGGACGACGGCGAGGAGCACGGCTACCATCGCCCCGAATGCCCACGGACTCATGTCCGCTACGTATCCGATGACGTCCCAGTCGCGCGCCCAGAACACGAAGAGGACGTGGACGACCGACCAGATCGCGAACCAGATGCCGAGCTCCGACCGCCAGTTCACGGGGAAGTTCCCCGCGAACCGTCGCCTGATCGCCGGCCAGATCCGCACTGCCGGTCCGATAATCATCACGAAGAACAACAGAAACCACGGAACCGCACCGACGATCCGCTGACCGTCGTATCCCGCCAGCCACAGGACGCCGGCCAGGACGACGCTCCCAACGGCGACCGCAACGTGGTGGGCGAGTTCGTTGTTCGTGTCTACCGTCATTGTACACTCCTCTGACGTTCTCTGACCACGCCGGACCGGTAATCACTATTGTAAGGGGAGCACACACTGGGCGACGTACGTGTACAATCGACGGCCGTCAGCGCCGGTCGTTCACCCAGTTGTCCCGATATCCTTTCCGGTCGCCATCGAGATGTCGCGATCAAACGCGGCTGAACCATGACCTTTACCCCAGCGATTAATATCGGAGGCCACATTGCGATTGACATGTCCGAATCCGATCGTATTTCCCCGGACGAACTGCGAGCGCACCTAGACGCGGTCGGTGTAGACCTTCACGATGGACGGACAGCTAGTTACGCCGATCTGAAACACAACCAGAACCTCAACGCGATGGCCATCGGGCTTGGACTCGATCAAGTCGAGTACGAACCCGAGCGGTTTCCGGGGCTCGTCTACCGCCCCGAAGACGTAGCGGCTACGGTCATCGTGTTCGCCAACGGTGAACTCGTCGTTCCGGACGCCGACACGGAGGAAGATGGTGAACGGGCCATCTCGGACGCCGTCGCACAGCTTCTGAACATCGGACTCCTCGACGAGCATTCCGATCCGGATCCGTCGTTTGGAACCGACATCGAGATTCGAGGGCCCACTGAGGGATTCGGAGGGGCGGATACTGCCGACGCTGTCGACGAACCCGACGATTCTCTCGACACGACCGACGATTCGGCGACTCTCGACGAGTCCAACGAGTCGGCGGACGACCTCTCGAAGGAATCATCGTGCCGGAGCTGCGGAGCCGAACTCACCGGCGACGAGAACTTCTGTCCCGAGTGTGGTACCGAGGTACACCCGTCGTGTTCGGGATGTGGTGCGTCGCTCACGGGTGATGAGAACTTCTGTCCCGAGTGTGGCACCGCAACCGCAGGGTAGGTCTCGTACTCCCACCCCGGCTCAATCGGTCGATCCCTCCGGCACGTCGGGACGAGCGTCGTCGATGCGCTCGTCCGGGTTCGCGATCCCGCCCTGCTGGATGACCGACAGCGCGGTCATGATGTCGGTTCGGGAGACGATGCCGGCGATCGCGCCGTTCTCGACGACTGGCAGACGGCCGACGCCGTTCCCCTGTAGTCGGGTCAGTGCCTCCATCGCGTCCTCGTCAGGCTCGATCGTATGCACGTCGCGGGTCATCACGTCCTCGACGCGCATCGCCGGGCGCTCCTCCGGGCGGACGCGCTGAGCGTCGCTGAGGGTGACGATTCCGACGAGAGCGCCGTTGCTGACGACCGGATAGCCGGTGTGGCGTTCGTCGAGCATCCGTTCGAGGAGGTCGGTGACTGACTCGTCGGTCGACATCGTGCGAACGTCCTCGCCGGGGGTCATCACGTCACGGACCGTGATACCCTCGAGCGCCGCCTTCGTGACGACCTGCTGGGCCTCGCCGGCCGCGGCGATGTAGATGAAGAAGGCGATCCCGATCATGAACACGTTGAACGCGAGCAGGCCGAACAGCCCGAGCACCAGCGCGAACCACTTACCGACCTCGGCGGCCTGCTGGGTGGCCTGTGCGAACGGCCGGTTACGCGCCAAGAGCGCCCGCAACACCCGGCCGCCGTCCATCGGAAAGCCGGGAAGCATGTTGAACGCGGCGAGCGCGATGTTCAACACGGCGAGGTACGCGAACACGAACAGCGCCCCGTCCGCCGCACCGAAGATCGAACCGACGATCACCAATCCGGCGTACGAACCCACCCCGACGAGGACGCTGACGATAGGGCCTGCGATCGCGATGGCGAACTCGTGACGCCAGTCTTCCGGCTGGTCGACGAGGTGGGCGATCCCGCCGAAGAGCCACAGCGTGATCGCCTCGATGCCGTAGCCGTACCGGATCGCCACGACGGCGTGGCCCAGTTCGTGCAGCAAGACGCCCACGAACAGCCCCACGGCAGCGATGAACCCGAGCACCCACGGGTTGTATCCGGCGGTCACGGCCGCCGGGTCGATCCCGGCACCGATCGCGACGTTGAGCACCTCGACGAGTTCACTCATCTGGAGCCCGATGACGCCGGCGAACACCGGCAACACCAGTAGGAAGGTGATGTCGAACCGGAGGGGGATCCCGAACAGGGACCCGACCCGGAAGCTCTTGAACATGAACCGACCTTGCGTCCGCGAAGTAATGAAGGCCGCCCTCAAACGGTGGTTCGCCGGCCGATTCTCGCCCTTGCGTGTCTCGTCCACGGTATCGTGCGTGTATTCCACGGTATCGAACGACCCGGTCCGTCTCGGGTTCGGTTCGGACAAATCGGAAACAAGCCCTTAGTGATCGGCGGTGGTGGATCGTCGACGGTGACGACCGTGTTCGGAGACGGCGACCGTCCGTCCGATCCGCGTATCGAGCCGTCCGATCCCTCGCTCGGCCGCCACGACCTCGTGCTCGTCGCCGTCCCCGTCGCCCTCGGTGGGGCGGGCGTCGCGGGCGCGACCGTCGCCGCCACGACCGTCGCAGTCGCCGTCGGCGGGGTACTCGCCGCGCTCGCGATCTGTCACGCGCTGTTCATCGACCCCCCGGACGACGTACCGGTGGACGGAAACGGTAATCCGACTCCGTTTCGTACGGGGACACATGTACGACGAGATACTCGTCCCGACCGACGGGAGCGTGGCGGCCGAGCGAGCGATCGACGAGGCCATCGACCTCGCCGACGCGACGAACGCTCGGTTGCACGCGCTCTACGTCGTCGACACCCGGACGCTGTCCGGTCTCCCGAGCGCGCAGGGATCGACGATCGAGCAGGCGCTCGAAGCGCAAGGCGACGCCGCGGTCGAGGGCGTGAGAGACCGGGCGGAGGCGGCCGGACTGTCGGTCACGACGACCGTGGCGGTCGGAAACCCTGCCACGGAGATTCTCGCATACGCCGACGACGCGCCGGTCGACGCGATCGTGATGGGCACGCACGGTCGGACCGGCGTCGATCGGTTCCTGCTCGGGAGCGTCACCGAGCGGGTCCTCCGGCGAGCGTCCGCCCCGGTGCTGGTCGTTCGAATCGGCGACGAGAAGGCGGAGTGAGAGATCGGGTCGTTCCGCACCCTATCCCGACAACGGGCGGACGCACTGTTCACAGTACGTGAACATCGAGTCACGGTCGTTGATCGTCCGGCAGTGGGGACAGCGGACCTGTCCCTCGTCGGTTGGGTTGGACTCACCGGCCCCAGTCCGTTCGTCCGTCCCGTCGGTGGGTGATTTATCGTGCCGATCCAACTCGCGCGGCGGGCGGGGATCACCCGCTCGGTACTCGGGGTCGCCGGAAACCGCTGGGCCTGGGACGCCGCTGTCGCTGCTCCGACGAAGATAGCGATAGACCAACAGCTGTAGGAGGGTGAACGCGAGCACGTACAGCAGCACCCACCCCCACAGCTCCATACCATGTGGTATGCGCTCACGATACTTTGTCCCTTCGGTGGCACCGTTTTGCTGCCCGAACGGAGCGAGGGCAGCAAAACTCTGCGCCAAAAACCGCTCGCGTCTACGACACGTACCGATACTTCCGCTCGCCCATCCGACCCCAGCCATCGAAGGCGAACTCGTCGCTCGGAACGGTGAGTTCGTCGTACTCGCCCTCGTCGTCGTGGTTGTGCGCGTCGTGGGTCATCTCGTACTCCTCGAACGAGAGTTCGTAGCGCGCGTCTAGCTGTTCGTCGATGTTCAGCGCCTCGATCTCTTCGAGCCACCCCTCACAGACCGTCTCGGCGTGGATTTCAGCCTGTGCGCCGCTGCCGTACGATCCGACGAGCAGCCGCTCGCCGACGAGGTCACGCCCCTCGTCGGCCGCACGCTTGAGCGCGCTCACCCGCGCGATGTGTACCGAGCCGGTGTACCAGTTGCCGACGTGCCGGGAGATGTCGAGCGTCGGCTCGATCACCGCGTCGTACCACTCGCCGTACCGATCGGTTTTGGCCAGCGCGTCGGCGTACTCCGAGAGCGCTTCGCGGTAGGACTCGTCGTCGTCGAACGCCTCCCGACGGGGCTGGTGACCGATCTCTTCGGCGAGGGCGTCTTCGATGTCCGTATCGCGGATGCCGTTCCGGTAGCCCAGCAGGGCGGCCTTCCGAACCATTCCGGGGAACGGCGTGTGAAACGGAATGTACGCGAAGTGCTCGGGGTTGACGTCGCCCTCGGCGCTCGCGAAGTCCTCCATGGCCTCGCGCATCCGGGCGAGATACACCTGCATCGAGCGCTTTCCGTCGACGCTCGGGAACTGCTGGTTCGGCTTGAGAAAGTCCGTCTCGTCGGCGCTGCCGAATCCCTGTTGAGCCGACAGTTCGACGAGGCTCGGATCTTCATCGACGAGCATCGCCACCGCGCCGGCACCCTGGGTCGCCTCACCGGGTTCGTTCCGCTCGTACAGCGCCGTGTCCGTCGCGATCACCAACGCCGCTCGCCCGCGGTTGCGTCCCGCGCTGATCCAGTTGTAGGCGTCGTTGAGACTCTGTGTCCCCGCGATGCACGCGAACTTTCGCTCGCCCTTGTTCGCGTGGTTGAAGTCGCCGTCGTAGACCTGCTCAAGACAGCCCGCGACGTACGTCGAGACGGGCTTCGAGTTGTCGAAGGCGCTCTCGGTCGCCACGTCGATCCGGCCGATGTCGTCCGGCTGGAGCCCCTTCCGGTCCATCAGCCGCTTGGACGCGTTCGCAGCCATCGTCACGATGTCTTCGTAGACGTCGGGGAACGAACTCGCGTGGAGTCCGAGTCCCTTCGTGTACTTCTCCGGATCCTCTCCCTTCCGCTCGGCGAACGTTCCCGGCAGGTCGAGCCGGGTCTTTCCCGCACGAATCTCGATGGCGTCGATACCGACGGCTGTCATTGGTCTTCTTCAACCACGAGGGGACATAAGGAAGTGTCGACTTCGTTATCGACGATCGACGAACTTACTCCTCTACGACCTCGGGGTCGCTCATCGCACTCTGGAGGCTGTCGAGACCGTTGATCCACTCCGCGACGAACCCGAACTCGAGGTCTTCGGCCACGGCGATGTCGAGTTCGTCGCCGTCGATGATGCGCGTTCCGGCCTGTGCACAGTAGCCGAGTGCGGCGTCGAGATCCTCCTCGGCTTCGGCGTCCGCGGCGGCCAGGACGTACTCCTCGGCCGGCGCGTCCTCGACCGGCCCGGCCGCGACGTACTCCTCGGCCGCGTATACCACCGGCACGAGGCTCGTCTGGACGCCCTCGACGAGGATCGTCTTCTCCTCGTCGTCGAACTCGACCTCCGAGAGCACGATGTCGCGGAGGTCGGCGAGTTCCGAGAGCGCCGTCTCCTCGTCGAGATCCCCGTTTTCGTGTGCCTGGATGATCTTGGCGACGGCGATCGCGGCGTCGTCCTGGAGGTTGAGTAGCAACCGCGCGGAGGACTCGTCGGACGGATCGACGTCCTCGTCCCTGATTCGTCCGATCCAGTTGTCCCATCGTTCCTCCGAGTAGAACTCCCCTGGTGGCGTGCTCATACTACGGGCTACGTGGCCGGCCTGAAATGCCTTTCTTTTACTCGGCCGGCGACGAACCCCCCTAATCTCCCGAATTCGGGCGCCCGAGCGTTTCTACCGTGTCGATCCCATAGACGGTTCGGGGCGTCTGGACGTGGGCGATACGGACGGCCTCCCCGTATCCCTCCTCGACGAGCCAGCGCGTCCGCCGTGGGACGGTCTTCGGCCCGAGCACCGCTCCCGGCCTGTCGGGGTCGTCGATGAAGTCGGTCTCCATCAGGAACGGCTCGCCGCGCTCGGCGGCCGTTTCGAGGGCGTCCCGCTGGCTGGTCACGCTCGGGATCGGGCCGGTCAGCCGCCCGCCGGCGTAGTGTTTGACCACGCGCTCGGCCGGCAACCCAGCGTCGGCCGCCCACTCGACGACCTCGGTCAGCTCCGTCGCCGACTCGGTGTGCAGTTGCACCGCACACCCCACCTCGGCACCGCGCGCGAACGCGTGGCGCATCACCTCGTTCGACGCCTCCCACACCGCCTCCGAGACCTCGTAGTGCGGTCGTCCGGACTTCAACGCGAGCGCACGGCCGTCCGCAACGTACTCGCTCGCGAGGTCGATGCCCGCACACATCAGGTCGCTCGCCTCTGCGGGCGTGAAGCCACGCTCGTCGACCAACTGGGAAATCAGCGCGGGATGGACGCCCAGCACCGGCCAGGCGCGGCCACGGAGGCGGTCGGTCGCGTCAGAGACGACCTCGACGGTGGTCTCGAAGACGGGCCGGAAGTCAGAGCGTTCGTCGACCGCGCCGACCAGTTGCCAGGACGGTTTGTTCACCACCAGCAGGTGGGTTCCACCGGCGTCGACGAAGTCGTCGACGGCATCCAGCCCGCGCCCATGGTCTGGATCGAGGTGAATGTGGTTGTCGAGAATTGGGGCCGGATCGCTCATCGTCGGACCTGCGGACCCGACGCCGGATAAGATCACCGTTTACAGTGGACAGCGCAAAATCCGACGAGTTCACGAATCCGGCCCGTCCCCGAGGACGAACGCCTCGTGGGCGGCATTTCGAAGCGCATCGGAGCGGCCGTGTTCGCCGGGGGCGATCGCGACCGTCCGAACGCCCTCGCGGGCGGCGACTTCGAGGAGGGGCTTGAAGTCCGTGTCACGTGACGCGACGACGAGCACGTCGATCGCCCCCTCGGCGACGAGCGTCGTCGCGTCGATCGCCAGCCGCACGTCGACGTCGCCGCTCGTGACGACGACCTCGAAGCCGTGGGCTTCGGCCGCCTGGATCAACCCCGGCGTCGCGTGTTCGTCGAGGTACAGCCGAGTGACCGCGAGCGTCCCGTAGCGCTCGGCCGCCGCCCGGAGGTCGTCGATGTCGACATCGAACTCATCACGCAACACGTTCGGGCCGTCGACCGCGAGCGCGACCCGAGGGTCGGACGCGAGACGACGACGAAGCCGCTCCAACATGGCTCACCCTCTCGGCGCGTTCGGCATATCCGTAGCGATGTGTCGGGAGCGACGGCGGGAACGCATCGAAGCGACGATGAGAACCCATCGAAGCGACGGGTGACCCACCCGCCGGCCGCGTCCGCCGCGACGCGAAAGCATTACTTTCCGCCGCACTACGGTTCTCGTATGCCGCTCCGGAAGCCGCCGCTTTCCGACGTACACGCCGCCGCCGATGCGTCGTTCACCGACTTCGGTGGATGGGAGATGCCCGTCGAGTTCGACTCGATCCGAACGGAACACGAGTCCGTCCGCGAGACGGCCGGCATCTTCGATGTCTCGCACATGGGCGAACTGGAGGTGACTGGTCCCGACGCGACCGAGCTGATGGATCGGCTCACCACGAACGACGTCGCGGGCACGACGCCCGGACGCGCCCAGTACGCCGCGATCACGAACGACGACGGGGTGATCCTCGACGACACGATGCTGTATCACCTGCCCGAGGACGACGACGCGGACTACCTGTTCGTGCCGAACGCCGGCAAGGACGAGGTGACCGCCGAGCGCTGGCGACGCCACCGAGACGAGTGGGGTCTCGACGCAACCGTCGAGAACCGCACCGACGACTACGCGATGGTCGCGGTGCAGGGACCGGACGCCCCGGAACTCGTCGCTGCGGAGACCGACGAGCCGATCGACGAGGAGATCGGGCGGTTCCGTGGCCGGTACGCGACCGTCGCGGGCGTCCGCTGCTGGGTCGCCCGGACCGGCTACACGGGCGAGGACGGCTTCGAGTTGATCCTTCCCGCCGAGGAGGCCGAGACGGTGTGGTCGGCGCTCGACGTCCAGCGCTGCGGGCTGGGCGCGCGCGACACGCTCCGACTCGAAGCGGGCCTCCTGCTGGCCGGCCAGGACTTTCACCCCGAGGAGAACCCCCGGACACCGTACGAAGCCGGGATCGGGTTCACCGTCGACCTCGACACCGAGTTCGTCGGACGGGACGCGCTCGCCCGCCAGCACGAGGCGGGCGTCGAGGAGAAACTGGTCGGCTTCGTCATGACCGAGCGCGGCATTCCCCGACACGGCTACCCGATCGAAACGCCCGATGGCGACGAGATCGGAACCGTCACGAGCGGTACGATGAGTCCGACGCTCGGCGAGGCGATCGGCCTGGGCTACGTCCCCGTCGAACACGCCGACGCCGGCACGGAACTCGTGGTGTCGATCCGCGAGCGGCCGCGGAGGGCAAGAGTTGAATCCCTCCCCTTCCTGGAGGCAGACGAATGAGCTTCAACATACCAGACGATCGTCGGTACCTTGAATCGCACGAGTGGACAGAAGAACGCGACGGAACGGTCCGCGTCGGCATCACCGACTTCGCGCAGGACGAACTCGGCGACGTGGTGTTCGTCGAACTCCCCGACATCGGCGACGACCTCGACGCGGAAGCGGCGTTCGGCGTCGTCGAGAGCATCAAAGCCGTCTCGGACCTGTACGCGCCGATCGGCGGCGAGGTGACGGCGATCAACGAGACGCTGTTCGACGCCCCCGAACTCGTCAACGACGACCCCTACGGCGAGGGCTGGATGATCGAACTCGACGCCGACGGATCGCTCGACGACCTGTTGACCCCGGAGGAGTACGAAGAGCAGATCGAATGACGGACCGATACCACCAGGCGGGCGGAACCCCGTTCGCCCCACACACGGAAGCGGAGACTGCCGCGATGCTCGACGCGATCGGCGCAGAGAGCGAGGTCGATCTCTTCGACATCCCCGAATCGGTCGCCTTCGACGGCGAGTTCGGCATCGATGCCCGGACGGAACGGGAGATTCGCGAGGAGTGCGGCCGGCTGTTCGGGGAGAACGACGACCTCGTCGAGTTCCTCGGCCGAAACCACCACGGCCACTACGTCCCCTCGCTCGTCGATCACCTCGCCGACCGCCAGGAGTTTCTCACCTCCTACACGCAGTACCAGCCGGAGATCACCCAGGGCTTTCTCCAGGCGCTGTTCGAGTACCAGTCGATCCTGGCCGAGGTGACCGGGTTGGGCGTGCCGAACGCCTCGATGTACGACGCCGCGACCGCGCTGGGCGAGGCCGCGACGCTCGCCGCGCGCCTCCGGCAGGTCGATGGCACGCGCGTGCTGGTTCCCGAACTGCTGTGTCCGGGACGACGAAGCGTCCTCGACAACTACGTGGCCGGAACGGATCTCGTCGTCGAGACGTACCCGACCGCCGATGCGAACGTCGACGTCGACGCGCTCGCGGATGCGGCCGACGACGACACCGTCATGATCTACGCCGAGAACCCGACCGTCCGGGGGACGATCGAGGAGCATCTCGCCGACATCGGGCGGATCGCCGACGACGCCGGGGCGCTGTTCTGTCTCGGCAGCGATCCGGTCGCGCTCGCGATCCTCGAAGAGCCCGCGAGCGTCGGCGCTGACGTGGTCGTCGGCGACGCGAGCGTGCTTGGTATGCCGACAAGCTACGGCATGGGTCTCGGGCTGTTCGTCACGCGCGAGGAGTTCATTCGGCAGGTCCCCGGCCGGCTGGTCGGTGTGAGCACGGACGACGCCGGAAACCGGGCGTACACCCTTACGCTCCAGACGCGCGAACAGCACATCCGTCGCGAGCGCGCGACGAGCAACATCTGTACGAATCAGGCGTGGGTCGCGCTCCGAACCGCGATCCACGCCGCGATGCTCGGCGCGTCCGGGCTGGTCGACCTCGCCGAGACCTGTGTTCGTGAGGCCGAGGCGCTCGCCGCCGACCTCGATTCGATCGACGGGATCGATGCGCCGATCCACGACCGCCACCACTTCCGGGAGTTCGTCGCTCGGACGGATCGACGGGCCGCGGCCGTCCGCGACGACCTCCTCGAGGCCGGCTTCGCCGTCCACGTCGTCGGTGACCACGAGGTGCAGGTGTGTGTGACCGAACGGACCGAGAGACGAACGGACGACCTCGTCGCCGCGTTCGAGGAGGCCGCACGATGACGGACGATCGAGAGCCAACCATGACCGGATACGATCAGGCCCGCTGGATCGACGGCGACGAACCGCGCTACGAGCCGCTCCTGTCAGAGAAGGACGAGACGACCGTCGAGGTCGGCGGGGACGACGGCCCGCTCCCCGACGACCTGACCCGTGACGACCTCACGCTGCCGGAGCTGTCGGAACCGGAACTCGCCCGCCACTACACCCGGCTCTCGCAGATGAACTACGGGATCGAGAGCGGACCCTACCCGCTCGGAAGCTGTACGATGAAGTACAACCCGAAGTTCACCGAGGATGTCGCCGCGCTCCCCGGTGCCGCCGTCCACCCCGATCGGCCGGACGGGACGCTTCAGGGAACGCTCGAACTCATGGCACACCTCCAGGACTACCTCGCCCGGATCGGCGGGATGGACGAGGTCAGCCTCCAGCCGCCGGCGGGAGCGGCCGGGGAGTTCGTCGGCATCCTCGTGGCGAAGGCCTACCACGAACACAACGACGAGGGCCACCGTTCTGAGGTCATCGTCCCGGACAGCGCCCACGGGACGAACTTCGCCACCGCGGCGCTGGCCGGCTACGACGTGATCGAGGTGCCGAGCGCCGAGGACGGCCGGGTCGATCTCGACGCCCTCGAAGCGGCCGCAAGCGAGGACACCGCCGCGTTCATGCTCACCAACCCCAACACGCTGGGGCTGTTCGAGCGCAACATCGAGGCTGTCGCGGAGATCGTCCACGGCGTCGGCGGGCTGCTCTACTACGACGGCGCGAACCTCAACGCGCTGCTCGGTCGAGCCCGACCGGGTGACATGGGCTTCGACGTGATGCACTACAACGTCCACAAGACGTTCGCCACCCCCCACGGCGGTGGCGGTCCCGGAGCCGGACCGGTCGGCGTCGTCGAGAAACTCGCGCCGTTTCTGCCCGCCCCGCGGGTTCGCGAGCGCGACGACGGATTCGAGCGCTTCGATCCCGAGTACACGATCGGGAAGGTCCACGGCTTCGAGGGCAACTGGCTCGTCCTCGTGAAGGCGTTCGCCTACATCGCTCGGCTCGGCGACGACGGGCTTCGCGACGCGAGCGCGAAGGCGGTGCTCAACGCGAACTACCTCGCCGAGCGAATCGGCTACGAGGTGCCCCACGGGCCGTTCCACCACGAGTTCGTCGCCAGTGCAGGAGACCAGGACGCCGCGGACGTGGCCAAGCGAATGCTCGATTACGGCGTCCATCCACCGACGACGAAGTGGCCGGACATCGTGAGCGAGGCGCTGATGACCGAGCCGACCGAAATCGAGAGCCGCGACTCCTTGGATGACCTCGCGGCCGCCTTCGAGGCAGTCCGTGAGGAGGACGACGAGACGCTGGCGGCGGCTCCCGACCGGACCACCGCCCGCCGGATCGACCAGACCGAGGCCGCACGGAACCCGCGGCTGTCCTGGCACGATCTGGCGGACTGATTCCGACCACCCTCGTCAGACAATTTCGCGTTCTGTTAGTAATCCTTATCAGGATTCCGCCGCCAGCTTAATACATGGCAGTCGTCAGCGTCTCGATGCCGGAGGAACTGCTCGAACGGCTCGACGAGTTCGCGGAGGAGCACGGTTATACGGGCCGAAGCGAGGTCGTGAGGGAGGCATCCCGAAATCTTCTCGATGAGTTCGAGGATCGTCGATTGGAGGAGCGCGATCTGATGGGCGTCGTGACCGTCGTGTTCGACTACGAGACGACGGCGGTCGACGAGCGGATGATGCACCTCCGACACGAACACGAGGACATCGTCGCCTCGAACTTTCACAGCCACGTCGGCGATCACTACTGCATGGAACTGTTCATCCTCGACGGGCAACTCGATCAGATCTCCGAGTTCGTCGGGAAGGTCCGCGCGACGAAGGACACCCTCGTGATCGACTACTCCGTGGTTCCCGTCGACGGCTTCCCGGCGCTCACCGGGTGAACAGTCGACTCACCGCCGCTCCCAGAACAGCCCGAAGACGAGGTACGCGACCGTCAGCACACCGACGACGACGAGCAACCGACCGGCCACCCCAGCCGTCTCGATCCCCGCGATCAGTCCTCCCGTATCGAGTGCGAGTCCGGTAGCGATCGCGCCGATCGACGCGAGCGCGGTTCGATCGTTCGCACCGGGGAACGAGCCGATCGCCGGCGGATAGAAGCAGTACGCCACGCCGACGATCGTCAGCCCGAGGAACCCGAGCGCGTTCAGCCGCCAGTGAGCCTCAATGAGGGTGGCGTCGAGACCCGCGAACGCGAGGTGGACGCCGATCGCGACGCCCGCCACGCCGGCGATTACCCCCGCGAGAACGCCGTAGAACCCCACACGGTCGCGGTCGCTCCGCCACAGCAGGTGCGCGTACGCGGTCGCGAACCCGACGACCGCAACCGATTGGACGGCGGCCCCGATTCGGAACGTCGTCCCGCCCCCGAGGTCCGCAGCCAGCAACGCGGGTGCGACCGCGCCAGCCGGGAGGACGACGGCGACGAGCGCGGGAATCGGATCGGCGACGAGCAACCGGGGGAGCAACCGAAACCCGACCGTGAACACCATCAGCGCCCCCACGCCCGCCGCGAGCAGGTGGGTCGCCGCGCTGGGCGTCGCCGCGAGGATCG
>SKSS01000090.1 GCA_007122875.1 Salinarchaeum sp. | reverse complement strand
CGGCCGATAGTACGCCGGTGCCCAGAGCGTCGGAGATCGGGACTCCTCGCCCCAGCCCTTCCCCCAGAGGAGCACATCGAGGTACGCCCGGTGGGTCTCGACGCCGAAGATCGAAAGCGAGAGGACCGCCAGCGCAGCCAGCGTTCCGAACGCGCCGAGCAACCGAACCCGATCACGGAGCAGGTGCGCCCCCGACGTCGCATAGAAGAGTTTGACCGCGCTTCCCAGCGTCGTGAACGCGCCGCTGGCGAGGCGAGCCACCACGTTGGCGTCGTGGCTCCGACCGCGCTCGAACGCGTAGAACGCGAAACACAACATCGCTGCGAGGAACGTCGATATCTGTCCCATTTTGAAGTCGAACAGCACGGGCTGGAACCCCACGAGCAACAGGAGTCCAAGGAGCCGATCGACGACGCCGAGCGACCGGCCGAGCGCGCTCACGACGGCCTGTAACCCGATCCAGAGCAACAGGATCGAGAACGCGCCCCAGAGGATCGCGCTGGTCTCGTGGGAGAACTCGACGAACGGATAGAACAGCAACAGGACGACCGGCGGATAGAGATAGCTCCCGTGATAGCCGCCGTCGTCGGCTTCGACGTAGATCGGCTCCCCGTCGAGCCAGGCGTCGACGGCACCGCGGTATGCGCCGAAGTCGTAGTATCTGAACTCGGTCGCGATTCCCATCCCTCTGAGGTGTGCATCGACGAGCGGGTGTCCGAGGAGGACGAGCACCGTTCCGAGCGAGAGGACGACGAACGCGGGAGTGTGCCCGCGCCGTCGCCACAGGTCCGAGAGGAGGGCCATAGCCCGACGAATCGCGGCTATCCATAAATATTTTCTCTGTCAGTCCCCAGCGATTAACCCGGTGGCGAGCGCAACACGCCGATTCACGGCGACAACTGGAGGGATCGGAACGGGTGAACCCTGTCCGATGTGCGTCGGCGAGGCCACTCATCGATACCGGTCCCGTTCTCCCGCTTCGGGACCCTTTTTTGTCCGTGGGCGCGGAACCCGTTGCATGGAGCTGTTTCCGGTACCGGACCTCCCCGAGATCGAGCCGGGTGACGACCTCGCCGAGTTGATCGAGTCGCGGTCCGACCTCAGGCCGGACGATGTCCTCGTGGTGGCGAGTACGGTCGTCTCGAAATCCGAAGGTCGGCTGGCCGACCTCGATGACTACCCGGCCGGCCCGCGCGCGAGGGAGATTGCCGGCCGGGTGAGCGAACTCACCGGCGAAGAGAAGGACCCACGGTTCGCACAGGCCGTCTTAGAGGAGAGTACCGAGGTGCTGATCGAAGCCCCGTTTCTCCTCTCGGAAACGCCCTCCGGTCACGTCGGCGTGAACGCGGGAATCGACCGTTCGAACGTTTCCGGCGCGGATCTGTTGTTGCTGCCCAGACGGCCGTCCGAGAGCGCAGCCCGCATTCGCGATGGACTTGCCGGTCGGCCGCCAGTCATCGTCAGCGACACGTGCGGGCGGCCGTTCCGACACGGCCAGCGTGCGGTGGCCATCGGCCTGGCCGGCATGCCGCCGAGTCGGGACTGGCGAGGCGAACTGGATCGCGACGGACGCGAACTCACCGCGACGGTCCAGTGCGTCGCCGACGAACTCGCCGGGGCCGCGAACCTCGTCGCCGGCGAAGGCGCCGACGGAACGCCAGCCGTCGTCGTCCGCGACTGGGACTTCGGGGACCTCGACGGCAGCGACTACCTGTTCCGGGACGCCCGTGGCGACTACGTCCGTCAGGCACTCAGGGGGTGGCAGTATGAGTGACGGTCTCCGCGCGATCGAGGTCTCCCCGGAGTACTCGATCGGCCGGTTGGTCGAACTCGGCGAGCGCGCCGAAGCTGTTGGCTTCGACGCCGTCTTCGCGAGTTCGCACTACAACAACCGCGATCCACTGATCGCGTGTACGCAGATCGCGAACGCCACCGAGGAGGTGTGGGTCGGGCCGGGTATCGTCAACCCGTACGAGACGCACCCGGCCGTGCTGGCGACCCGACTGGCGACCCTCGAGGAGGTGAGTCAGGGTCGGGCGGTCTGTGGAATCGGACCGGGCGATCCGACGACGCTCGGAAACCTCGGAATCGAGCGCGAACGCCCCCTCCGGCGCACACTGGAGGCGTTCACGGTGATGCGAAACCTCTGGGCCGGCGAGGAGGTCACCCACGAGGGGACGTTCGAAACGCAGGACGCCGCGCTCAACTACCATGCGCTCGGGGCGATTCCCGTCTTCGTCGGCGCGCAGGGACCGCACATGCTCCGGATGTCGGCGAAGCACGCCGACGGGGTGCTGTACAACGGTTCACATCCCGACGACGTCGAGTGGGCAGCCGAGCGCGTCGCCGAGGGACTCGACGAGCGCGGAAGCGACGGAGAGGGGTTCGAGTTCGCGGCGTTCGCCAGCGTCAGCGTCGCCGAGGATCCCGAGCGGGCGATCGAGGCCGCCCGCCCGCCGGTCGCGTACATCGTCGCCGGCGCGCCCGAACCGGTGTTAGCGCGCCACGGAATCGACGCCAACTACGCGAAGATGATGGGCAGTGCGATCGCCGAAGGCGCGTACATCGACGCGTTTCAGGCGGTTACCGAGGACATGATAGAAGCGTTCTGTGTGGCCGGCACGCCCGAGGACGTGGCCGATGGGCTGGCCGACCTGCTCGAACACGCAGACGGGGTCGTCGTCGGTTCCCCGCTCGGGCCGAACCTGGATGAGGCCGTCGGCCTCGCCGCCGAGGCGCTCTCGCTCACGCCCCGGGAGTGACGAGGTCGACGGCCGCTCCGAGCGTCAGATAGCCCAGTACACCCACCGCCGCGAGCATCAGCACGTTTCCGACGGCGATCAAAATCGCCGAGAGGGGATCGGCCCCGGCGATCCCGGCGAACAGTTCGCCCATCCGAACGACGTTGTCGATCAGCGTCCCGATCATACCCGCGGATTCGAATCGACGGTACTTGTGTCATTCCTTCCCGGTCCCGAACGGGGTACGTTCTTCTCGGTATCGAACGGGACGTGTCGTCCGCTCGCGCGCTAAACTGAGCGTCACTCCACGTCGGCTCGCAACTCGCCGTTGGATTCCAACTCGTCGAACAGGCCGCGAACGTGTCCCGAAAGCTCGTCTCTGATCGGGCGATACGACCCCTCAGCGTCGCCAGCGGTGTTGTCGAGCGTCCACTCGCGGTGTTCGCCGTCCCAATCTGCAGGGAGGCGGTCTTCGATTGCACAGCCCATCGTGACGACGTAGTCGGCGGCGGCGAGGTCGTCGTCGGTGATTTCGCGGGGTTCCCGGTTCCACTCGGCGACTCCGCTCTCACGGATGACGGCGACGACTTCGGGGGACACCGCCTCTTTCGGATCGGTTCCCCCGGTGCGGATCGCCACGTCGGCGTGCCGCTGCTCGGCCTCGCGCTCGGCCAGTGCGCCCGCAAGCTGGCTCCGGGCCGCATTTCCTCGACAGACGAATGCGATCGTCGTCATAGGAGTACCAGGGTACGAGCGAACAAAGGTACTCGTGTCGGTCGCCATGGCTAAGGGGACCGCGTTCGTACCCGGTGACGTGTCCGACGACGCAACGCTCGACGAGTTCGCCGACGCCGGAACGGAAGACTCACCCGAGACCGATTCGGGCGACGACGAACGTCCGGACCGTACGGACCCGGAGAGACGCGCCGCCGGGATTCGGAGTACGTTTGCCTGGTCGCCATCGGGGGCCGTCTGTGCGCGCTGTGAGGCGACCGTCGAGAACCGATGGCGGGACGAGGAGCGGATGGTCTGTCCCGAGTGCGTCGAGTGGTAGTCTCGGCCGCCGCCGGGTCGACGGCAGACGCTCGTTCCGTCGTTGATGACTGTGACCTGACACCGGTGTCTGTCGAACCAGAATCGGCAGGCTACTGGACCGCATATGCTCCATCGAGGGACGGCTCCCCGGGTCGATACGGACTCCAATCGGATGGGGTGGTGTCACCGGGCGAACCCACAACATGGCATTCCGGCGCTCCCGCCTCGTCCCTCGCGGGTCGCCCCTTCGAACGGCCGTCGTGGCCGATATCAACCGATTCTACGGGTGGCGTGGGCAGGCCGTGAGCGAGCGAAATCCCTCGCAGACACGATAATCCGTCCACCACCTGGCAGGCGCGGTGATACGTCAACCATCACCGTTGTGTACGAGGCGTATTACTCTGGGAAATAGTAACAAACAAAGCGTTACAATCCCTGAGCCGTACTGTACCGTATAGACGCCGATGGGTGGGACCACCGGCACCGAGGAGCCGGGAAGACACCGACCCGGCCTACCGGACCAATCCATGACGAATACAAACACTCCCGACGCTGCTGAACCGATGCAGGACAGGTCGACCACGGATCCCCTTCCGGTCGAGAAGGCCACCGAACTCGCCGAGGCCGTCTCTGACAACATCGAGGACGTGATCATCGGCCAGCGTGATGCGGTCGAACATCTGGTGACCGGCGTCCTGGCTCGCGGTCACGTACTGTTAGAGGACGTTCCCGGCGTGGGAAAGACGATGCTGGCGCGGGCGCTCGCCCGATCGATCGACGGTGAGTTCCGTCGGGTGCAGTTTACGCCGGATCTGCTGCCGTCGGACGTGACCGGCACGAACGTGTTCAACCAGAAGACCCAGGAGTTCGAGTTCCGACCGGGCCCGATCTTCGCTAACGTCGTTCTCGGCGACGAGATCAACCGCGCGCCGCCGAAGACACAGTCGGCGCTGCTCGAAGCGATGGAAGAGGAGCAGGTCACCGTCGACGGCGTGACTCGTGCGGTTCCCGATCCGATGGTCGTCATCGCCACGCAGAACTCCGTCGAACCCGAACGAACATACGAACTCCCGATGGCCGAGGTCGACCGGTTCATGAAGAAGCTCTCGCTCGGCTATCCGAACGAACGGGACGAACAGCGGGTGCTCGAACGGGTCGTCGGCCAGCATCCGATCGACGAACTGGAACCGGCGGCGACGGTCGACGAACTCCGCCAGGCCCAGCGAACGGTGGCCTCAATCGGCGTGACCGATCCGATCCGGGCGTACGCCACCCGGCTCACCCGATACACTCGCGAAAACGCCCAACTCGGCGTCAGCCCCCGGGGGACGATCAAGCTCCTCTCGGCCGCGCAGGCCCGCGCAGTGCTCGCCGGACGCGAGTACGTCATTCCGGACGACGTACAGGTAGAAGCCAGATCGGTGCTGGCCCACCGAATCCGCGTCGGCGCGGACGCCAGCGGCCGGACGGGGATGGACGTCGCCGAACGGGCGCTCGAAAACGTACCGGTGGAACAGTGATTCGATGCGGGTGAGACACTCAGAACGATGCAACTGACGAGGCGTGGACGAGTGGTGATCGCCGTCATCGTCGTCGGGTTCGCGATGGCGTGGCTGTTCGGTCCGCGAGCGCTCAACGCAGTCGTCGCCCCGGCGCTCGTCGCGATTGCGGCCGCCGCCTACCAGCTCCGGCGAATCGAAAAGCCGATCGTCGGGCGGACGATTCCCGAGGACGATCACGTCGGAGCGACCGGAACCGTTCACCTCGCGATCGACGGAGCCGGCGATCTCCCGGCGATCCTCCACGACGAGACCGACCCCGGTCTCATCGCCAACGGCAACGAGGTGCGGATCACTCTGAGCAAGGAACATCACAGCTACGAGGTCGCCTACGCGAAGCGCGGTCGTCATCGGCTCGGCCCGACCCTGATCACCGTTCGTGACTCGTTGGGGCTGTTCTCACGGACGTACACGCGGATGACGACCGATCAGGTGACGGTCTATCCGCCGGTGTACGCCCTCCTCGGAACCACCCGACACGATCTGAATCTGCTCCCCGAGACGCTCGTCGCCAGCGAGCGTGGTGAGTTCGACCGACTCCGCGAGTACGAACGAGGGGATTCGCTCCGAGACATCCACTGGAAGTCGAGCGCGAAACGCCCCACCGACGAACTGGTCGTCAAGGAGTTCATCGACGAAGGAGACGACGGGAGCGTCGACATCGTCGCGGAAGGCCCGATCGGAACCGACGATCAACTCGCGGCGGCGACGGCCAGCGTCGCGTCGTACCTCCTCTCTGCGGGCATGCCGGTCGGAATTGTGACGCCCGATGCACGCGTCGAGCCAGGCCGCGGTCACGACCAGCGAACGGCGATCCTCGATGCCCTGGCGACGACGGGTACGGGAACAGTCCGACGGGGGCTTCGTGACGAAGCGGACGTCCATATCTCGGCGGCGGCGAGCCTGAGCGACGTGACCGTGTCGATGGGCGACCACACGGTGGCGTTCGCGGACCTCCTGGGGAGCGTCGACCCCGAAGAGGAGGAGATCGAGACGCTCGACGTGGCGACGGCCGAGTCGGCCGCGGCCACGACGGGGGTGATCGGCCGATGATCGATCGGGACGACTGGACGGTTCGCGATGGGCATCCCTATGATCTGTCCGGACGCCTTCGAATTGGCGCTCTCGTCGGGATGTTGCTGCTGACCGCAGCGTACGTCAGCGTCCTCTACGAGATCACGACGGTCGTCGGCGAGTCGAGACGGCTGCTGGCTGTGGTCGCGGTCGCGCTGTTGGTAGCAACGATTCTCGCGCCGATCGTCGAGCCTCGCCGGGCGGCGACGATCGCGCTCGCTCTGCTGGGCGGTGGACTCGGCTACTACGTGCTCACCGTTCCGATCCCAGGGGGTCTGCTCGACTCGATCGTGAGTATGATCGGGGACACCCTCGCGCTGCTGACCGGTCTCACGGTGCTTCGGATGACCGAAGTGGGGCTATGGGCGGTGTGTTTCGCCCCGGCTCCGGTGTTCCTCTCGTGGTATCTCACACTTCACCGTCAGTACGCCACGGCGACCGTCGTTGGCGGTGTCACCCTCTCGATTTTCGTGCTGACCGGTGACGCCGGCACCCTGACGACGCTGCTGGGTGTCGTCGGGGCGGCCGCTGCGATCGGCGCTGGTGACCTGGACGCCCACGGCGCGACGTTGCCGGAAGCAGACGTTCTCGCGATCGTGTTGGCGACGATGATCGCCGTCTCGTTGCTGGTCTCGGCCGTCCCCGGCGGCGAGGCGCAGCCGTTGACTCCCGACGTAGAGGGCGAGCGGCAAACCATGGAGGAGAGCGTCGTGACGGCCGACGAACAGCGATCCGTCGGTGGTCCGGTCGAACTCTCTCCTGAGGTGCGGTTCACGATTCAAAGCGAAGAGGCAGGCGACGGGGATACGCCACTGTGGCGGACGAACGCCTACGACCGTTACACGGGCGACGGCTGGGTCCAGTCCGGTGACACGGTCGACTACTCGGGCGAACTCGATCCGCCGGAGTCCGACTCCGAGTCGGTGGTTCAAGAGGTCCGTGCCGAAACCGACATCGGCGTGATGCCAGCGCTCTGGAAGCCCACCGACGTCGCCGGTACGCAGACGCAAAACGTACAGGTGACGCCCGCGGAGTCGTTCGCACCGACCCAACCGCTCTCGGCTGGCGACACCTACACGGTGTACAGCGAGCGGCCGACACCCAGCGAAGAGGCGCTCGTTACCGCCGACAACGAGGACGTTTCGATCGACGAGGAGTACACCAGTCTGCCGGACGATACCCCCGATCGAGTCGGTGAAGCGACCGAAGAGATCCTCAACGACACCGACGCCGAGGGTCCCTACGAGAAGGCCGAGGTGATCGAGTCGTGGCTGATGGAAAACCGAGGATACTCACTTGACGTCGAGTCACCCGACGGCGACGTAACCGACGAGTTCCTCTTCGAGATGGAGGAGGGGTACTGCGTCTACTTCGCCACCTCGATGGCGACGATGCTTCGCACCCAGGACATCCCGACGCGCTACGTCGTCGGCTACTCGGAAGGCCAGCGCGTATCCGAGGACGAGTGGGTACTCCGTGGGACGAACGCACACGCGTGGGTCGAGGTGTACATCGAGGGCGAAGGCTGGGTGACGTTCGACCCGACGCCGCCGAGCGATCGGGTGTCCACCGCCGACGAAGTCGTCGAGGAGGCCCGTGAAGATGGGGACGAAGATGTCGACACCGAGGAGTCCGCGGCACTCGACGGTGACGAGTGGACGCCGACGCCGGACCCGGAGGAGAACCGAACCGATGACGATCAAGAGTCGGGCGATGGGCCCGAGATCAACCAAACCGTCGACGAGGCCGTCGCTCCCGGAGAGGGTGAGGTCGTTCACCGCGACGAGGAGCTGCTGGGCGGCGGCGACATCGACGATCCCGGTGACTTCGACCTCGACGAGTTCGAGGGCGACGAACCCGGTCTCGACATCGAACGGGTCGGAGCGGCCGTCGCGTTGATGATCGGTATCGCCGCCGGCGTTCGTCGGAGCGGCGCAGCGAGTGCAGCCCACCAGACGGTGGTGATGCGCTGGCAACGCGCTCGGGGGACCCCCGACGAGGACGCCGAACAAGCGTTCCGACGGCTCTCGTACCTGTTGGCGCTAGAGTATCGCGAGCGTCGTCGCGGCGAGACGGTATCGGCGTACCTCTCGTCGCTCGATCGGCTCGGACTCGACGATCGGGCACACCGGGTCGCCGAGATCCGTCAGCGGGCCCGATACGGCGACGGGATCGATCGGGCCGAGGCCGAGGAAGCGATCGCGATCGTCGACGACCTCGTCGAGGAACACGGGGGATTGGTCACGATGATGCGCGAACGGATCGGACAGGGCGGATGATCGGCCATCGGTAGGGGGAACCTCGCCATTTGTAACGGACGAGGGAGCCCCGATCGTTCCGTCACGGAGAAGTGGACGACCCGTACCGTTGTGTGAGAAGTCCCGACAATGTTTAATAGGACGCTTTCGTAGCCACGAGTGTAATGTCGGAAGTCTGCTCGACGTGCGGGCTGCCCGAGGAGCTTTGCGTCTGTGAAGACGTCGCCAAAGACTCCCAGGAGATCACCATCCGCATCGACGAGCGCCGCTACGGAAAAGAGGTAACGGTCATTCAGGGATTCGATCCGAGCGATGTCGATCTCGACAGCCTGTCATCGGATCTGAAGTCGAAGTTCGCCTGTGGTGGTACTGTCGAAGACGGCAGTATCGAGCTTCAGGGCAACCACACCGGACGCGTCGAGGAGTTCCTCGAAGAGAAGGGTTTCAACGTCGCCTGAAACCCCGTAACGGAACCGCGTTTTCCGCTCTGCAGCTACTTCAGTGAGATCGTCCGCTGTCTTGGGAGTTCATCGCCGGGATGACTACCCCGGCAGTCACGCCGGAGAGGATGTCATAGGTATCCGTCCGCGTGCGCCAGCAGCAACCCCTCGACGGTCGCGTCGTTCGCTGGCGGGTCGCGGGCGATCGAGAGCGCCTCCGTCGCCGGATACCGCTCGACGGTGAGGAACTCCCCGTCGTCTAACTCCCGACCGACGTACGAGAGCCGATCGGCGAACACGTAGCCACGCCGATGACGCAGGAGTCCGGTCGCTGCCCACACCTCCTGCAGACAGACGACCTCGTCCGCCTCGTAGCCGGTTTCCTCGCGGAGTTCCCGACGACCCGCCTCGACGTATGACTCGCCGTCTTCGACGATTCCCGCGGGAAGTTCGAGATGCGTCTCCCGGACCGTGGGACGGAACTGCTCGACGAACAGCACGTCGTCACCGTCGACCGCGACGATCACGACCGCCGGGGGAAGCGCCGCCCAGTAGTAGCGCTTGGCTGAGCCATCGGGGCGTTCGAGCTCGTCGTATCCGCCGTCGTACCACGGCGTTTCGTACTCGACGGTTTCGTCGATCAGTGCCCAGCCGTCCGGCACGTCGTCACCCGCACCACGGTGTGGGTCCGGGTCGTCGGTCGGTCGTGGCTCGTCGTCGGTCATCCGTGAATCACCTCGCGGTAGAGCCGCCCGAACACCTGCCGCCGTAGCGTTCCGATCGCGGCCTCGCGCTCGTGGTGGTAGGTGGCTGCGACGACCGTCTCGGCGAACGGCGCGGCGTGCCAGACGGCGTTGTCGGCGACGTCGCTACCGATGACGATCGACTCGTACGCAGGCTCGTTCGCCACCCAGTCATCGAACTCGTCGGCGGTTCCGACGTTCACGACAAGCAACGAGGCGAACAGCGCGTCCCGAGCGGTCATCACGACGTCGCTCGTCACCCGCTCGGCGTACTCGTCACCGTCGAACGACATCGCGCGGGCGATTTCGTGGACGACCGTTCGAGCGGGTTCGCCGAGGCGTTCGTACCGCTCGTGGATCTCGGCTTCGGTCTCCGGTAGGAACCATCCCTCCGTGTCCATGGCCGGCCGTTCGAAACGAGCGGTGTTACGCGTTTCCGTCGTCGCCTGCGCTCCCCGTATCGCCATCCCCATCCGCATTCCCATCCTCATCCCCGCCCTGTCGGCGCTCGGTGAGTTCACGAGCCTCCGCGAGCACCCGGCTGATCTCCTCGTCGTGGGCCGGTTGGGGTTGTGTCGAACCGACAGCAGACGTGGGCGGAGCGGGATGTTGGGACTCCGGCGGTGTGTCGGTCCACCGGTCGGACTCCGGTTCCGGAACGCTCTCGTCCGCAGGAAGGTCGATCTCGTCGGCCTCGCTGGCGACCGTCGGCGCGAGCGCCTCCGGTCCGCGTGCCGACCAGTCGCTGACGTGTTCGTCGAGCCATCGCTCGTGGTCGTCGCCGTGCAACAGCGCCGAGAACGCGAGATGATTCGCCAGGTGTTCGGCGTCCGCCTGGGGGGCAGCACAGACCGGACACGCGTATCCCATGGCGGTCGTACGGACGCGATCCTTTTAACTGCGTTGTCGGGAAGAATCGGATTCGGTCGGTCGAGCGTCGTTCGAAGGGACGACCCGGTCAGCTCACGCCTGGACGCTGACGGCGCTCTCCGGGGCGTGTTCTTTGAGCTCTGTCATCGCCTCGCGGGCGGCCTCGCGGGACTCGAAGACGGGAAGGCTCTCCGCCAGTGGCGTGCCGTTCTCGTCGACGAGCCGCCACAGCCACCCCGTCTCGGCGAGGTGGAGTTCGAACGCTGGATCGTCGATGTCGATCACGCTCGCGCCGTCGACGAGACCACGAACCTCCTCAAGCGCTGAGAGCGCGTCCGCTTTCTCCTCGTGGGGAGTCGCCCCTGCGGCCATCACACGCTCCTTTCCGTCGAGGAGCCGCCAACGCCAGCCCTCTTCGCTGCGCTTGAGTTCGAAGCCGGCGGTTTCGAGGTCGACCGATCCCGCCTCGGGAGCCAGGTCGATGATCCGCGTCGCTGCGTCGACAGCGGCCTGTCGACCGTCGACCGCCCCGGGGGCAATCGCCAGCACGTTCCGGTCGCCGTCGATGAGTTCCCAGCGCCAGCCGGCGTCGGCTCGGACGACGCGGACGGCCGCTCCGTCGAGTTCGAAGACGGTCGCGTTCGACGCCGTTCGGCGCAGCAGGTCGACTTCCTCCCGGGCAGTGTCGCCGTCGGGGTATCGACCCGTTCCCTCCGCTAGCGGTTCACGTTCGGCGTCGACGAGCGTCCACCGCCAGCCAGTGTCGGGATCGACCTCGACGGCACCGTCTTCGATCACGTGGAGGGGTGCGCCGGCCGCGCCCGCACGAATCGTCCCGATTCGCTCGTCGATCTCGTCGCGGGTCGCGTGGGTGTCCGCACCCTCCAACAAGACGGTGTTGTCCACGTCGACGTACCGCCAGCGCCACTCGTCGTCGCCGGCGTACCGCTGGACGATCGGCGCGTCCATCGTCCGGATCGTCGCTTCGGCGTTCTCGACGAGGAAGTCCATCGACTGACGGGCCTCCCCGCGGGTGTCGTACCGGCGGGCACCCGCAGCGACCTGCCATCCGCCCTCGTCGATCAGGCGCCAGCCCCACCCCTCGTCGTCCTCGAACAGTTCGAACGCGGCCGTTTCGATCTCCAGTAGCTCCGCGTCCGGGGCGTGTTCTTTGAGCGTCACCATCGCGTTGGAGGCGTCGGCTTTCGACTCGTAGGCGTCCCCGCTGTCGGCCATCACGTTCCCATCGGCGTCGATCAGTCGCCAGCGCCAGCTTCCCGAGGCATCCTCGTACTGCTGGAACGCGGCGGTCTCGAACTCGATCAGGTCGGCCCCGAGCGCCTGTGCGCGGACCCGCTCGATCGCTTCGGTCGCCTCCTCGGGACTTGTGTATCCCTCTCGCCGGTCGGCGACGACGGTCCGGTCGTCGCCGACGAATCGCCAGTGCCAGCGGCGACCGTCGTCCTCGTCGGCATCCGTACCGGTATCGTCGTCAGCATCCGTACCGGTATCGTCGGAGCCATCCCCCTCCTTGTCTCCGTTCTCGACGGGTTCGATCTCGCCCCCGTCGGTCGCCGTCTCGGCGGGATAGATCTCGAAGGCGGCCTCGTCGATCTCGACGACATCGCTGTCGCCGACCGTGTTCGACACCCGTGCGGCGGTGCCCCGCGCGCCGACCGGATCGGCGTGGTGGAGACCGCGGGCCGCCACGTCGTCGTCGTCGCCCACCAGCCGGACACGCCATCCATCCCCGTCGGGGTGAATCTCATACCGGGAAGTCCCCCGGTCGATCACCGTCGCGTCGGTTGCACGTTCGAGCGCGTGCTGGGCGGCCGATTCGGCCGGGCGTCTACCGCCGAAGGTCTGTGCGCTCTCGGCGATCAACTCGTCGTTCTCGTTGCGGACGCCGAAGCGCCAGTCGTCGCCGTCGCGGTAGAGTTCGGCCGCGACACCCTCGATCGCCAGCATGCGGGCCTCGCCGAACAGGTCGCGGGCGTGTTCGAACGCGTCTTCGGCCGGATCACGCCCGTCGTGATCGCCGACGCCCTCGCCGATGACGGTCCGATGTTCGTCAAGCAATCGCCAGCGCCACCGTCCCGCGTCACGGTACACGTCGACGGCAGCCCCCTCGATGTCGATCACGGGCGCTTCGGGGGCGTACTCCTTCGTGAAGCTCACCGAGGCGTCCGCCTCGTCCCGGTTTGGTTTCCGTCCGGCGCTGTCGGCCAGCACGCTCCCGTCGTCGCGCATCAGCGTCCAGCGCCATCGACCGTGTTCGTCCTCGTAGAGCCGGAACGCGGCCGTCGTGATCTCCATCAGACCGGCCTCTCCGACCTTCTGTCGGACGGTCTCGACGGCGTCTTTGGCGTCGGTTCGGGCGTCAGTCTCGGTCAACCCGCGAGCGATCGCCTCCTGTCTGATCGCACGCCAGGTCCACTCGCCCGCCGTGACCGGATAGACCGAAAACACCGCTCCGCGTTCGGCCGCACCCACCATAATCGGTGGCTGGTCCCGATTCTCCGAGAGTTCCTCCTGGACGAACCGGGCTTCCCGCCCGGTGACCAGCGGAACCAGCGCCGCGATCGCAGCGATCAACCCGACGCCGACCGTGTAGACCGCGATGATCCCGATGGTGACCTCCATCGCCCCCTCACCGAACCGCCAGTAGGCGGGATACGCGGCGATGTACGCGAAAACGCCCACGACGGCGAGTCCCGTCCCGGCGATCGCCGCCTGAAGGCCGCTCCGTCGAACCGGAAGCAACATCACCAGCCCGAGCAACGCCACCGGAAGCCCGAGCGCGGCGATCCCGCTCGTGATCGCCCACTCGCGGCTATCCGGAAACGCGTCCTGAACGACGGCCCACCCGGTGACGAACAGGAGGACGCCGCCGAGACCGATCAACGCACCCACGATAAAGGTCCAGTAACCGTAGACATCCGTGGTCGAATCCGGTTCCCCGACGTAGCGCTCGTAGAGTGAAAACAGCCGGCCGCCGCCGACGTCCTCGCGCGGTCTGCTCGACACTTGTTCCTGAGCCATAGTTGTGTGCGTGCGTGACACATTGTCAGTGAGTATTATAAACGCATTGGCCACGCGAACGAAACGTCCGACGCTGCCGTCCGTGCCATAATCGGACGATCCGGACGAACGAAACACGTTCCGGGCACAAACGACCGTATGAACGTCTCTCGGACGGCCACACGGAGACGAACCGGACACGAGATACGCCCCCGGATCGATCCGGCCGAACGGCCCATCGATCGGGACGCTCGAACTCATCGATCGGGACGCTCACACTCCACACGGCGGGCGGGCGCGACCGTCACCGTTCGACGGTCGCGCCCGCCGTGTGGATCCGACAGGGTTCCGGGTCGTACCCCGCATCGGAGAGCCCCGAATCGAGCGCGACGACGGTCTCGCCGGGCATCGCGACGAACGCCTCGCCGTCGGCCTCGGAGACGTCCTCGACCGCCTCCCGGACCCGCGGGGTCAACAGGTCGGCCTCGCGGGCGAACCGTCTAGATGCGTGACAGAGCGTCGGCAGCGCCGGGTCCTGTACGACCGTCGAGAGCGCTCGGCGACCCGTGTCGGTCAGCAGGTCGGTCTCGCCGTCGATCACCTCGGCGGTCGAGCGCTCGCCGAAACTGACGTACTCGACCCGTCGGGCCGGCGACGCGATCGCGTCCACCCGGCCGTGCGGCGGCGCGCCGGGGTCGAGCCGAATCGGCACGCCACCGCGGGCCTGGGCGACCACGTCGCCCAATCCCGTCCCCGACTGCGCCTCCGCGCCATGAGCCATCCGGACCAGTTCGTCAACCGACAGGGATCGTTCGGTCGTCCGAGCGGCGGCGAGCGCCGTTCCGAGCGCCATCGCCCCAGACACGCCGAAGCCCGATCCCAGCGGAAGCGGCGTCTCCGCGTCGACCCGAAGGGGGGCAGAAAGCGCGTCCAGCACCCGCTCGACCGCCTCCATCTCCAGGCTCGTCCCGTCGAGATAGACCGCGCGTTCGGGGGCCGGCCGGACCGTCACCCGGACGCCATCCGAGAGTGCGATCCCGCCGCCGCGGGAGCCGGCCCGCATCGGATCGTCGTCCAGTTCGACCGTGAAAAAGCCCGTGACGTGACCGGGAACGAACGCCGTGGCACCCTCGAATCCGTCGGACGACACACCATCGCCCTCATCGTCGCTCATCGGACCGGGGTTCTCACGACCCGCCGATAGTTCTTGCGACACGGGCGGCCGGTTTGCGGGATGGGTCGGTACCGGAATCCGGAGTGCTCGATAGCGGGTGTTCACGTGAGGTACAGTTTATAGCTCACCGTGAGTCACCACGGCAACGGTTAAGTGGATCGTCACCGTTCGCTCGATCATGTCCGACGCCGACGCGGACCGAGACGAGGGCGGACGATTCTCACCGCTCGTCTCCGACGACGACATTCTGTCGGCGTTCGACCGGACGGACGACCCTGTCCTCACCGCCGCCGAACTCGCCGATAGCTTGCCGATCAGCCGAAGCGCCGTCCGCGAGCGATTGCTCGACCTCGAAGAGCGCGAGGTCGTCGCTCGAAAGACCGCCGGGGCACGTGCTGTCGTCTGGTGGCGAGTCACGGACACCGACAGCGACGACGACGCGCCCGCTGCACCGCTTCGCGAACTCGTCGGTATGGTCGACGAGGAGACGGCCGAGAACGCACGAAAACGATCGAAGGAGTGGCGTGAGCGGTTCGAGCGAGAACTCGATCCAACCGAGGAGGAGACGCGTGGTGCATGATCCTCGATTCGACCTTTCTCCACGACCTGATCCGCGACGAACCGGCTGCCACTGACGCCCTCGACGAACTCGTTCGGGACCGAACGCCGATCGCCGTGTCGTCGCTCACGGTGTTCGAGGTCGGGATCGGTCTCCGTGGCGCTTCTCATCAGTATCGCGCTCACTTTCGGACGGTCGTCGATGACATCGAAGTGGTTCCGCTCGGAGACGCCGAAACGCGGACCGCCCTGACGATCCAGCGCGAGTTGTACAACCGAGGTGAACCGATCGGCGCGATCGACGCCCTAATCGCCGGCACCGCTGCCGAACGTGACGACGCCAGCGTACTGACCCGGAATGTCGACGAGTTCGGACGCGTCGATCGGATCGAAACCGTCCCGTACTGATTTCCGATCACCGCCCTGTTCTGGTCCCCGATCACCGCCCCGGTTCATACCCACCTCTTTTTCCCGCACAACGTCGAACGCGTCTCCATCGGAGTCTGCTCGGGGCGGACCGATCCATAGATCGGTCCGCCCCACCGCACGCAGTCGAGCGGGCCCGGGGGAAGTGGGAGGATCGATGTCACCGGAAGCCATCGCGCTCGCGTCCGACTTCGCCATCGTCGTCGTGACCGCGACCGCGCTCGCCTACGTCGCTCGCCGGACCGGCCAGCCGACGCTGGTGGCGTACATCCTCACCGGCATCGTGCTGGGACCGGTCGTCCTCGGCGTCGTCACCGAGGACGACCTCATCGGGGTGATGGCCGAGTTGGGCCTTGGCTTCCTGCTCTTCTTGCTCGGCCTGGAGATGCGCTTCGACCGGATCAAGGGAATTGTCAGGCCAGTGATCAACGTTGCGGCGGGACAGACGGTTCTCCAGACGGCGCTCGCGTTCGGGGTGGCGTACGCGCTCGGCTTCCGCGGCATGGACGTGATCGTGATCGCGCTGGCGACCGTCTTCGGGGCTACGCCGGTGATCGTGAAGTTGCTGGCCGATCAGGGTGACCTCGACAGCCTCCCCGGTCGGATCGACGTGGGCGTGCTGATCGTCCAGGACATCTACCTCGTGATCGTCCTCGCGCTCGTCGGAGCCGGGTTGGCGGGCGGAGCGGTCGAGATCGGGACCGACGTCGCCCGAATTTTCGGGTTGATGGCCGCCATCGGCGCGGCGTCGTACCTCTCCTATCGTTCCTTTCTCCCGTGGCTGCTCGGGGCGGTCGCCGACGACCGAACCGTGCTGTTCGTCATCGGGCTGGCGTGGGCGTTCGCGTTCATCTACGCCGCCGAACGCCTCGAACTCTCGGTCGAAGTCGGAGCGTTCATCGCGGGGCTCGGTCTCGCACAGCTACCGTATAGCACGGAACTCAAAGAGCGGATGGAGCCGTTGACCGACCTCTTTCTCGTGGTGTTCTTCTCCAGCATCGGTCTTGGGCTGGCGGCTGATCACCTGGCGGCGTACTGGGTGGAGGCGCTCGTCGCCTGTGCGGTGATGATGGTCGGTAACTTCCTGATCATGCTGTACCTGATCGACCGCGAGGGGTTCTCCGCCGAGACGTCGTTCATTGGTTCGGTCAACATGGTCCAGGTCAGCGAGTTCTCGCTCGTGGTCGGTGCGCTCGCGGTCGCCCAGGACCTCGTCGACGAGCCGATTCTCGGCTATCTCAGCCTGATGGCGCTCGTGACGATGACGCTCTCGACGTACGTGATCCTCACCAACCGCGCGCTGTACGAGCGGGCGCGACCGCTGCTCGACCGAATCGGCGTGGGCGGCGACGTGGACGCCGACCTCCCCGGATACGAGGGTCACGCAGTCGTCGTGGGGTACGACGACCTCGTCCGGACGGCGATGCCACCGATCCGAGAACACTTCGAGCAGGTGGTGGTCGTCGAACGATCGACGGCGGGAATGGACGAACTCGCGGACTCCGATGTCGCGTTCGTCTACGGTGATGCGAAACACGGCGACGTCCGCACCGACGCCGACGTGAGCGAGGCGGCACTGCTGGTGAGCGTCGCGCGACCGACGTCGGTGAATCGTCACCTCCTCGCCGACCTCCCGGACGACGCCAAGGCGTTCGTCGCGGCGGTCGATCCCGTGGAGGCACGGGATCTCTACGAGGGAGGGACCGACTACGTGATCCTCCGTGAACCGTTGGCCGGGACGGCGCTCGGAGAACACGTTCGGAGGTATCTCGCCGACCCCGAGTCCTACCGCGAGCGGTCCCCCGGCTCCATCGGACGGATCGAAAGGGGTGAGCCGTCGTGAGCGGTCATATCGGGGGAGGCGATCGATCATGACCGAACTCGCCGTGATCGAGGCGCTGACGGCCGTCTTCCTCGCGGCCGCGATCCTGTTGGTCGGGGCTCGTCGACTCGGGCTTCCGCCGATCCCGTTCTACCTGGCCGCAGGGATGCTCGTCGGTCCCGTTATCGCTCCCGAGCACCTGCTCGAACTCGCACGGTGGGGGATCGCCTTCCTGGTGTTCGCGTTCGCCGTCGAGACCGATCCGCTCACGGACATCGATCGGAGCGCGACCACCGTGGGGATCGTTCAGGTAACGGCGACCGGCGTCCTGCTGTACATGGTCGGCCTTGCGATCGGACTCGGACGCCTCGACGCCCTGCTTCTGGCAGCGTTCGGCGCGTTCAGTTCGACGCTCGTCGCACTCGGCCACCTGACGGAGGGTCCGGTCCGACCGTCGGTCACGCACGAACGGCTGGCCGAGGCGATCAACGTCGTCGACGACCTCGCCGCCATCGCGGTGATCCTCGTCGTCGGCGCGGTCGCGTTCCCCGACGCGCCGGGAGTCGAGGGGATCGCCGCCGGCATCGGCGTGCTCGCCGGCGCAGTCGTCCTCCGTCGGGTCCTCTTCGATCGGCTGGCCGCGGCGGCCCGTGGGGACGTCGAGATCGTGATGATCACGGCCGTCTCGCTGTTGATCGGTTTCGTCGCCATTGCCGAAGCGATCGGGATCTCGATCGTCGTCGGCGCGTTCGCCGCCGGTCTTGCGGTCTCATCGGAGTACCCCCACGACGTGGAGGCAGTCGACGCAATCGGCTCGATCGAGGACTTCTTCATTCCGGTCTTTTTCGTCACACTGGGCGCGCTCGCGACGGTCCCTGACGCCCGAACACTCGGACTCGCCGGGGTGATCCTTCTCGGTGTCATCGTCCTCAATCCAGTCGTGACGGTGCTGACAGCACGGCGGGCGGGCTACGACGATCGAACGGCCACACTGGCCGGAACCCGGCTCGATCAGGTCAGCGAGTTCTCGCTCGTGATCGCCATCGAGGCGTTGCTCGTCGGTGCCATCGCTCCGGCGTTCTTCGAGGCCCTCGTGCTCGCGGCGATCGTCAGCATGGTCCTCTCTGCGTACACCAGCGACCACGGCGAGGCGATCTATCGCGGGTTGACCGCCCGCGGGATCGTCGGTGACGACCTCGGATCGGTTCGTCACGAATCGACCGTTTCCGACGACGTGGCCGATCACATCATCGTCGTCGGCTACGGGCCGGTCGGTCGCCGGGTGGTCGACGCCATCGCGGATGCCGGCCGGGAAGCGGTCGTGATCGATCCCGATCCGGCGCTCGCGGCGGCCGTCGGCGACCGCGGTGCGGGTTACGTCGCTGGCGAGGTCGAAAGCGACGCCACCTGGACGGTCGCCCGGCCCGACTCGGCGGCGCTGATCGTCTCGGCCGTTCCCGATCCGCCGCGAAACCGACGGGTGGTCGATCGCGCCGGGGAGACGGACGTGATCGCGCTGGCGACCGACCGGGCAACGGCCAGTTCGCTGCTCGAACGCGGTGCGACGTTCGTCGCGATCCCGGACGCTCTCGCCGGCGGCCGACTCGCCGACCACGTCGAGCGGACGCTGTCGGAGGAGGGGTACGCCGATCGACTCCGAGAACGGGGGCGAAAGCGGTTGGCGGATGTCGACGACAAGTGATCGACGATCGAGATCCTTCGAACGTGATCGACGATCGAGACCGTCCGATATCCTTCGTCCCGGCGGCCACAGACGTTCAACTTACTCGAATGGATACGTCGCGTGGAGTAGCATCATTATCGTCCAGGCACAATCGAGCCTATGGCCGAGGAACTTCGCATTCTTCACGTCGACGACGAACCCGCCCTCGTCGATCTCGTCGCCGAGTTCCTCGAACGGGAGGACGAGCAGTTTACGGTGCTCACCGAAACGAGCGCTCGGGATGCGCTCGCTCGCCTCGAAGACGAGCCGATCGACGGGATCGTCAGCGACTACGACATGGCGGGAATGGACGGATTGGCGTTTCTCGACGCCGTCCGCGACAACTTTCCCGACCTCCCGTTCATCCTGTTCACCGGAAAGGGAAGCGAGGAGATCGCGAGTCGAGCGATCTCCAACGGGGTGACCGATTATCTCCAGAAGGGTATCGGCACCGAGCAGTACACAATCCTCGCGAATCGGATCAAAAACGCCGTCGAGCGGTATCGAACCCGGAAGGCCCTCGTCGAGAGCCAGCAGCGACTGTCGCTGTTTATCGATCAATCGCCACTCGGCGTCGTGGAGTGGAGCCTCGATGCGGAGGTCGTCCGGGCGAACGACGCGGCGGCCGAGATTCTCGGCTACGAACGCACCGACCTCGAGGGAACGGCGTTACGCGAACTCGTTCCGGAGTCCGAGCGGGAACGAGTCGATCGAATCGCCGACGAACTGCTCGGCAAATCCGGGGGCTATCACAGCGTCAATGAGAACGTGACCGGCGACGGCGAGCGAATCATCTGTGAGTGGCACAACCGGACCATCACCGACGACGATGGGGCCGTCCTCACCATCTTCTCGCAGTTTCAGGACGTGACCGACCGCATCGAGCGCCAGCGGAAACTCCACGAACTCACGCAGTTTCGTCAAGCGGTCATCGAAAGTGCGAACGTCTGGATCAACGTTCTCGACCGGGACGGAAACGTCGTCGTCTGGAACGACGCCGCAGCGGAGATCAGCGGCTACACAGCGGAGGAAGTCGTCGGACACGACGCGATCTGGGAGTGGCTCTATCCGGACGAGGCGTACCGGTCGAGCATCCTCGAGTACGTCGCCGAGATCTTACAGGGGGACGCGGCCGCCGAGGAGTTCGAGACCACGATCCTGACCGCTGACGGCGATGAGCGGATCCTCTCGTGGTACTCGCGGGCGATCACCGACGAGGCCAACGAGCTGATCGGCTCGGTCGCGATCGGCCGCGACATCACCGAACGGGCCCGCCACGAGCGCGAACTCGAACGGCAGAACGACCTGCTCACGGAGTTCGCGGGCCTCGTGAGCCACGACCTTCAGAACCCGCTCGCCATCGCCGAGGGCTACGTGACGCTGGCGAGAGAGGAGGGGTCGATCGATCACCTCGACGAGGTGGAACGGGCGCACGATCGGATGCGCACGCTGATCGCCGATTTCCTGTCGCTCGTTCAGCCGGATGAAGGGGATGGGACGACCGTCGTCAGCCTGTCCTCGATCGTCAACGAGAGCATACACAACGTCGAGCCGGCGGACGCGACGGTCGTCGTCGAGAGCGACCGACTCATTCGAACCGACGCAGGATGGTTACGACGGCTGATCGAGAACCTCCTGCAGAACGCGGTTCACCACGGCGGAAGCGACGTTACCGTCACCATCGGCGGTCTCGACGACGGTTTCTACGTCGAAGACGACGGACCCGGGATCGATCCGGCCGATCGGGAGCGGGTGTTCGAAACCGGCTACTCGACCGCCTCGACCGGAACCGGCTTCGGACTCACGATCGTCCGGCGGATCGCCGAGGATCACGACTGGCACATCGCCGTCACCGAAAGCGACGAGGGTGGGGCGAGGTTCGAAATCACCGGTGTGGAACCGACGTTCGAGTGATACTCGTTCGATCTCCGAGGAGTTGTCGCCTCCGGCGACAGACGCTGTTGATCTCGCGGCAATCCAGTCGCAGCGAAGCTGCTCTCTGTTCCCCCTCGGTGTGACAGCGGCGAGCCCTACGGGCTCAGCCGCTGTCGATCTCGCGGGAACACCGTCACTTCGCTCCGCTCGTGACGAGCCCCCGAGGGACCGTCACGGCGAGAGCCGTTGACGGTCCCTCGGGAATCCGGTCGCAGCGAAGCTGCTCCCTGTTCCCCCTCGATGTGACAGCGGCGAGCCCTACGGGCTCAGCCGCTGTCGATCTCGCGGGAACAACACAGCCTCGCGGATGTTCTCCAGCCCCAGCATCGTCATCACCAACCGCTCGCCACCCAACCCGAAGCCGGCGTGCGGGGGCATCCCGTACCGGAACATCTCGGTGTAGTAGGCGAACTGCTCGGGATCGAGGCCCTGCTGTTCGAACCCCTCGATGAGCGGGTCGTAGCGGTGTTCGCGCTGGCCGCCCGAGACGAGTTCCATCCGCGGGTGCATCAGATCGAACCCCGTCGAAACGTCCGGTTCGTCATCGTGATCTTTAATGTAGAACGGCTTGATCTCGCTGGGCCAGTCGGTGATGAAGTAGAACTCGCCGACATCCTCGCCAAGCGCCCGCTCGGCCTCCGTCGAGAGGTCGTCACCCCAGACGAGCTGCTCGTCGAGCTGCCCCGTCGCGTTGACGCGTTCGATCGCCTCCTCGTAGGTGAGCCGCGGGAAGTCGCCATCGGGAACCGCGATTTCCTCGTCCAGCCCGAGCGTCTCGAGCTGGTCCGTGCAGTTCTCGACGACGGCCTCGTAGGCGGCCGATACGACCGCTTCGGCGACGTCCATCGCGTCGTGGGCGTCACAGAACGCCCCCTCGAAGTCGATCGAGGTGGCCTCGTTGAGGTGTCGGGGCGTGTTGTGCTCCTCGGCGCGGAAGATCGGACCGATCTCGAAGACACGTTCGAGTCCGGAGCCAGCGATCAACTGCTTGAACAGCTGTGGGCTCTGGTTCATGAAGGCCTCCTCGCCGAAGTAGGTGATCGGGAACAGTTCGGTACCGCCCTCGGTTCCGGTCGCGACGATCTTCGGCGTCGTGATCTCGGTGCAGTCGGTCTCCCGGAACGCCTCGCGGACCGCCCTGAGCACCTCGGCGCGAATCTCGAAGATCGCCTTCGCCTCGTCGCGCCGAAGGTCGAGCGTTCGGTTGTTCAGCCGGGTGTCGATCTCGGCGTCGACCTTCCCGCTCGGATCCAGCGGGAGTTCGGGGTCGGCCTCGGCGATCACCTCGACCGTTTCGGGGACGACCTCGACGCCCGTCGGTGCGCGGGGTTCCTCCTCGACCAGTCCCGTGACGCGAACGACGCTCTCGCGGGACGCCCCTGTGCCAGCCTCGACGAGGTCGTCGTCCATCTCGTCCTTCTCGAATTTTACCTGCAACTGTCCGGTGCGGTCGCGGAGGATCAGAAAGGCGATCCCGCCGAGGTCACGCACCTCGTGTACCCAGCCGGCGACGGTGGCCGTCTCGCCCACCGTCACCTCGGCCGCGTAAGTTCGGTCCGACATACGGGCGGCTTCTCCCGGCCGAGTCTTAAGGCCCGCGTTTCCGATTCCCGCCAATCCCGTCGAGCAGTCGCTCGGCCGCGGTCGCCTCCGCCCGTCGGAGCCGCTCGGAGGCCGCCTGCTCCGAGATGCCGATCCGCTCGGCGACACCCGACAGCGGCGTCTCCCGTGGTACCCGGAAGTACCCTGACTCCAGTGCGGCTTCGAGAACCTCACGCTGGGGATCGGTCAGATCGGTCGCCACCGCGTCCGTCCGCCCCTCCGTGAGCCGCCGTAACGAGAACTCGATCCCCGAGTTGAGACAGAACTGTCGAAACGACACCAGCGCGTCCCGATCCGGAAATCGGAGCCGGTAACGCCAGCCCTCCGGCGAGATCGAGCCGGCGACGAACGCCGCCTCGCGCTCGGCGTACCCCCGATAAAGACAGGGATCCCGATCGGCTTCGATCCGATACAGTCGGGACGGTCCGTCGTCCTCTAAACACCGGACTGTTCGAACGCGCTCGGCACGGTCGAGCGTCCGCAGGAACGACTCGAACTCCGTGCCGGTCACCCACGCAAAGAAGGCGGGACGGGTCGGCTCGACGACCGTCACGTCCTCGAGGACCGCGCGCATTCCGCCGGCAGTCGACAGCGCCATCGGTAGCTCGTCGTCCGGGCAGACCAGTGATACGTCGGCGATCAGGCTCACGCTCCCCCCACCACGTTGGACGGACACTCGCAGGCAGGCCACTTAGAGGCACGGGCCACAACCTTGGGGATCGATAGCTCCGGACGAGGGACCGTCCGTCACTCGCCGCCGTCCCGCGCTCCCTCGACCGTCTCACTGACCGCGTCGACGCCCTCGTCGTGGACGAGGTCGCCGACGACGATCACGTCGGCGTGCGTCGCCATCGTGGCGGCGGCGTCGTACGAGCGGACGCCGCCGCCGTAAAAGAGCGTCCCGTCGTCAAGCGCGCCGGTCGCAGCCTCGACGATCTCGGGATCGCCGAACGTGCCGGAGTACTCGACGTAGATGATCTCCTGACCGAACAGTCGCTCTGCGACCTCGGCGTAGGCGGCCACGTCCTCGGGTGAGAGCGCACAGTCAGCCTCGGTGTAGGTCGCTACGCTCGCCTCGGGGTTCATCACGAGGTACGCCTCCATGTGGATGCGCTCCCACGGGAGGTGCTCTTCGATTCGAGCCCACTCCTTGTGGGCCCCCACGAGGAAGAACTGGTTTTCGGTGTTGAACACCGTCGGGATGAGGTAGCCGTCGAGCGCCTCGTCGTTGACGACGACCTCCGGGGCGTTCGGTTCGAGATACAGGGGCACGTCGTAGGTCGCACACGCACGCACAACCCGCTCCATTTTCTCCTCGGTGATCCCGGTCGTGCCGCCGATCATCAGGGCGTCGGTACCCGTCTCACAGACATCCTCGTAGGTCTCGCCCTCGACCAGCGTCTTGTCCGGATCGATCTTGACGACGTGATCCCACGTCTCCCACGGAGCGGTCATTGCCACCCTATCCCCAGAGGAGGGGTAAAAATCTCGCGGAACCGCCCCGGAACGACGGGACGGTCGGTCCCACCGATCGCCTCGTCCGGAACTCCGT
>SKSS01000086.1 GCA_007122875.1 Salinarchaeum sp. | reverse complement strand
TCGATTCCCGCGTTCTCCTTCAGAAACGCGATCGTCTCGGGATAGACCGCCTCGTAGACCGTCGGCGTCCCCTGTGAGAGCCACGTCCACCGCTCCAACCCGTAGCCCGTGTCGACGATGTACGTGTCCATCTTCGAGTAGCGGTTGCCGTCTTTGAGTTCGTACTCGCCGTCGGGGTCCTGCTCCATCGACATGAAGACGAGCGTGGCGAGTTCTGCCCCCTGATAGATGACCTCGATCGCTGGCCCGGCGTTGCCGCCGCCGACCCACGGATCCTCGATGTAGGTAATCTCGTCGAGTGGCGCGCCCATGTGCGCGAAGAACTCGTCGCAGTAGCGCACCGTCTGATCCTTCCAGTAAACCTCCCCCTCGTAGGCGTACTCCTCCTCGGCGTCCTCGCGGACGTTGAACGCGTGGTGGGCCATCATCTCGAACGCCATCGTGTGCCGGCCCGTCTTACCGACGTTGTCGATGTCCTGCATCCGGATGCACGGCTGGCTGATCGTCAGCGGGTTCGCCGGCGGCGGGGCCTGCCCCGACGTGACCAGCGGCTGGAAGTCGTAGATCGATGCCTGGGTGAGCAAGACGTCGTCGCGCCAGCGGTTCGCGGCTACGGGATACGGGTCGATCCGCTCGTGGTCGCGTTCCTCGAAGAAGGAGAGGAACTCCTCGCGCATCTCCGAGAGGCTGTACTCCTCGTCGAACCCGGGGTTGCCGATGAACGTGTAGTCGTCACACGGCGGCTCGCCGCAGGTCTCCTGATCGGGGTCGCGCGTCCAGAAGTGCGCGCCACAGGAGGGACACTCACTCCGGTGAAATCCCTCCTCCTCGAAATAGTCGAGGCGATACTCCTCCTCAAGTGCACTCATTCGTATCCTACTGTGACCGTGCCGGCCGTAAAACAGTTCCGCAAGCCCTGTTCGCCCGTTTTGGACCGCAAAACGGGCACAGAGTGGAGAATCGGCAATCGTCAATCAACGAATGATGCGGCAACTGTTGCCTAGAGATTCCGGGTAGAACGTCGTCGACCCCTCGTGAGCGTCGGATCAGTCGAGCAGCGCGTCCATCTCGTCGAGGTAGCTGTCGTAGGTTTCGATCGCGCGCTCGATCGGCTCCGGACCGGTCATGTCGACGCCGGCGTCGCGGAGCAACCCGACCGGGTAGTCCCGCGAGCCGCGCTTGAGGAAGTTCAGGTAGCGCTCGACGGCGGGTTCGCCCTCTTCGAGCACGTCACGCGCGATCGCGCCGGCCGCGCTGACGCCCGTGCTGTACTGGTAGACGTAGAACGCCGAGTAGAAGTGCGGAATCCGCATCCACTCGCGGGCGATCCGATCGTCGACGACCGCCGACTCGTAGAACGCCTCCTTGAGTTCCCGGTACAGTTCGTGCAGCCGATCGGTGGTCAGCGCCTCGCCGTCCTCGACGAGCGCGTGGGTCCGGTGTTCGAACTCCGCGAACATCGTCTGTCGGAACAGCGTTCCGCGGAACCGTTCGAGGTACTCATCAAGGACCGCCCACCGGAGGTCGGGATCGTCGACCGTTTCGAGCAGGTGGTGGGTCAACAGCGCCTCGTTGACGGTGCTGGCCACCTCCGCGACGAAGATCGTGTAGCCGCTGTAGACGTACGGCTGGTGTTCGCTCGTCAACTGCGAGTGCAGCGAGTGGCCGAGTTCGTGCGCGAGCGTGTACATCGACGCCACGTCGTCCTGGTAGTTCATCAACACGAACGGCTGGGTGTCGTAGGTGCCGCCGGAGTACGCACCCGACCGCTTCCCCCGGTTCTCGTAGACGTCGATCCAGCGCGAGTCGATCCCCTCGGCGACGCGGCGCTGATACTCCTCGCCGAGCGCGCCGACCGCCTCGACGACGTGGTCGGTCGCCTCGTCGTACGGAATCTCGGGGGCGTCATCGTCGGTGAGCGGCGCGTAGAGATCCCACATTCGAAGCTCGTCGACGCCGAGCGCCCGCCGTTTCAGGTCGGCGTGGCGATCGATCACGTCCAGGTTGTCGCGGACGGTCTCGACGAGCGTGTCGTACACCTCGACCGGGACGTTCGGGCCGTTCATGGCGGCCTCGCGTGCGGTCTCGAAGTTCCGTCGCTGGGCGAGCTTGACGTTTCGGCGGACGGTCTTCTCGTAGGCGGTCGCGACGGCGTTCTCGACACCCTCCCACTCGTCGTAGAACGCCTCGTACACCTCCTGGCGGAACGCTCGGTCGGAATCTTTCTGCAGCTTCGTGAAGTTCGACAGCGAGATCTCGACGGTGTCCCCGTCCGGGCGTTCGACCGTCGGGAACGCCATGTCGGCGTTGGTCAACTGGGAGTAGATGTCGCCGGGTGCGCCGGTGACCTCCCCGAGGTCGGCCAACAGCTCCTCGATCTCCGGATCGAGCGTGTGCGGTTCGGCCCGGAGGATGTCGTCGAAGTGGTGGTCGTAGACCGCGAGTTCGTCGGTCGGTTCGAGCAGCTCGTCGATTCGCTCCCGGCCGAGTTCCTGGATCGCCGGTTCGATGAAGCTCGCGGCGCTGCCGGCGTCGGAGAGTAACGCCGACACCCGTGCGTTCATCGCCTGATAGCGCTCCGTTCTGGTGTCCTCGTGGTGACGGTGCCGGGCGTACGCCGCCACCGTGGCGACCGTCCGCGACATGCGTTCGAACCCGTCGAGCAGCGCCAGCAACGAGTCGGCGTCGTCGAGTGCCTCGCCCTCCATCGATCGAACGTGGTCGATCAGTTCCTCGGCGTCCTCGTAGGCGTCCTCCCACGACTCGTCGTCGGGATAGATGCTCGCTAAATCCCACGTGTACTGCTCGTCGATCTCAGTTCGTTCCGGGACCGTACTCATGTGGCGGAGGGTAGCGCGCCCCTGTATTAGAGCCACCGGGATCGGTCTCCACCTCGATACCGCCCCGCCGATCTCCGGCAGCCCTCGCGGGTTCCCGCGGTCTTTTGCCCACACGGTGGGTCCGAGGTTCCATGACGGACCTCGACGCCGCGATCGGACGCGCCTGGCGAGACGACACGTCCTGGGAACTGCTGACCGAACTGACCGCCCGTGAGCACCGGATGGCCGGCCATCCTGGCGAACATCGGGCGGCCGACCTCGTCAGGGACGCCTTCGAGACGGCGGGCCTTCACGACGTGCGAACCGACGAGTTCCCCGTCCACCGGTGGAATCGCGGCACCTCCGAGTTGAGCCTGACCGCCCCGTTCGAACGCGCGTTCAAGACGATTGCACTCCCGTACTCGCCCGCCGGCGAGGTCTCGGCGGATCTCGTCGACGTGGGCTACGGCACGCCCGAGGAGTTCGACGAACTGGATGTCGAGGGGAAGGTCGTCGTGACCAGCACAACGACGCCGGAGTCCTACGGCCGGTTCGTCCACCGCATGGAGAAGTACGGCCACGCCGTCGAGGCCGGGGCGGCGGCGTTCGTCTTCGCGAACCACAAACCGGGTCAACTCCCGCCGACCGGGTCGCTCCGCTTCGACGGCGAGGGCGCGATTCCCGCCGTCGGCGTGAGTCTGGAGGCGGGCGAGTGGCTCACCGAGCACGCGGGTGACGGCGCGGAGGTTACGGTTGCCGTCGAGGCGGAGACGGTCGACGGGACCAGCCCGAACGTCCACGGGACGCTCGGGCCGGAGGGCGACGACGAGGTCGTCGTCGTCGCTCATCTCGACGCCCACGACGTGGCCGAGGGCGCACTCGACAACGGCTGTGGCGTCGCCACGCTCGTCGGCACCGCACGGTTGCTCGCCGAGTTGGAGCCGGACCTCGACGCGCGGGTTCGTCTCGCGGCCGTCGGCGCGGAGGAGGTCGGTCTTCATGGGGCTGCCGCGCTCGCCGACGACCTCGACCTCGATCGGGTTCGGGCCGTCGTCAACCTCGACGGGGCCGGGCGCTATCGCGACCTTCGGCCGCTCACGCAGACCTCCGAGACGCTCACCGAGATCATCGAACGCGTCGCGGGCGAGCACGACTACCCGGCAGCAACTCGAAAAGCGCCGTCGCCGTACAGCGATCACTGGCCGTTCGTCGACGAGGGCGTCCCGGCCGTCCAACTGCACAGCCAGAGCGGCGAGCGCGGGCGTGGCTGGGGACACACCGAGGGCGACACCCGTGACAAGACGGACCCACGGAACCTCCGCGAACACGCGATCCTCGTGGCGTTGCTCTGTCGGGAACTCGCGTCGACCGACGACATTCCGCGGGTGGACGACGATGAACTCCGCGAGGGACTGGTAGAGCAGAAGATGGAGCGTGGGATGCGCGCGGCGGACATCTGGCCGGAGCGCTGGGAGTGAGCGGGGAAATAAGCACGCCACCCGAGGAGACCGCTCACCGCGTGCCGACGACCGCGAGCAGGTAGATCGCGATCCCGACGAGGACGATGCTGGATCCGGTGGCGATCCCGAGCCAGTACGAGATGACGACGCCGAGCAACACCGAGAGTTCGCCGACGATCACCGCCAGATAGAGCGTCCCCGTGAACCCGTCGGCGAGTTGCATCGCGGCGGCGACTGGCACGACGAGCATCGCGGCGACGAGGATCGCCCCGAGAATCTGCATGGCCGCGACCACGACGAGTGCGGTCAGCAACACCAACAGCGCGTCGTAGAGGCGGACGTCGATTCGGGCCAGTCGGGCCGCTTCGCGGTCGACCGTGATGAACAACAGCTGCTTGTGGGTGAGTCCGACGATCCCGACGACCAGCGCCGAAAGCCCGGCCATCAACTGGACGTTCGCGAAAGTCACCGTGAGGATGCTTCCGAATAAGTACCCCTGGGCGGTTCGCCCGAACGCGAATCCGTAGGTGATGATGGCGATCCCGAGCGCGAAACTCCCGACGAGCAAGATGGCGATCGGGACATCGCCGTAGGCGTCGGTATGTTCGGCGAGGTACTGAAGCCCGAGCGCGGCCACCGCGGCGACGAGCACGGCGACCAGCAGCGGGTCGTCGACCCACTCGACCCACGACCCGACGACCAGTCCGATCGCCACGCCCGCGAACGCCGTGTGTGCGAGCGCCTCACCGATCAACGCCATCTGGCGGTTGACCAGATACGTCCCGATCAGCGGACCAGCCACGCCGATGAAGACGCCGGTCGTCAGCCCTCGCTGGAGGTACGGGTTACAGAGCATCCCGGTGTCGAGCCAGTGTCCGATCGCGCAGAGATCGCTCCAGACGGCGTCGTAGACGATCGGGAACGCCGTCTCCAGGACGACGTAGAGAATCGCCAACGACACCGGAATCCCGATCGCGAGGATCGCTCGATCGGAGCGTCCGTCCCCCACGGCCTGCACGTCACCGCACCCCCGCGATCGTCCGGGCGCCGTACGCTTCCGCGAGCGCGTCGCTCTCGGCGACCGTCCCCGGGTCGTCGTGGAGGTAGAGTCGCCGATTGATACACGCCACCCGGTCGACGTGCTCGGCGACGACGCCGAGGTCGTGTTCGATCAGCAGGATCGTGATCCCGTCGTCGTGCAGTTCGTCGAGAAGGTCGTAGAAGACGGTGCGGGACTCGATGTCGACGCCGACGGTCGGCTCGTCGAGCGCTAGCAGGTCCGCCTCAGACGCCAACGCCCTCGCGATGTACGCCCGCTGGCGTTGTCCACCCGAGAGCCGGCCGATCCGTCGATCTGCGAGGTCCGTGATCCCGACCCGATCGAGCGCCTGCTCGACGACCTCGCGATCCGTCTCGCCGAATCGGCGGAGACCGACGTGGGCGACCCGTCCCGTACGCACGACCTCGCGTACGGTGACCGGCAGCGACGGATCGGCCGAGGCGGCCGTCTGCGAGACGTAGCCGAGTCGCTCGCCGGCGTCGAACGACGACGCCGGCTCGCCGAACAGGCGAACGGTTCCTGCGTCGGGGCGAAGCAAGCCAAGCATCAACTTGAGCAGCGTCGTCTTCCCGGAGCCGTTCGGCCCGACGAGTCCGAGATATTCGCCTTGCTGAACCGTCAGCGTCACGTCCTCGATGACCGGGCGCTGGTCGTAGGTGAACGTAACGTCCTCGACCTCGATGGCAGGGGTATCGTCGCTCACGAACGATCAGTGCTCTCGCGTCTCACGGCGGTTCATTCGCCCTCGACCGCAAGTGCCTTTCGAAGCGTTTCGAGGTTGATCTCCAGCATGTGCTCGACCCAGCCCATCCCCTGGTCGAGTTGCTCCTCCGTGGTGGCCTCGATCGGCGAGAGTGGAAGCGTCTCGGTACCCGTCTCCTCGGCGAGCGCGTCAGCGAGGTCGGTCGGTTCGTACTTGTCGTAGAGGACGTAGTCGAGACCGTGCTCCGTGACGAGGTCGTCCACCCGCTCCATCTCCTCGGGGGTCGGTTCGGCGTCCGGCGAGATACCAACTGGCGAGTAGATCTCGATGCCGTATCGGCGGGTCCAGTACTGAAAGGAGTCGTGACTGCCGATCACGATGAGATTCTTCGTGCGGTTCTCCATCGTCTCCTCGAACCGGTCGTGAACGTCCTCGATTTCCGCGATGAATGCGTCGGCGTTCTCCTCGTAGGTCTCGGCGTTGTTCGGGTCGGCGTCGACGAAGCCGTCACGGATGTTCTCGACGGCCTGAATCGCCTTCGGCGGGTCCATCCAGAAGTGCGGGTCATCGTCACGGCCGTCCTCACCCTCGATGTACTCGATTCCCTCGGCAGCGTCGACGACGACCACGTCCGGATAATCCTCGGGGAGGGACGCGGCGATGTCGTCGGACCAGGCTCGAAAGCCATCGATGTAGACGAACACGTCGGCCGACGCGACATCCTCGATCACACCGGGATCCGGCTCCCAGTCGTCGCCGTGTGCGCCCGTCGGAACGAGGTCCTCTACGTCGAGTGTCTCGCCGGCGACGTTGATCGCCAGATCGTAGAGCATGAAGAACGAGCCAGCGACCGCCGAAATCTCGTCGTTCGAACCCTCCCCGCCACCGATCCCACCCGCTTCGGAGTCGCCGCTGAGACACCCGGCGAGACCGGCCATCGCCACGCCTCCACCGGCGATCAACACGTCGCGCCGCGTCGATCGTAATGCGTCACCGGTGTACATCGACCCGCCATTGCCGTCGTTCATTGGCTGGTTTTAGATTGGTCTAAACAAAAAGTTTTGCGGAGTGCCTTTCGGCTGCGTCTGACGAAACCCGGTCCCGTCTGACGACAGTAGATCGAATCTAACGAAAACACCGCGGACACAGGTCAGTTCTCGGCGGCGGCAAAACGACGGGGACTGAACTCAGTCGAGGTATATCGTCTCGGCGGCGAGTTCGCCGATGGGCCGCTCGGTTCGGCTCGCGGGCGTTTCGACGACGAGTTCGGTGTCGTCGGTCAGCCCGGAAAACCGGATCGTCATCTCGAAGGTGCCGTCGTCGGCGATCGGTACCGCCTCCTGCTGGTCGGTCGCCTCGTGGACGCCCCACGCGAGGTCGCCAGCGAACGAGGGATCGGTCACGCCGGCGACCGTCCACACCGATCCTGCCTCGCCGGTCTCCTCACCCGCCGTGGGATAGCCGTTTTCCACCCAGGGGACGAATCCCTCATCGATGACGGCTACGTTCTCGTGGCCGTTCTGTACGAGGTCGGCGGCGCGCGCCGCGGCGAGGTGGTGAGGGCAGTCACAGTAGGTCACGATCACGTCGTCCGTGTCCCAGTCGTCGACCGGATCGGGCTCCTCGCCGTCACCGTCCGGTGCGGGACTCAAGACCGCCCCTTCGATCCGTTCGCTTTCGTACTGGCCGCCGCCACGGGCGTCGACGAACCGGGCACCGCCGCTCCGGTACCAGTCGTAGGTATCCTCGATCGGCGCCAGCGGGACGTCGACGCCGTCCTGTTCGGTCGTGTCGTACGCAGCGAGGTCGATGTCGACCGAAACCGAGTCGTCGATGTCGAGCGCGAAGCCGTCCCCGCCGTCGGCGTCCCTGGCCGCGCCGTCCGTCTCCGGCCCGCCGAGACAGCCAGCCATCCCGACGAACGCCCCGGCGCTCATCGCCAACGCACGGCGACGGGTGATTGGTCGGTCGGTCATGGTCGTACGTCGGTCGGTCATGGTCGTGTTGTCCTCTCGACGGTCGGAGCACTTAACGGCTATCCGAACCGGATGCGGATTCGCCGATTCCCTCAGCAATCGTCCCGGCGACGCGGGCGGCGGCCATCCGTTCGACCCGTTTCTGCTCGAAGAGCATCGAGGCGACCGCCGCCGCGTCCCGATCCGGTTCGAACGACAGCGTCGGATACCTCACGTCGGCGAGGAGGAGTGGTTCCGGCGAGGCAGGAGCGATCCCATCCGGTCCCGTGAGCGGTTCCGGCGAGAGGACGCGCTCGATCCATCCCGACTCTGCCTCGCCGGCCGCGACCTCCGAGACGAGACCGACCACCCGTCGAACCAACTGCCGAGGAAACCCGCTGCCCTCGATCCGGATCACGAGAAACGGACCCTCGATCACGAGGTCGGTCGAGAGCGTTCGTTCGGTTCCGCGGTCGTCCGGCGTGAGGTTGTGAACGTCGTGGCGACCGGAGAGGAGATCGAGCGCCTCGCGCGCGGCCGCCCGCTCCGCGTCCGGGGCGTACAGGTAATAGACGTACTCCCGTCGGGTCGCGTCGTACTGTGCGTGAAACTCCGCTGGCGCATCAGCGACCGCCCACGCGCGAACGTCGGCCGGAAGCTCCGAGTTCAGCGCGGACGGTGTAAGCCAGTCCGGTGCCTCGAACCCGATTGTCTGAGCGAGCGCCGACACGCCCGCGTCGGTTCGGCCTGCTGCCGCGTATCCGGGGGGTACGTCCTCGTTCTCGCCGAGGATCGAGAGATCACAGAGCGCGTTCAGGATCGTCCCCTCGACCGTCGACACGTCGGGCTGTCGCTGGAAGCCGTGGTACTCGCTGCCATCGTAGGCGATCCGATAGGCCCGCACGAATGGGAGTTTGCGGGCGGGTCACTTGGCGGCTTCGTCCTCACAACCGTCGGGCCATCTCCATGCCTTTCACTCGAAATCCCCGTACGTCGGTCGGTCGTGCTCGCCGGGGAACTCCTCGACAGGCACCTGCGTCTGTTCGCCACTCTCCATGTCCTTGATCGTCACCTCCTCGTTTTCCAGGTCGCGTTCGCCGACGATGACGACCGTCTCTGCGCCAATCGTGTCGGCGTACTCGAGCTGTGCACCGAAGCCACGGTCGGCGACATCCGTCTCGACGACGTGACCGCGGCTGCGAAGCTCACGGGCGATTCCGGCGGCCACGTCGCGCACCTCGCCCGCTTGCAGGACGTAGTAGTCGGTGATCGGCTCGCCGTCGGGCCACACCCCCGCGCGCTGACAGAGCAGCGCGAGCGTGGCGTCCCCTGGCGCGACCCCGACCGCGGGCGTGGGCGGGCCGCCGAAGCTCTCGACGAGGTCGTCGTATCGACCACCACCGAACACCGAGCGGCTCACCTCGCCCGTCGAGTCGAAACACTCGAACACCGTTCCCGTGTAGTAGTCCAGCCCACGGGCGGTCTCAAGCGAGAGCGTACAGTACTCGCTGACGCCGAAGTCGTCGGCTGCGGCGAGCACGGCCCGCAGGTTCTCGACGGCCGGTTCGACGTGGTCGCCCGCAAACGAGATGAGTTCGTCAAGGTCGTCCGAGCCAGCATCGAGCAGGTCGTCGAACTGCGCTGCGTCGTCGTAGGTGAGTCCGGCGTCCGCGAGCAGGTCGTGATACTCCCGTTCGGGGACGTCCTCGCGCTTATCGACCGCACGGATCGCAGCCGGGAGGTCGAGGTCGGCGTCAAACGCCGAGAGGACGCCGCTGAGTACGTCCCGGTGGGAGACGCGGAACTCGAAGTCCTCGGCGGTCAGCCCGAGTTCGGTCAGCGCGTCGGCGGCGACCGCCAGGATCTCGGCGTCGGCGTCCGGTTCCGAGGAGCCGAAGATGTCGATGTTCGTCTGGTAGAACTCGCGGAACCGGCCCTGTTGGGGCTCCTCGTAGCGCCAGAACGGTCGCGTCGAGTACCACTTGATCGGTTTGGTCAACGCCTGTCCTCGATCGACGACCAGCCGCGCGACTGTCGGCGTGAGTTCGGGGATCAGCGCCACTTCACGTCCGCCCTGATCGGTGAAGCTGTACAGCTCCTCGACGATCCCCTCGCCGCTCTTGTCGACGTACATCTGCGTCCGCTCCAACGACGGCGTTCCGATCTCGCGGAAGCCGTGCTGACGAGCCGACCCCTCTAGCGCATCGAACATCTCGCGTCGGGCGGCCATCTCGTCGGGGTAGAAGTCCCTGAACCCCTTGATCCGGTCGTACATGCCCCCCGCTTTGGCGGGCCGTGCCTGAAAGCTTTCGTTCGGCTACCGCCGAACGCCGCGCACGTGCGTCTGCTCGTGCGCCGGGAAGACGGCTGCGACCGCTTCGCTCCCCCCGTCCGCCGCGAGCAGCGCGCGGAGTTCGGCCTCGTAGTCAGCGCGGGTGATCTCCTCGCTCGGGCCGCTCGTCACGTCGAGGGTCGCATCGACCAGCCGGTCGACCGCCCCCCGCCCGAATCCCGACAGCGGCGCGATGTAGTCGACGCCGTGGCGATCTTCGAGGCTCTGTGCCTGTGCCCGCGAGACCGACGGGACGCGGTCGTCACGGCGCGTCCCGTCGGCGATCGCGTCGAAGTCCATCCCGGCGACGGTCTCCAGGGCGTGCTCGTGAACCGCCTGAATGCCATTTCGAGGATACCCGTCCTCGCGCATCCGTTCGACGGCCTCCTCAGCGACCCTTCGGTCGAGGTCGATCCGCTCGAAGCCAAACGCGGTGGTGTCGGCCGTCTCGCGGGCGTGTCGCCAGTCGTCAGTGACGCCGAAGGTGACGGTCACCAGCGTGACGTCGTAGAACCGATCGAGCAACAGCGCCGCGAGGGTGGAGTCCTTGCCGCCACTATAGAGTAGCCCGAGGTTCATCTGTAGGGCGATCCGCGGGCCATCTACCGACGCCGCTTGATATTGAACCGCTTCGAGTCGGGCGAGAGCTCCTGGAGCAGTTGTTTCATCTGGTCTTCGTCGATTCGTCCCTGGATCCGTCCGCTCTGGGCGAGCGCGAGTACCTGCTGTTCGATCCGGTCGGCGCGGTCGGGCTTGCTCATCCGGACGGTGTTCAGTCGCTTTCGCGCGCCGTCGGTGAGGTACTGGCGCAGCATGGCTTCCTTTTGCGCCTCGGCGGCCTCACGCTGGGCCTCGACCGCCTGGTCGTCTCCGCCACCGGTCTCCTGCTGTTCTTTGAGCTCTTCGAGTCGCTGGCGACGAAGCTCTTCGAGTTCGTCGTCGTCCTCCTGGCGTCCGCTCATGACTGTCGAAACGTTGCTTCGCCTGCGTCAAAACGGTTACGGGAATCCGAGCGCGAACTACCGGCTGTTGGATCGGAGGAACCCGTCGTCTGTGACTACGTCAGGGACGTGACGGACGTTCCGCTGAAAAACGCCGGCCCTCAGACGTACCGTTCGAGTTCGGGGCGGTCGAGGTCTTCGAGGACGTCGCCCGCAGTTTCGTCGAGCAAGCTTCGTCCCTCGCCGGTGATCCGTCGGCCATCCTCGTTGGTCGTCTCGACGAGGTCCTCGTCTTCGAGCTCCTGGAGGATCGTTCGGAGGACGCTCTTGCTGCCGTCGACTCGGTGAGCGGGGGCAACGCCGTATCGACTGGTCCCTTCCTTCGCACCGCCGTACTCCGTCGAGAGCCGTTCGACACCGACGGGACCGTCGATGGCGACCTTTCGGAGCACGCTGGCCGCACGGGTCTCCCAGAAGCCGTCCTCCTCGGGGGGTAGCTCACGGTCGACGCCGCTTTTGGCGTACGCCGTCCAGGCTGGGTCGTCGATTCGATCGGCGAGACGGTCGGCGAGCGCCTCGATGAGCGCGTCCGCCGGCACGTCGTGGAACGTGGTCATGGGGAGTCGTTCCCCGTCGCGGCGTTTAAAGCCATCGTATCCAAGATGCCGGCCCACGTCGGCCGGTTCGAACACCGATGGTGCGCCCTTTTTTGCTCCAGCGGCTCGAATCCGGGCCATGGACGAGCGCGAGGCCCTGGCGCTGTTGGCCGACCGACTCCCACACGCCGGCGACGACGCGGCCGTCGTCGACGGCCTGGTCCTCACGACCGACATGCTCCACGAGACGACGGACTTCCCTGACGGGACGACTCGATACACCGCCGGCTGGCGGGCAGTCGGGGCCTCCCTGTCCGATCTCGCCGCGATGGGTGCCGAAGCGATCGCGGCGGTCGCCGTCTACGCCGCGCCTACCTTCGACGCCGACGAAGTGACGGCGTTCGTCGACGGCGCGAGGGATGTCTGCGAGCGCGTCGAGGCCGCATACGTCGGGGGTGATCTCGACGAACACGTCGAGTTCACGACGGCCACGACCGCGCTCGGACGGACCGACAAACCGGTGTCTCGCTCGGGGGCATCCCCCGGCGATATGCTGTGTGTGACGGGGACGCTCGGACGGTCGGCGGCCGCCCTCCGACTGTTCGAAGCGGGACGTAACGAGCGCGCAAACGAGCTGTTTCGGTTCCCACCGCGGGTTCGCGCCGGACGGGCGATCGCTCCCCACGCGACCGCGATGATGGATTCGAGCGACGGGCTTGCGCGATCGCTCCATCAACTCGCGGAGGCAAGCGACTGTGGGTTCGCTGTCGACGGCGGCGCGCTCCCGATCGATGAGTCGCTCACGTCGGTGACCGACGACCGTGCCGAGGCGCGCCGACTGGCGACCACGTTCGGCGAGGACTTCGAACTCGTGTTCACCGCGCCGTCGGAGGAGGTCGCGACGATCCGGGCGACGACCCACGATCCCGTGACGGTGATCGGGGAGGTCACGGACGACGGCGTGACGATCGACGGGAAGCCGTTGGCCGACGAGGGCTACACGCACGGGAGCGGGTCGGATTCCTCCCACGGCTAACGCCGTGGGCTTCCTCCTTGTATCGTGTGAACCGCACACCGGATCGCCTCATCGACGAGGTACTGACGTTCGTCCGCCGAGCGAGCAGCTGACGGTTACGCGTACACGATATCGATCGGCACCGGCGTGAAACACAGCGCCCCGAGGACGAACGTGAGCGCGCCGACGACTTTTCGTTTCGCGTCCAGCGGTTCGTCGCGGACGGGATGAGCGGGCCCGACTGTCGCGAGGACGACCGCAACCAACGCCCAGAAGAGCCACAGTCCCGCGGCGTTCAACGACGCGCCGACGAGGTAGTGGACGTACGCCGCCAACGCCACCAACACGAGCGGAACGACGGCGGCGATCGTCTGCTGGCGCTGCCCGGCCATCGCGCGGACGATGTGTCCGCCGTCGAGTTGGCCGACGGGAATGAGGTTGAGAAACGTCACGAACATCCCGACCCAGCCGCCGACGACCACGGGGTTGACGCTCGTCACCCCGTCGTAGGCGAGCGGCTGTCCGACGGCCGCGGCGATCAGTTCGAGCAGCGGCGGATAGCCGAGTTCTAGATACACGTCGGCTCCGTCGACGATTTCCGGTGGGGGCGTTACCGGATCCATGTGCAATCCGACGGCGGTGACGACGATCGTCGCCGCCAGTCCGGCGAGCGGTCCCGCGACGCCGATGTCGAACAGTGCGTCGCGATCCGGCATCTGGCCCTCCATCTTGATCACCGCGCCCATCGTGCCGATGATCGTTGGGATCGGGATGAAGTATGGCAGCGAGGCCTGCACGCCGTGGTAGCGGCTCATGACGTAGTGGCCGAGTTCGTGAACGCCGAGGACGATCATGATCGCCAGCATGAACGGCACCGCCTGAACGATCTCGGTCGAGAACGGATCGACGTAGTACCAGTGCGCACCGGCATACAGCGTCGAGAGGATCGTCGCCACGAACAGGAAGACGTTCGTCCAGGGAATCCCGTTCACGCCGAGTTCGATCGGCTCGGCGATCAGCACGAACTCGCCGCGCTCGTGGGTCAGCCGCGCTTCGTAGCCGCGCTCTCGAAACGGACCCCACGCCCGTTCGATCACAGTTTCGGGCGAGGCGCGGAGATCCCCGTAGTACCTGACGGTCTTCCCGTCGGTCTCAACCTCGTAGACCGCGAATCCGGGGGCGAGATCGTCGGGGTCCGGTGCGCCTGGCGGGGTTTCGACGGGCGACTTCCACGGTGGGAACTCGTCATCTGGCGACAGGGGATCGGACATCCGTTGAACCCCGCTAAGACGGCGATCGGGATAAGTTGCGTGTCCGGCGCAATCGACGTCGTTCAAATCACCACACCGGACTGTAATACGGCGATCAGCAGGGTGAGCGTCACGACGGAGGCGAGCGTGCTCACGAGGACGGCCGTACTGACGAACTCGGGACCGGACAGTCCCGTGGGGCGGTCCTCGCCGAACTCGATGGTGAGCATCAGCGGTGTGACCGCCGATGGCATCGCACAGGCGAGAACGAACACGCGTCCCACGTCGCCTTCGATGCCGAGTGCGAGCGCGATTCCAACCGCCAACGCGGGCGCGACGAACAACTTCATCCCGCAGGCCGAGAGCACCCGTCGAATGGCCGTCCCGTAGGTCGTGTTGGCGAGCTGGATGCCGAGTAAGAGCAACATCACGGGAATGGCGGCGTCGCCCGTCAGTCGGATCGTCTCCATGGCGGCCGTCCCCTCGGTCGGAACGGCGTCGGCGAGTCGGAACAGCCCCGCGATAAGCACCGCGTACACGAGCGGGAGTTTGAACACGCTGGCGACGGCTCCACGCGTCGACGCGGCTGAGCCACGGGAGGCGACGTACACTCCCGCGGTGTACATCAACACGGCCTGGACGGCGACGAACAGGACAGCCGTGCTCCGCCCAACGTCACCGAACGCGAAGGCGGCAAGTGGAATGCCGTAGTTGCCGGCGTTCGGAAACGAACTCGTGAGGACGAACGCGCCGAGCGTTGGCTCGGTTCGGCCGGTTACCCGGCCGACAGCTTCGGCGAGCAGCAACGTCCCGATCGTGAAGGCGACGACGCCGACGGAAAGCTGGATGGCGACCGCTGCCCCGAACTCCGAGGTCGCGAGACTGTAGAACACGAGCGCTGGCGTGAGGACGTAGATCGTGACGGTGCTGAGCGGGTCAACGTCGATCTCCCGAACGGTTCCGAGGACGAACCCCACGAGCGCGACCGACAACACCGGCAAGATCGCCTCCGTCAACGCTTCGACGAGCGACACGGTCGTCGTCTGTGTGCCGACCCCCCGAAAAGGCGTCGAAAGCGGTCACCCGGGTCCGTTCCGCGAGTGGGGAACGTTGGAACTGGACGAACTTGAGACCGCGTGGGGATGGAAGGGGTTCGAGGGGGTCGTGCGGGGGCGGGCGGTGAGGTGCACCCGGTAGGGACCGGCCGGGAACTTACGCCGGTTCGACCCGCCAGGTCGTCGCACCCGTGTACGACCACTTCTCGACTTCGATTTCGGACGCGGAGTCCTTGATCTTCACCATCAGCGCGCCGATTTCCTTCGGCGAGAGACCGACCTCGTCGGCGATGAACTTGCTCTTGAAGTAGAGTTCGCCGTCTTCAGCGCGCTCGCTGAGGAACTGCCGAAGGCGAAGCTCCTTTTCGTTCGGCTCGATCTCAGTCGATTCCGCGTCCGCGGAGGGCATGGTGGCGCTCATTGCTGACACCTCGATCATCCCTATCCCCCACACCCTGTTATAAAGGCAGGAAGCTTCGGGTCGCTTCGCAACGTTTCGGTGGGAAAAAACCCGTCGGAGGACATTTTATAACGCTTCCCCTGACCTGGAGACGTTTTACAAGCAATTCTCAGCGATTATTTCGTATATTATAGAGACGTATTATTATCGGCAGATAGCACCCGGTTGGAGGCAGTAATCTCCGGATTTGCGTGGATATCAGCCCCACAATCCATCCAAGCCGCGTGGTGCGCGCTGGTGAGGGATCGTCGCTCAACCGCGATCGACCGGGTTTGAACGTCCTCACGACCGGGTGTGAACCCAGAACTCCTCGTCGACGGTGACCTCTTTTTTGAACAGCGGCACTTCGTCTTTGAGGCGGTTGATCCCGTCCTCGACGGTCTCGAACGCCTCCGTCCGGTGGCCGGCTAACACGACGACGAAGACGATGTCCCGGCCGTACTCGATCACGCCGGTCCGGTGGTGGAGCAACACCTCGTAGACGCCGTCGCGGGCTTCGAGTTCCTCGTTGATGCGGTCCATACGCTGTTCGGCGACTCCGTCGTACTTCTCGAACTCCAGATACTCCGTTGGCTCGTCGTCGTCGTGATCGCGGGCTCGGACCCGCCCAGTGAACGTCGCGATCGCACCGGCCTTCTCGGCGTCGGCCGAGCGCTTCGCACGCGCGACCAGCGATTCGAGCGTCTCGTACGGTTCGACATCGCGGAGTGCCTCGATCACGTCGTCGAGGTCGACCTCCGCCTCCCGGTCGGCTTCGACGATCGGCTGTCCCTCCGCGTCGATCCCACCGAGGACGACCTGTGGGACATCAGCCCCCGAAAAGCCCTCCAGCATCGCGTAGTCGTACACCGGTGCGAGGTCATCGAGCGTCTCATCGAGCGTCCGGTCGTCGCCGGTGGCAAACCAGGTGCCGTCGTCGACGATTCCGTAGGACGCTTCCGCCCCCGCGCTCCGGTGGCGGGCCGTGTCCTTTCCCTCGGTGTCCAGCGTCGGTTCGTGGTCGAGGTGTTTGACCGTGGCCACCGATCCGGGGAGGCGTTCGACGAGCCGTTCGACGAGAGCGGTCTTGCCCGAATCCGACGGGCCGACGACGCCGAGTACCTTCATGCGAATCGCATGGACGTGCGTGTGCTTGTAGGTGTCGCTGACGGGGGCGTGTGATTCGGTGGCTCGCGACGGGCCGGCAGTGCGGTCCCGTCGCACGCCGTCTTCCGGTTGACAACGCTTAAGACGGGCACGACGATATGAAGCGGTAGCATGAAGGTGGTCGTGTCGATCGGCGGCAGCGTTCTCGCGCCCGAACTCGATTCCGGCCGGGTTCGCGACCACGCGGCCGTGATCGAACGGCTGGTCGATGACGGGTGTGCGGTGGGCGCGGTCGTCGGGGGCGGGGGTGTCGCACGGGAGTACATCGGAGCCGCTCGGGAGCTAGGTGCCAACGAGGTCGAACTCGATCAGGTCGGCATTCAGGTGACCCGACTCAACGCCCGGCTTCTGATCGCGGCGCTCGGCGGCGCGGCGGCTCCGCGCCCGCCCGAGGACTACGAAGCTGCGGGCGAGGCGCTCCGACGGGACGACGTCTGCGTCATGGGCGGTGTCACACCCGGACAGACCACGGACGCCGTTGGCGCGGCGCTCGCCGAGTACGTCGACGCCGACCTGCTGGTGTACGCGACGAGCGTCCCCGGCGTCTTCGACGCCGATCCGAACGAAAATCCCGACGCGAGACGATTCGACCGTCTCTCCGGGGCGGAACTCGTCGACGTGATCGCCGGACTGGAGATGGACGCCGGTTCGTCAGCACCGGTCGACCTGCTGGCGGCGAAACTGATCCAGCGTGCGGGGATGCGCGCGATCGTCCTCGACGGCCGGGAACCGGGGCGAATCGTCGACGCGGTGCTCACCGGCACCCACGACGGAACCGACATCGTCCCCGACGGGGCGAGCGACCGACCCACGTACTGGGCCCAGCGATGAGTGCCGACGCCAACGTCCCGAGCGGAGACGACGATCCGACCCCGATCGATGCGGTGGAAACGGGGGATCGGGACCACGAACGCGACGGCGGGGGGCGCGGATTCGTCTTCTGGGCGGACGAGGTCGCCGACCGGATCGAAGCCCGCGACCCATCCGAGCCGATAACGATCAAGGGAGGGATCTCGCCGTCCGGGGTTCCCCACCTCGGGAACGTCAACGAGATCATGCGCGGCTACGTCGTCGCCGAGGTGCTCCGTGAGCGCGGCCACGAGGTCGAGCAGGTGTTCACCAGCGACGACCGCGATCCGCTCCGAAAGCTCCCTCGACGGCTCGCGGACCTCGACGGCGAGATCGTCGATCTCGGCGACGTGAACGCGGGTGCGCTCGGGCGCAACCTCGGTGCGCCGTACACGGCGATTCCGGATCCGTTCGGCTGCTGTGACTCCTACGGTGATCACTTCTCGACCCTCATCGCCGACAGCGCGGAGGCACTCGACGTTCCGATCGAGGTGCTCTCGAACACCGCGCTCTACGAGGCGGGCGAGTTCGACGACGCGATCGCAGACGTTCTCAAGCGACCTGATCGAGCGCGCGACGTTCTCGCCGAGTTTCAGGACAAGGTCGACGACGAGTACGTTCCGTTCAACCCGATCTGTGGGGACTGCGGAAAGATCACCGAGACGGTGACGGCCATCGACCTCAACGCCGGCACCGTCGAGTATCGGTGTACCGACATCGAGACCGGCGACCGGACGATCGACGGCTGCGGACACGAGGGGACGGCGACGTTCCGCGAGGGAAAGCTCCCCTGGCGCTTCGAGTGGCCCGCACAGTGGCGGCTGCTCGGGGTGGACTTCGAGCCGTTCGGCAAGGATCACGCCGAAGGCTCCTGGCCGAGCGGCGAGCGGATCGCCCGCGAGGTGTTCGGCTTCGAACCGCCCGAACCGATGGTATACGAGTGGTTTACGCTCGACGGCGAGCCGTTTTCCTCCTCGGCGGGCAACGTTATCCTCGTCTCCGAGGTGCTCGAACTGATCGAACCCGAGGTCCTCAGGTACTTCTTCACGAAGGATCCCGGCCGTGGGCGGGACTTCGACATCGGACGAATCGACGGGTTAGTCGACGAGTTCGACCGGATCGAGCGTATCTACCTCGGATCCGTCGACCCGGCCGACGACCACGAGCGCGAGCGGGCCGAGCGCGTCTATCCGATCGCCGTCGACGAGGTGCGCGAGGAGCGCGTCCGTATCCCCTACCGCTTCGCGGCGGTGCTGGGGATGACTGATGATCCCGCGCTCCGCGCAGAGATCGCCCGACGGGAAGGACACGTTCCGGACGACGCTCCCGAGTGGGCCGTCGAGGAGGCCCTCGCGCGGGTCGAACGTGCGCGGAGGTGGGCCCGCCGGACGGACAACGAGTACAACTACGAGCTGAAGCGGACGTCGATGCCGGACGTAGCGCTCGACGAGGCGGAAGCCGCCGCGCTAGAGGACCTCGCGGACGCCGTCGAATCGGGCGCTGACGGCGAGGGGCTACAGGGGGAGTTCTACGAGGTCGCCCGCCGTCACGACCTCGAACCGAGAGAGGTGTTTGTGGCCGGCTATCGCCTGTTTTTCGACGACGAACAGGGACCACGGCTCGGCCACTTCCTCGCCGAACTCGACCGCGAGTTCGTCGTCAGGCGACTGCGGCGAGAAGGGTGATCACTTCATCGGCGATCCGTATCCCCGTCGATAGTTTCATTTCAGGGGAGGTCGTAGCGCTTCGCGGTGGGGATGACGAGCCGGCAGACGCTAGCTCACCAGCCGTGCGTGGCACGATCACCCGACGCGGTGTCGTCGCCGACACCGGCGATACGTGGCCGCTGATCGGCTCGTACCCACACACGGAGCGTATCATGGCACTCATCGAGATCACTATCGAGAAGCCCGCACTGAAGCGTACTGAAATAACGGACGGAGCCAGCGGAGGGACGCCCCTTGACGTGCGTTCGAGCGAGTACGGTGACCGCGAGGACGCAGGCGACGAGCGGGACGACCACACCGACGAGGGGGAGGACACAAACGACGAGAGGGACTCTCCGATCGAGGTCGAGACCGAGGACGGATCCGGCGGCGGGGGGATGGCTCGCGTCGTCCTCGCCCTGCTCGCGGTGACGGCCGCGGCACTGGCCGTACGACGCGTCCGTTCGAACGGTGATGAGGAGGGGGACGACACGGATTCGGTGATCTCCATCGGCGAGAGCGAACCCACGTCGTCCGACTGATCCGACCGTTCGGGACCGACCCACCGTCGGAAGCAAATCGCGAGTACCTACCGATCCGTCCGCCGCAACCGAGCGGAATCGCCAGCGGGAAGACCGGTTGCGTCCCCGGAGAACCAAACGTCTTTATCCGCGCGACCGGAACGTGAATTCGATGAACCTGCTGACGCTGGCCCTTCTCGCCCTCGTTCTCTACTCGGCGATCGCCATCGCGATCCGGAACGCCGGGGTGCTCCCCGACAACGTCAGCATCACCGGGCCGGTCGCGACGATCACGACCGAACGGGGGAAAGACCTCCTCGAAGCGCTCGCACAGCCCGAACGGTTCTGGCGGGCGATCACCAACCTCGGCGTCGTGGCCTCGGTCGTCGCGATGATCTTCAGCTTCGTGCTCCTGCCGCTGGTCGCCTATCAGGCGCTGACGACGACCGAGACGACCGAGGTGACCCGTCCGCAGAACGTCGTCGTCATTCCGGGCGTCAACGAGTTTCTCCCCCTCTCGGTCGCCCCCGAAATCATCTTCGCGCTGCTGGTCGGCCTCGTCGTCCACGAGTACGGCCACGGCATCCTCTGTCGGGTCAGCGACATCGATGTCGAGTCGATGGGCGTCGTTCTGCTCGCGCTGATCCCGATGGCGGCGTTCGTCGAACCGAACGAGGAGGGGATCGCTAAAGCGGCCATCGGGGATCGCGTCCGGATGTTCGCCGCCGGCATCACCAACAACCTCATCGTGTCGGTGATCGCCGTCTTGCTGTTGTTCGGGCCGGTCACGGGCGCGATCGCCGTCGCATCGGGTGCGCCAGTCGGCGGCGTTGACGCCGGTTCGCCCGCCGCCGAGGCGGAGATCGAGGGCGGCGAGCGGATCCTCTCGATCGACGGCCAGCCCGTCGAGAACGAGACCACCCTCGACAATGCCCTCGACAACGCCGACGACCGGACGGTGACCGTCGAGCTGGCGAGCGGCGACGAGGTCGCAGTCGAGCGATCGGCGTACGTCTCCCAGGCCCCCGTCGAGATAACCGACCAACTCGACGAGAGCGAGGAAGCGGCAACGATCGAGACGGTCGACGGCGAGCCGATCACGACCCGACAGGAGTTCACCGAGGCCGTCTCGGACGATCCCGTCGTCGCCGTCGAGACCGATCGGGGAAGCTTCGAGTTGGTCGCCGGCGCGTTAGTCTCCGACGTGGTCGGCGACAGTCCGCTGGCCGATGCGGATGGCGTCCCGACCGACCGACCGTTTACGGTGACCGAGATCGACGGTGAGCGCATCGTCACGGCCGACGACCTCGCCGCGGCGACGGCCGGCGTCGAGGCGGGCGAAACGGTACCACTCGAGGTGTACGTCGATGGCGAACCGACGACGGTCGAGGTGACGGCCGAACAGGACGGGCAGCTCGGGCTACAGACTCAGCCGGGGACCGGCGGCGTCGTCGTCGACGACTTCGGCGTCGACATCTATCCCGCACAGGGCTTTCTCGATCTGCTCGGCGGGAACGCGACCGGGGACGGCATCATCGGATTCCTGTTCGGGACGTTCCTGTTGTTGATGCTGCCGCTGGCGAGCGTGATCGAGGAGACGGCGTACAACTTCCCCGGATTCGACGGGTTCAACGCCGAGTTCTACGTGGTGGCGGCCGGACCGGAGGGCGTGATCTTCCTGCTGGCGAACGTCCTCTTCTGGATGGCGTGGATCAACATCAACCTCGCGTTGTTCAACTGCATCCCCGCGTTCCCGCTCGACGGCGGGCGGATCCTTCACGCGGGCGTCGAGAGCATCGCGAACCGGCTCCCGATCCAAAACCGAGAGACAGTCGTTCAAGCCGTGCTCGGTGGGACGTGGATCCTGATGGTGGGAAGCTTCCTGCTGTTGATCTTCGGCCAGCCGCTCCGTCAGGCGTTGCTGTGAGTCGGGTCGAAACTGAGCCCATCGACGGCCAACCAGCGGGTTCGATTTATAAAGCACCGATACATTTCGCGAATGCCTACTCGTTCGGGCCGTCAGTAGTACGACCATGGACGCGAAATCGCAGGACGCACGAACGACGATGAAGGCCGATCCCGACGGTTCGGACGGGGAGTACGACGCGCACCTCGATCGAAGCCAGCGGATGTGGGATCGATGGAGCGACTGGTATTCGATGAGTGAGCGCGACTTCGAACCGATTCGCGAGGAGTTGATCGACCAGCTCGCGTTGACGGCGGGCGACCGAGTTCTGGACATCGGCTGCGGTCCGGGGGTGAACTTCACGGTGATCCGCGAGGCGATCGGCGAGGATGGACGGCTCGCCGCCGTCGACTACAGCCCGGAGATGGTCGCGAAGGCACGAGAACGGGTCGAGCGGAACGGGTGGGAGAACGTCGAGGTTCGCTGCGCGGACGCGACGACGGTTGACTTCGACGAGCAGTTCGACGCGGCGGTCGCGACGCTCTCGATGAGCGTCATGCCCGACGTTCGCCAGGCCGTCGAGAACGTCTACGGACTGCTCGTTCCTGGTGGGTCGTTCGCCGTCCTCGATGTTGGCACCGTCTCGGAGGGCCCCTTGCGGGTACTGAACCCACTCATCTGGCGGTTCTTCCGATGGTACGCGAACTGGAACCCCGACGGTGACGTTCCCGAGGCGCTGGGGGCCGTCTTCGACGAGTGTGAGGCCGCCCGCACGTACATGCTGGGCGTGTCGTACACGCGGCTCTGTACGAAGCAATAGCGTTCACGACTCACCGGCGACGATCAAGCATCCCCCCGATCACGTTCGCCTCGCCGCGACGGAGGAGTTCGGACGCCGTCGAGACCGCACAGTCGAGTTCCTCGGCGACCGTTTCGATTCCGTTGCGCCGCGGAACCTCGTAGAATCCGACGTCCCACGCCGTCTCCAGCGCCGATAACTGCCGGTCCGAGGTCGCGGTCTCGGTGACCGTCACGCGATCGCTCGCCCATAGGATCTCGATGGTGACCCCGTCTGCGAGTTCCTCGATCACGCTGGCGAGATCTGCCGAGTGTCCGACAACGGTTATCCGAATCGTGCTATCGGAGCGTATCTCGATCGGCGGCACGACGACGACAGTCTCCTGCGTGAGTGCGTTCATCAACGACCGGCCCTCAGGGCCGAGTTCTCGGCGCAGGTAGAGGAAGAATCCGTCGTCAGCCCTCGTGATCTCGTACTCGCGGACCGCGTCGAGGCGCGTCAGGACCGACTCGTAGACGGCCGCCTCGCCGTACACGAACGACGTGATCGTTTCGACGCCGTCGACCGTCTGCCCGCCGAGAACGACCTCCCGTTCGAGGTGGGGCGACTCACAGATCGCTTCGTGAATCGGTGAGCGTGCAGCCGGGTCGTGTCCGAGCGCGACGCGCGCTGAGTTCATCGGCCGACGAAACGGCGGCAACCGGGATAAATCAGCGCGCTCCGCTTCCGTCCCGGAATCGTCGCTCCAGTCGCGGAACCAAGCCGTGTCTCCGTTCGCCGTCCGTGATCGTCCGCCTCTCGGTTCACTCCAGTTCCACGCCGTATCGTTCGTAGAACTCCTCGGGAGTGTCCTCGATCCGCTCGAACTCGTCGAAGTAGGCGTCGTAGTGGCGAATCATCTGCTCGACGATCCATGCGCCGTAGACCTCGTCGTAGGACCACTCGCCCGTCACGTCGGCGACCTCGAAGCGCTCGTCGGTGGCGAGTGCGACGTAGACGTGAAAAAACCCGAGAATCACGTCGGCGAACTCGCGGGCGCGTCCGCCCGCCTTTTCCCGCTTTTCGACGAGTTTCTCCCGCCCCTCGTCGGTCAACTCGAAGTACTTTCGGTCGGGTTCGTCCTCGCGGTCGAGCCGTCTGGCCCACTCCTTGTCCTCGAACTTGTAGAGAATCGGGTACACGGATCCGTAGGAGGGCTCCCAGTGACCGCCGCTGATCTCCCGGATCTCCTTTAGAATTTCGTAACCGTAGCGGGGCTTCTCGTCGAGCAGTTCAAGTACGAGGTACGAGATGAGCCCCTTCGGCGGGCCACTTTTCCGCATTTGGCGACCCATCGTGTGTAACCCCTGAAAGGGTTTCGGTCGGGGCGATCCCGGTAGACGACTCAAAAGCGTCATGAGCGCCCGCCACGAACCGTCGGGCATGACACGACGGGAGCCACCGCACACGGACGAGGGCTGGTATGCCCTCCACGACCTCAGAACGATCGACTGGGACGCCTGGCGGGACGCCCCGCAACGAACCCGGGACCGCGCAATCGAGGAAGGGACGGCCTACCTCGACGCCTGCGAGTCGATCCCGGCCGACGAGGGCACATCGGCAGTCTTCAGCGTCCTCGGCACGGACGCCGACTTGCTGGTCGTCCACCTTCGGCCGTCGCTGGCCGATTTGGACACTCTGAAACGGCGGTTCGAGCACACGGCGCTCGCCGAATTCACCGACCGGACGGATTCGTTCGTCTCGGTCACGGAAGCCAGCGGGTACGGCACCCCCGAGTTCTTCGAGGAGGGGCCGGAGGCCGTCGATCCCGGCATCCGCCGGTACATCGAGAGCCGACTCGAACCGCGAATGCCCGACGCGGAGTACCTGTGTTTCTACCCGATGGACAAGCGTCGTGACCCCGAACACAACTGGTACGATCTCCCGTTCGACGAGCGCGCCGATCACATGTCGAGCCACGGGGACATCGGCCGCGAGTACGCCGGGAAGGTCACCCAGATCGTCACGAGTGCCATCGGCTTCGACGACTGGGAGTGGGGCGTGACG
>SKSS01000062.1 GCA_007122875.1 Salinarchaeum sp. | reverse complement strand
GGATCTGCGCCTGAATGGTCACGTCGAGCGCGGTCGTCGGCTCGTCACAGATCAACAGGTCGGGATCACAGGCGAGCGCCATCGCGATCACCGCACGTTGGCGCATGCCGCCCGAGAACTGATGCGGGAACTCCTTGACCCGTCGTGGAGCGTCCGGTATCCCGACGGCTTCGAGCAGCTCGATCGCCTCCTCGGTCGCTTCGACGCCACGAAGCCCCTGATGGAGTCGGAGCGACTCCTTGATCTGGTTGCCCACGGTGTAGACGGGGTTGAGGCTCGTCAGCGGATCCTGAAACACCATGGCGATCTCGCCACCACGGTAACTGTGGTACTCCTTTTCGGAGAGGTCGGTCATCTCGACGCCCTGATACCGGATGCTGCTTCCATCGAGCACCCGTCCCGGCGACTTGATCAGGCCCATGATCGAGCGTGCGGTGACGCTCTTTCCGGAGCCCGACTCACCGACGATGCCGACGGTTTCGCCGCGTCGGATATCGAAGCTGATCCCGTCGACCGCCCGGATCACCTCCTTGTCGGTGAAGAAGGCGGTCTGGAGGTTTTTCACGGCGAGGAGCGGTTCGGTCTCCTCGTCGGTCGCGTCCTCCGGAGTGGTCACGTCGTCCTCCGCGCTCGTCGCCATCAGGCACCACCTCCGGCGGCGCTACCGGCGGCCTCGTCCTCGCCGCCACCGACGTCGATCTTGGGATCGATCGCGTCCCGGATGCCGTCACCGAGCGCGTTGAACGCGGTGACGACGAACACGATCATGATTCCGGGAAGCAGCGAGATGTGCCACGAGGCGGTTTCGACGTACGGCTGACCGCCGCTGACGGCCCGTCCCCACTCAGGTGTGGGTGGGTTGACGCCGATGCCGAGGAACGAGAGCCCGGCAACGCCGATGATCACGCCGCCGAGGTTCATCGACGAGTAGATCAGCAGGTAGCCGAGTACGTACGGGAACATGTGCTTTTGCATCGTCACCGATGGGCGCTGTCCGAAGCTCTTCGCGGCGTCGATCCACTCCTGCTCGGAGACCTGCAGTGCCGGCCCACGGACGGCTCGCCAGAGCCCAGGCCAACCCGTCGCCGCGAAGATAAGCGCGAGTATCAGGCCTCCGTTGTATATCTCGGCGATCCACGTTCCTCCGAGCACGACCGATAGCATGATCAACAACAGTAGCTGTGGCATTGCCTGAATCGAGTCGCCGGTGATCACTACGGCGAGATCGACCAGTCCTTTGTAGTAGGCCGTCAGGAGCGCGAACGCGGTGGCGATGAACCCGGCCAGGAACAGATACAGTAGGCCGATGAACAGGGACACTCGTGCCCCATACGCCATGAAGGTGAACAGGTCCTTCCCGTCTTGCATCGTCCCGAACGGCGCGAACCGGTCGAAGTCGTCGTACTGCATCGGACCGATGTTGGCGTCGCCGCCGCGCGAGTACGACTGGGCGTTCGCCGCCCCTTCGGTGATCGTTACAACTTCCCCGACATCATCGTCGTAATACTCGAAGTCGTAGGAGTACGGATTGTAGAGGTTTGCATCCGCGACAGTTGGCGACATCGCGGGTGCGAACAGTGCCATCACGAGGAACGCGATGACGATGACGAGTCCGAACTGCCCCCAGCGGTGGACTCGAAGCCGATCGACCATGTCGTCACGCGGTGTCCAGTCGGCGTAGCGATAGTGTTCACGGAATATCTCGTAGGCGTACCAGAGCCAGCCACACCAGACGAACGCGTAGACGTAGATCAGCGCCACGCGAACCGCCCACGCCCACGCCGGGGAGAGCCCCAGGAAAGTGTTCTCCCACCCCGTTTCGGGGTGGTAGTATCCTTGATTCGGGATCGTCTCGCGCGATAGCAGTGTCGGCAGGTCGGCCAATCGGTCGCCGAATGCGGCGAGTGCGGCCGCGCCGGGAGCGACCGGGAGCAGATCGACGATGTCGTTCCACGGGGGAACGCTCATGATGGTCTCGGCGACCGCGCCAAACTGCACCGACAGCAACAGGAGCGCGCCCGCGAGCCAGATCATCGCTGGACGTGGGTTGTCCATGATCCGCTCTTTGAGGGAGAGCTCGTCGTCTTCGGGTCCGAGTTCCATTCAGGCTCCCCCTTCGTAGCCGACTCGTGGGTCGATGACCGTATACAGGAAGTCCTGCAGGATGTTGATGAACACGATCATGAGGATGAATATGAACATCAGTCCGCCAACGAGCGGCAAGTCGCCCTGGATCGCTGCCTGGAAGAACAGGTACCCCAGCCCGTTGATGGCGAAGACGGTCTCGACCAACACGGACCCACCGATCAGCAGGAACGCCTCGTACGTGATGATGGGCACCAGTGGGATGAGCGCGTTCCGGAAGATGTGTTTCCAGACCAGGATGCGGCCGGGGACGCCCTTCGCCTTCGCGGTTTCGACGTAGTTCGAGTTGACGGTCTCGAGGACGGCGGTTCGGCCGATACGCATCTCGTTGCCCATTGACGAGGACCCCAGGACGAGCGCCGCCGGCAGTATCATCTTGGTCGCGGCGACCATCATCGTAAAGCGTTCGCTAGCGCCCATATCCGGATCCAACATCCAGTCCATCGGTGGAGCGGTGACGATCGGTGTGTCGATGACGAACGACGACCAGTCGAAGCCGAAAAAGAACGTCTCCGACTGCGAGAGCAGGCTGACCATGATCACCGCAAGCCAGAAGTTCGGCATCGCCCGCCAGACGATGCCCCCGAACGACGCCAGGTAATCGCTCCAGGTGTTCGGGTTCAACCCGGCGTAAAAGCCGAGGGGGATGCCGATGAACAGCGCGATCAGCACCGACCAGAACCCGAGCCAGATCGTCCGAGGCGCGTACGCGATGATCAGCTCGTTAGCGGTGGATCCAGGGTGGATGACCCAGGATTGACCGAGATTGAACGTGAACAGGTCCGTCATGAAATCGATATACTGGACCCACAGCGGCTCGTCGAGGCCGAGTTGATCTCTGATCTGCTGGTACGCCCGCTGGTCGCCGTCCGGTCCGATGATCGCTCCGGCGGGATCGATCGGTCCCATCCGAAGGATGATGAACGTCGCTGACGTCCCGAACAGGATGACCGGGATCGACAGGAGCACGCGTCGAACGAAGTAGCCCCACCGGCTCATGGGTCAGCGGTCACCCCACTTGGGATCGGGCCCGTGCCGTCGTGCGTTTCGATACATATGGTTGACATACGTCGGTGACGTGTATCGGGACACCGTGACTCCGGCCGTCGGCGTACTCGTGAGTGGCCGGGGCTGCTCGTGGTCCAGATACTCGCTCCGAAAGATGATGCAGTGGGCATGAATCTGTCTGAAGTGGTACGCCGTCTGGGTTACCTACTCAGGGGCGTTCGTTGAGGCGGGTGTAGTTGTGCCGAGCCATACCGGCCGGACCGATGTCCGCGGCGTCGACCCATTCGTAGGCGAACCGCTCGAAGATGCGGTACTCGTAGACGACGAACGGGAGATCCTCCCACATCGCCAGCTCCATCTCTTTGACCGCTTCCGCTCGGGCCTCGGCTGCCTCGTCGGTCGGCTCCGGGTTGTCGGTCAGCTGATCCCATCCGTCGGCCGCCCGATCGGCGGCGTCGGTGTCGAACCAGTCGACCTCGATGATCGAGCCGCTCACTTCGACCTGCGTGTGGGGCGGGTAGAGCAACTGGAGGATGTTCGCCGGATCGTCGCCGCCCATGTTCCAGCCGCTGTTGAACGAGTCGATGTTTCCGCGCCCGCGCTGGTCGATCATCGTCGCGAACGGGGCGACCTCGATCTCCATGTCGATGTGTGCCGCCGCCAGCATATCGCGCAGGAGATTTGCCATCTGCTGGTTCGTCGCGGAGTCGGTGATCGTAAAGGAGAACTCGTACGGATCGTCCTCGCTGTAGCCGGCCTCCTCCATTACCTCCTGGGCCGCATCGATGTCGGAACCCGGGCCGTACGGGTAGTGCTCTTCGACGAATTCCTCGTGGGCCTCGGGCCCGCCTGGGAAGCCGGCCGGCGGCGTCATGGTGTACCCCGGGATCGCCCGCCCACGGAAGATGTCGTTGGCGATCTGCTCGTGGTCGAGCGCGTGCGCGACCGCCTGTCTGGCCGCCTTTTCTACGTTCTGGGTGTTGAATCCGAAGAACCCGGTCGACAGACCGGGGATGCGCTGGTAGTTGACGGTCTCGTCGTTGCGCATCGGTCCGTAGGTCCCGACCTCCCGTCCATCCTCGTCCGGCTCGTCGAGGTCGACGAGATCGGGATCGAACTGCTCGGTCGGAATCTGCGGTACGTCGACGTCCATGTTCATGGAGTGGTTGAAGATCGCGTTCGAATCCTCCATGATCTGCCAGTGGATTCCGTCGATGTGTGGGCCTTCGCCCCAGTAATCGTCGTACGCCGAGACCTCCGCTTCCTGATCGCTTGCCCAGGATTCGAACTTGAACGGGCCACATCCGACGACGATCTCGTCGCGAATCTCGTCGTGATCGATGTCGCCGTCGTAGCCCTCGACGTCGCCGACGATTCCCTCGGGGAGGGGACACAGCCGGAACGACGCGAGTTCGTCGAGCGCGGCGTGATTCGGCGAGCTGAGCTCCAGTTCCAGCGTGTAGTCGTCGAGCGCTTCGACGGCGAGCGACCAGGGGACGTACTCCTCGGTTTCGTCGCCCTCGTCGTCGGTGACCGTTTCGGTTTCGTGGGCGACCCCGAGGTCGTCGAGGATCGTCGACGCACGGCGGGTGTGCTCTCCGCCAGCAAGGCGCTCCCAGTTGTACACGAAGTCCTGGGCGGTCACCTCACCCCAGTCCTGCCCGCCGGCCTCGTGGTACGTGACGCCCTCACGAAGGTGAAGGGTGTAGGTCACGTTGTCGTCGGCGATTTCGTAATCCTCGGCGAGCATGGGTTCGACGGTGAGCGCACCGTGGGGGTTCCACAGGGGACCGTCGAAGACGTGGCCGATGACTTCCCCGGCGTTGGCGAGCGTGTACTCGACCGGGTCCATCGTGTCCATCGTGCCGTTGATCAGCCGGAGCACCTGCTCCTCGTCGTCGGTCTCTTCGGTACCGTCGTCGTCGTCGCCGGTCGGGTCGGTATCGTCGTCGTCGTCGCCGATCGGGTCGGTATCGTCGTCTTCATCGACCTCGACGTCGTCGTCGAGACAACCTGCCAGTGCCGCCGCGGTCGCGGCACCGCCAGTTGCTTGCAGAAACCGCCTCCGCGAAAGTTCGTTGTCAGTGTGTGACATGGAACTGAATTTCGTTTTCCGTTACTTATACCTTTCTCTCTGTTTGGGAGGGGATTTGTAAATAAAAAAATGATTAATCGACAGTTCATTTCATCCATATGGGGGCGTTATTATCGTTGTCTTTGAAACGCATTCGATCTCATCGGCTCTCCGGTCAATCTCAGTGGTTATTGAACGATTAGTCGCGTGCGGTCATGCTGCCGGAAGGCCAACGGCTAATATCGCCCCCGAGCGCACTACGCGCATGTCGACTACAGCGACCGATTACTACGAGCTTACCTTCGTCACCGACGTTCGCATCTCCCCGGATGGGAGACGTGCGGCGGTGGTCGCCGACGAGTTCGATGCGGAGGAGGACGAGCGGCTCTCCTCGGTGTTCGTTGTCCCCACCGACGGGAGCCAGGAGCCACACCGACTGACGCGGGCGTCGAGCGCCTCGAGCCCGAGGTGGAGCCCCGACGGCACGAAACTTGCCGTCCTCGCCGCCCGGGACGAGGATCTGGCGATCCGCGCCGGCCGCGCTCCCGAGACCGACAACGATGATGACCTCGAGGCGTCCGAGGAGCCCGCCGCCCAGGTGTGGGTGTACGACCTCGATCTGGGGGGTGATCCCCGGCAGGTCACCGACTTCGAGGAGGGTGTCCGCGAGTTCGACTGGTCGCCCGACGGCGAGCGTATCGTCGTCTCCGCGCGCGATCCGACCGACGAGCAGCGCGAGTACCTCCAACGCCTCCGGGAGGACGATGGTCCGATCGAGATCGATCGGCTCCAGCACAAGTACGACGGAACCGGCTGGCTTGACGACGTGACGACGTACCTGTTCGTCGTCGACCTCGACTCGCGGGAGACGACTCGCCTCGACGACGCCTACGGATCCGGCGCAAGCGAGCCAGCCACCGGTCTCGCCCCAGCGTGGAGCCCCCACGGCGACCGGATCGCGTTTCTCTCGAACCGTTCCGACTGGCCGGACAATTCCCGCGCGATGGACGTCTACACGATCGCCCCCGATGGAACCGGGATCCGGCGGATCACCGACAACGACCTCACCGCGTCGTCGCCGGTGTGGAGTCCAGACGGCCGCAAACTGGCGTTCGGCGGTCGGAAACACGAGAACATGTACGAGCCGACCCAGGTGTTCGTCGCCGACCTTGACGCGGGCGGATACGAGTCGATTTCCGCGGATCTCGACCGCCCGCTCGGGCGCGGCGGGTCCGTCGTGTGGACCGACGAGACGACGCTGCTCGGACCGATCGGCGACGAGGGGACGACCAGGCTCGTCCGGTTCCACGCGGACGGCTCACCCCCCGAACGCGTCTTCGAACGGCAGGGACGGCACCGAACCATCGCCGGCTTTCACGCTGCCGGCGATACGACGGCGCTCCTCATGTCGCGTCCCGACGACGGTACCGACGCCTACGCGGCCGAGACGGACGTGCTGACCGAGGCGGGTTCCGATGACGCCGACCCACTCACGCGGCTCACCCGCGTCAACGAAGCGTTCGTCGAGGAGCACCCGATGCCGCAGTGTGAACGAATCACGTTCGAGAGCGAGGATCCGGCTCTCGACACCGCCACCGTCGAGGCGTTGGTCTATCTCCCCGAGGGGTTCGATCCGGACGATCCCGAACCGCTCCCGACGATCGCATCGATCCACGGCGGACCGGTCTCCTACGACGCGCCGAACTTCCGGTTTCAGTACGTCCATTGGACTGCACGCGGGTACGCGGTCGTCCGTGTGAACTACCGCGGAAGCTCGTCGTATGGACAGGAGTTCAGCGAGGCGATCTCCGGCGACTGGGGGAACCGCGAACCGACCGACATCGTCAACGGCGTTCGCGAGGCCGTCGATCGGGGGTGGGCGGATCCCGACCGGCTGTTCGTCACCGGCTTCTCGTACGGCGGAGTCTCGACGGCGTTCGTGCTCACCCAGTACGACGACTTCATCGCGGGGGCGGCCGAGCACGGCATCTACGATCGCTACTCCTACTTCGGCACCGGCGACTCGCACAATCGGATGGAGTCGGACTTCGGGCTGCCGTGGGAGGAGCCCGAGACGTACGAGTCGATCTCCAGCATCGGCGACGTGGGCGGGATCGACGATCCGCTTCTCGTGACGGCGGGCGGTCAGGACTGGCGGTGCCCGCCGACCCAGGGTGAACAACTGTACGTGAGCGTCAAAAAGCAGGGCGTGCCCGCTCGGCTGGTCGTCTACCCGAACGAACACCACAACATCGGCGATCCCGACCGTGCGATCCACCGAATCGAGGAGCTTACGGGTTGGTTCGAGCGGTTCGATCCGGAAGGGGAGTAATCAGAGCGGTCACTCCCGAAACCGCCCAAGTGGACGGTAGTTGGGGGCGTGATGGCGGCGGACAGCGTCTGCGATGAGCACGATTCCGGCAGCGGCGAGGACGAGCGACGCGATTCCGGCCCGACTCGCCCAATCGACGCCCAGTCGTCGAGTGAACACGTGGTACCGATCGTCGTGCTCGTCGGTGACGACGAGATGATCTCCCCAGTGGGTGAGCGGTGGTCCCGGGAGTGGGTCCGACATCTCGAATACGTACCGTTCACCGGCCAACGCACCTTCGACGTAGTCTCGCTCGTCGGCGTTCAATGACTCGTAGTCGTAGACGCCGTGGAGTCGCTCTTCGTCGGAGAGTTCCGCCGTATCGTCGACCGTCGAATCGTGGGCGAACGCGTATCCAGCGGCTCCGGTCACGACGGCCGCCGAACAGGCTAGCAGCAGCGCCCCTACAAAAAGGATGGCGAAGTGCGACCACACGCGTCTACATTTCATGTGCACAGAGGTTCAGCCACTTCCACATATGTATTTCCGAACTGCTCATGTCTCACCGAACCGCTCTTCGGCGTCGACGGCTGCTCGGACCGGTCAGGGCGAACGTGTGATCAAGCGGTGCGGTGGTCGGATACGGAAACTTCAATCCGCCACCGTTTTCCGCACCCGGCCCGTCGCCTCGGGCATGGCTCAGACCGCCACGATCCACACGAACCGCGGCGACATCGAGGTCGAACTGTACGACGAGCGTGCGCCGCGTACGGTCGAGAACTTCGTCGGACTAGCCACCGGCGAGAAGGAGTGGGAGGACCCTGACACCGGCGAAACCGTCGACGGCGAGCCGCTGTACGACGATGTGCCGTTCCATCGGGTAATCGACGGCTTCATGATCCAGACCGGTGACCCCGAGGGGACGGGCCGCGGCGGTCCCGGCTACACGTTCGACGACGAGTTCCACGACGACCTCACGCACGACGGTCCCGGAATCCTCTCGATGGCCAATCGCGGCCCCGACACCAACGGCTCGCAGTTCTTCATCACTCTCGACGCGCAACCACACCTCGACGGCCGTCACGCGGTGTTCGGTGAGGTCGTCGACGGGATGGACGTGGTCGAGGAGATTGGAGCACTCCCCACGGATCGAAACGACCGACCGGAGGACGCCGTTCTCGAATCGGTTACGGTCGATCGGTAATCAGCGACGCTCGCTTCTCGGGCGCCGGAACGCCGTGCAACCGCCGACCCGATGGTCGCGTGTGTGCGATCCGCCGTACGCCGACGTTCGGTGAAGATTAATGAGTCAAAATAATATATGGGGAACCAATATACACCAATCTATATATTGTGATGTGGGATGTCGTTTGTTATTTTTGTAAAATGGATACAATAGCACTCTATCCACCATCTATGTGCACCCTCACAGTTTTGGATACTCCAAAACAACACTTATTTATTCTTTCCACGAGTCCGTTGGTACATGCCACGGACTGACAGGGATATCAATCGACGGGAGATTCTTCAGGGAATGGGCGCTGCGGGCGTCGTAGGGCTCGCGGGTTGTATCGGTGACGACGACGACGAGATCGAAGACGACGACACCGACGACGACACCGATCCGGGCACCGACGACGACACCGATCCGGGCACCGACGACGACACCGACGAGGAGGAGACGGATCTCGACGAGATCCACGACGGCGGTGAACTCGTCATCGGTCTCGCGGAGAACATCGCGGACTTCGACCCGGTGAGCATGAACGACACCACGTCGGGGATGACCGTTCGAACCCTCCTCTACGAGGGCCTGACGGCGATCGACTTCGAGGGAGACCCCCATCCAGGGCTTGCGGAAGACTGGGAGCAGATCGACGACACTACGTTCGAGTTCTACCTTCGCGAGGGTGTCCAGTTCCACAACGGCGAGGAACTCCACGCCGAACAGGTCAAGCGATCATTCGAGCGCTACGAGGGCGAACTGCGCGAACCCGACGTCTACGAGTGGTACGAGGACTCCGAAGTCGTCGACGACCATACCCTCGAAGTCCACCTCAGCCAGCCGGACGCGACGATGATCACCGGTCTCGCCGGCGTCCCGATCCTTCCCGACGAACTGCTTGACGGCGACACCGATCCCGACGAGCACCCGATCGGAACCGGCGCGTACCAGTTCGAGGAGTTCGAGGACGGCGACGTGTTCCGCGCCTCGCGGTTCGAGGATCACTGGTTCGAAGGCAGCGACAGCGTCCCGGAGACGCCACCGATCGAGGAGATTACCTGCCAGATCATTCGGGAGGACGCCTCCCGATCGTCGGCACTACAGACCGGCGACGTCCACCACAGCTTCGGACTGGCGTCCGATACGCTCGACGACTTCGACGCGTCCGACGAGTTCGATCTCACGTCGACCCCCGCTGGCGGATACGAGTTCATGTCCTACCCGGTGCAGTTCGAGCCGTGGGACAACGCCAACATTCGAGCCGGCGTCGACCGGCTCATCCCACGTCCGATCATCATCGAAGAGGTCTATCACGGCTGGGCCGAACGGTCCGACCTCCCCTTCGCGGAGATCAGCGGCATGGACGAGTTCATTCCGGACGACTTCCGCGAGGAGATGTTCGAAGAGTACGGTGGATACGACATCGATGAGGCGGTTGAGCTGATTGAGGAGGGCTTCGACGAGGAGGGCATCGATGCGCCGCTCGACGTCAATCTCGTCGTGAACGCCGACAACGACGACCGCGTCCAGTGGACCGAACTCGTCGCCGAGAGCATGGAGCAAAGCGGCATGTTCGATGTCGAGCTGGAGACGTTCGAGTGGACCGAGTACGTCGCTCGGGTGACCGGTCCGGGCTCCGAGGAGAACAACGAGATCGTCACGATCGGTCTGTCCGCTGGCTTCGATCCCGACTCGTTCATCAGGGCGACGATGTACACCGGCCGGCAAACGCCGGGGTGCTGTAACATCCACCACTACTCCAACGATGAACTCGACGACCTGATCGAGACCGGTCGCCACGATCCCGACGTCGCCTTCGACACCGACGCCCGGGCCGAGGTGTACCAGGAGGCGACCGAGCTGATCATGCAGGAGGCGCCGGTGTCGTTCACCCAGTTCGGAACGGAAATCGACATCGTCCGCGCCGGCGAGGTCCACGGCTGGGAGACCCACCCGATCAACAGTTACAAGATCATCAAGGGCATCTACGCCCCCGAATCCGATCAGGTCGCCTGGCTCGATCCCGACGCGGCATAGATCCGAAACGGCACCCCCGTAGCTACTTTCCAATTACCATGAGTTTGAGGAGGTACGTTATCAAGCGGCTGTTGATGGTTATTCCGGTTCTGTTCGGAGTGTCTGTGATCACGTTTTCGATCATGCAACTCGTGCCGGGTGACATCGTCGACGTCCTGCTGGGCATGGACCCCAATGCGGATCCGGAGGCGGCCGAACGGTTACGACAGGAGCTCCACCTCGATCGGCCGATCTGGGAGCAGTACTTGCTGTGGCTCGCGGGCGTGTTGCAGCTCGATTTCGGATTTTCACCGATCACCGGTGACGTCTCCGAAACGATCGTCACTCGGCTCCCGGCGACGATCCTGCTCGGCGCGATGGGCTGGGTGATCGCGCTCGTCCTGGCGATCCCCGCTGGTGTGTACGCCGCGGTCAACAAGGACGAACTGGCCGACGACGTGAGCCGCATCGCGGCGCTGTTCGGTATCGCCACCCCGAACTTCTGGCTGGGATTGATGTTGCTGCTCGTGTTCAGCCTCTGGCTCGGCTGGTTCCCCTCGATCCCGCCGGACGTTTCGCTGCTGCATCCGAGTATGCTGTGGTATCTGCTCCTGCCCGCCATCACCCTCGGGACGGCCTCGACCGCACTCTTGATGCGGATCATGCGGTCGTCGATGGTCGAAGAGCTCAACAAGGAGTACGTCAGAACTGCGCGTGCGAAGGGACTGCCGGAGCGGACGGTCGTTTTAAAGCACGTGCTTCGTAACTCGTTGATCTCCGTGGTGACCGTCGCGGCGCTGATGACGGCGTCGATCGTCGATGGAGCAGTGGTGATCGAGGTGGTGTTCTCCTGGCCGGGACTCGGCGAACAGCTCATCACGGCGATCGGTCAACGTGACCTGTTGGTCGTACAAGGGATCGTCCTGCTCGTCGGCGTATCGATCGTGATCGCAAACTTGCTGGCGGATCTGGTCTACGCCTGGCTGGATCCACGAATCCGATACTGAGGTGGTAATCGATGTCAACTGAACGTGGACGGATACGCATCACGGGGTTCGACCCCGAACGCGTCGAGGAGCGCGAACCGATCTCCGGGTGGACCGACGAGGTCGGGACGACCAAAGGACGAACGGAGCAGGCGTGGGAGCGATTCAAGCGGAATCGAAGCGCGGTCGGCGGTGCGCTCGTCATCGTGACCATGGCCGTTCTGGCGGTGTTCGCTCGCCCGATCGAGGTGATGAGCATCGTGGTCCAGCCGTTCGCCATCGCACCGTACGATCCGGCAGAACTCGGGCTGTTACAGGGCATCAGCGCCCACAAAGGGCCGTCGGTTGACCATCTCTTCGGAACCGACCACCAGGGCCGGGATCTGTTCTCGCGGGTGATATACGGCGGCCGATGGAGCCTGTCGATCGGATTCATCGCCGTTGCACTCGCGTTGTTCGTCGGCGTGCCGCTCGGGGCGATTTCGGGGTACTACGGCGGTTGGGTTGACGAGCTCATCATGCGAATCGTCGACATCCTCTATGCGTTCCCGTTCCTCGTGCTCGCGTTGGCGGTTATCGCCATCCTGGGACGGGGATACTGGGAGATGGTGCTCGCGCTGACGATCGTCGGCTGGATCAGCTACGCCCGCCTGATACGGGGTGAAATCTTGAGCGTCAAGGAGAACGAGTACGTTCTCGCCGCAAAGGCGCTTGGTGCGCGCGATCGCTCGATTATTCTCAAACATATCGTGCCGAACGCGATGGCTCCGGTCATCGTCCAGGCGACGCTCAACGTGGGCGTGGTCGTCCTGGCGGTTGCGGCGCTGGGCTTTCTCGGCCTCGGTCTCGGCCCTGCCGCAGCCGAGTGGGGGACCATCCTCTCGTACACTCAAGAGACGATCATTCAGGGTCCTGATGGCGCGATCCCGTGGTGGGTCACCGTCTTCCCTGGACTGTCGATCGTTCTCTTCGTGATGGCGATCAATCTCGTGGGCGACGGGATTCGTGATGCGTTCGACCCACAGGGCGAGACCGACACCGGTGGCGACCGCGGAGGTGCCCTCTAAATGGCATTACTCGAAGTCGAGGATCTCGAAGTCCGGTTCTACACGGAAGACGGGGTCGTCAACGCGGTCGACGGCGTTTCCTACCGCATCGAACGAGGAGAAAAGTTCGGCGTCGTCGGCGAATCCGGAGCCGGGAAGAGCGTGACGGCGTTGTCGGTGATGCGCCTGATCGACAACCCCGGTCAGATCGAAGGCGGCGAGATCCGCTTCAAGGGCGAAAACCTCCTCGACATGGACGAAGAGGAGATCAGATCGATTCGAGGCAGCGAGATCGCGATGGTGTTTCAGGACGCTCAGACGGCGCTCAACCCCGTCTACTCGGTGGGCGAACAGATCGCCGAAGCGATCCGGCTGCACCTCGGCTACGACGACGAAGCCGCACGCGATCGGACGATCGAAATGCTCGAGCGGGTTGGGATCCCTGATCCTGCCGATCGGTACTCGGACTATCCTCACCAGTTCTCCGGCGGGATGCAACAGCGAGCAGTGATCGCGATGGCACTCTCGTGTGATCCCGACCTGTTGATCTGTGACGAGCCGACAACCGCGCTCGACGTAACGATCGAAGCGCAGATCCTGGAGTTGCTCGACGAACTCGCTGACGAGTTCGGCACGGCGATCCAACTGATCACCCACGATCTCGGGGTCGTCGCGGAGACCTGTGATCGGGTAATGGTGATGTACGCAGGCAAACCCGTCGAGAAGGCTCCCGTCGAGGACATCTACTACGACCCGAAGATGCCGTACACGGTCGGGTTGATGAGTTCGATCCCGAGAATCGGCGACGAGCGCGATCGTCTCCAGACGATTCCGGGAACGATGCCCGATCTCATCCAGTTGCCGCCGGGCTGTAGCTTTCACCCACGATGTCCCTACGCCGAGGAGGTCTGTACGCAGATCGAACCGCCGCTCGTCGATCCCGAGACGGGTGAGCCGGCCGAGGGGGTCGACGCTGAGCGGGGAGCCGCCTGTCTCGCGTACACCGGCGACCTGCAGAACGAACTCGGCTACGAGGTACACGTCGAGGGTGAGAGTCACCGCTCGGCGGTCCGTGATGTCGAGGAGATCACGGGAGGTGACACCGATGTCTGAGATGGCCGATGGCGATCCGATCGTTCGCGTCGAAAACCTGACGAAGTACTACCCCACAGCGGACGGTTTTCTCGATAAGATTCTCGGCAAAACGAGCTGGGTGAAAGCGCTCGATGGGGTCTCGTTCGAGCTTCACGAGGGTGAGACGCTCGGAATCGTCGGCGAGTCCGGCTGTGGGAAGTCGACGCTCGGCCGGACGCTGTTGCAACTCGAAGAGCCGACGGAGGGCACCGTCCACTACGACGGGACGGATCTGACGCAGGTGTCCTCGAGCCGGATGCGAGCGTATCGGACGGATCTCCAGTACATCTTTCAGAACCCGTTCGCGAGCCTCAACCCCCGCCTGACGGTCGGCGACATCATCGGCGAGCCGCTCGACATTCACGGCATCGCGAGCGGCGCTGAGCGCGAAGAGCGCATCTACGAACTCCTAGAGACCGTCGGGTTGAACCCGAGTCACGCCAACCGGTATCCCCACGAGTTCTCCGGCGGGCAGCGCCAGCGAATCGGCATCGCACGGGCGCTCGCCGTTGATCCGGAGTTGATCGTCTGTGACGAACCGGTGAGTGCGCTCGACGTCTCCGTCCAGGCACAGATCCTCAACTTACTCGAGGACCTCCAGGAGGAGTTCGGGCTATCGTACATCTTCATCGCCCACGACCTCTCCGTCGTCGAGCACATCGCCGACCGGATCGGGGTGATGTATCTGGGTGAGATCGCTGAGATGGGAACCGCCGAGGAGGTCTTCGCCGAGCCGCATCACCCGTACACCGAAGCGCTGTTGTCCGCAATTCCCGAACCGGATCCGCTCTGGGAGGGCGATCGCATTCTGCTCAGCGGGACCGTCCCCTCGCCGATCGACCCACCGTCGGGCTGTAAGTTCCACACGCGGTGTCCGCGGGTTATTCAGCCCGCCGAGTACGACATCGAACAGGACGCCTGGCGCTCGATCGTGACGCTCAAAACCCGACTCGGCGATGGATCGTCGGTGACGCCCGATCAGCTGGTCTCGGCGAGCGAAGATGCCGACACCGATCTGACGAAACTCAACGTGTCGGCCGCCGTCCGACGTGCGTACGATCTTCCAGAGGAACTCTCGGATCCGAACGCGGAACGGGTCCTCTCGGAGACGCTCGAACGAATCGAAGTCGACGACGTGACCGGGGCTGCGGCGGTTCTCTCGGAGGCGTTCACGACGCCGTGTGAGGTCCATCGCCCGACGCTCGTCGGCCGCGATGGAGCGCATCCGATCGCCTGCCATCTCTTCGACGAGCGCTATGCGGATGGGACGGTCGCGACGGCCGAGGACGCCGACGACGGCGAAACTGGCGCGATGGCCGACGACTGACCGCAACCTTTTCCCCGTCGGGTTCCTCTCCAAGAGACGATGCGCCGGATCTATGAATCGAACGCGCTCCGGCGGGACGACGAGCCGTTCTCGCCGACCGACCCGGACGACCGTCGGTGGACGAAGGCGCTTGCTGGCGAGCATCGGACGATCAACTGGGATGCGTTCAGCCACGCGTTCATGCCTGGCTGGCTTCGAGAGCGGGCAATCACGGTGGATATCGAGACATCACGCGACCGGTACGAGGTCGGTGAACCGGTCGGATTCTGTGTGACGATGCGGAACCGATTCCCGATATCAGTCAAGCTGCAGACGCGGAGCCCGGTGCTGTGGACGTGGGCAGTCGACGGTCTCGTCGATGCGGCCAAGATCGATCGATCGAACCCGACGGAACGTCGGAGCGTGTTCTCGTTCGGCCGTGGCGAGCGAAAGCGATTCGAGCGGACCTGGTCGCAGACGATTCGGCATTCTCGACGCGAGTGGGTTCCGGTTGACCCCGGCGAATACACGTTGTCGGCGGCGATCAACGTGCCAAACGCGGCCGAGCGTGGCCTGGCCGCGGAGACGACGATTTCGATCGAGTGAAGGGGATCGAACCGAAACCGACTTCCGGCGGTGCGTCCTACTCCGGCGCGCGTTCTGCGCGAGGGTGGCTGAGCTAGGCCAAAGGCGGCGGGCTTAAGACCCGCTCTCGAAGGAGTTCAGGGGTTCGAATCCCCTCCCTCGCATGTCGCCGCGAACACCGTCGTGAGCGGCGACTGCGTTTCGAGGGGATTCGAGCAGACGAGGCGTGCGCAACGACGTGAGCACGTCTCGACGAGTTCGAATCCCCTCCCTCGCACTTCCGCTCCGAACGACGTGAGGAGCGTGAAGTGCGGACGTGGGGATTCGAGCCAGCCAGTCGCAGCACGAGCGAACGTGAGCGATCGTCTGGCGCGGTTCGAATCCCCTCCCTCGTACTGATCCTCGGGGGGTGGAGTCGCCTCACCGAACGCAAGGCCCTTTTTACCGGGGACACTACCGGAGTCGATGACCGACAACGATCCCGTCGCGTCGTTCGAGCGCCGATTTCGGCGCTCGAACGCCTACGAACCGCTCGACGACGGCCGGTTCGATGTAACCACGACACCGTTCGACGCGAGCGCAACCGTGAGAGCAGGCGACGAGGCGGTTTCCGTCGAGGTGATCGTCGAACCGCCGACGCTCGACGCGGTCGTCGAGGGCGAGGACGTCGCCGACATCGTCGAGGAGGAGTGGTACCGAACGTTCGTCCGGCGGTTGGCAGACGCACCGAACGTCACACGAACGGACGGGGTGTCGGAGCCGTCGGCCGACCGTGTCGACGACCGCGTCCGCGTTGAGGTGACGTTCGAAACGCTCGATCCGGCAGCGGCCGTCGAGGACGCAAGCGCGCTCGTCGGCTATGTCGAGGGGACGTGGATGGAGGGGGTGATTCCCGGGTACGAGTACGGGGAGCCAGCGGCATCGCTGTTGTCGCGTGCTTCCTCAGGAGAACACGCGGAAACGGACGGTCACCGGGGCGGAACGCCGCTGTGATCAGTCCATCGCGATGTACGTCTGGGTGTTCTCGACGCCGCGGACGTTCTGGACGCCATCGGCGGCGATCCCCTTGACGGCCGCGGGTTCGTCGACCTCGACTTTGGCGATCACGTCGACGTCACCGGCGACGATGTGGGCGTCGACGACCCCGTCGATATCGGCGATCGATTCGAGAAGCCGGTCGGCTTCCCCCGTAGATGCTTTGATCATCACGTAGGCCGTGACCATCGTCATCGCCCCCCGATCGGCGTCTGTCCGACGAGAATCTGCCGGACGTCCTCCAAGACCTCGAAGTCCGCGAGCACGGCGACGCGGTCGCCGATCTCGAGAGAGTCGTCGGGGAGCGGGATTCGCATCGGGCCGTCGTGCTTACCGAACGCGAGCACGCGGGCGTCCGCCGGCAGTTCGAGTTCGGTAATCGAGTAGCCTCGCATCGGGGACTCGTCGGTGACCGTGAGTTCGACCACCTGGAGGTGCTGGGCCACGTCGGCGATTGCGCGGATCGACCCACCGAGCAGGGCGTTCTTCGCGCCGATCGCCCCGAGGCGCTCGGGGTAGACGATGTCGTCGACCTCCTCGGCGTACTTCCGGTAGATGTTCTCGCGGTAGTCCTCGTCGATCCGCATGATCGTTCGACAGCCGTGGTGTTTGCCCATCAGACACGCCGCGAAGTTGACGTTGAGGTCGCCCGAGAGCGCACCGAGCGCGTCGGCGTCTTCGATTCCGGCCGTTTCGAGGATGTCCTCTTTCGACCCGTCTCCCTCGATCACCTCGAAGCCCTCTTCGCGGGCTCGGTCGGCCGTCGTCGCGTCACGCTCGACGAGCGTCACTTCGTGACCCTCCTCGGCCAACACCCTGGCCGTTCGCAGTCCCACCCGTCCAGCGCCGATGATTACGAACCGCATGATTCTACCGACCGTATGCCGGGGGACGTGAATAACCTTACCCCGAAGTGATGGATCGTGCCAGCACGAGGCGTCTCGGCGAGGTGTGCGAATCCCCCGACCCAGGGCAACGCTTTTTTCCGCTGCGAGCGACTGAACGGTCGATGGTACACGCGTTCATCATGACAAAAACCGCTCCAGGGGCGTCCGAGACGGTCGTTCGGGACGTCACTGAACTGGAGCAGGTCGAGGAGGCACACGTCGTCGCCGGGGAGTTCGACGTGATCGTCGAGGTCGACGTCGATGAGGTGTACGACGTGATGCAGGCCGCCTCGGTCGAGATCCAGGGGATCGATGGCGTCACGGACACGAAGACCTACATCTCGCTGCACTAGCCCGGCTGGAAGCGACTCGAACGGATCAGTGATCGAGTTCGTTCACTTCGCGGTCGGCTGCGAACCCACGAAGCCACTCGCGCTGGTCGCGGAGTTCGGGCGTGAGATCCGCGTAGACGTACTCGAACACGTCGTCACGGTCGGCGGGGTCGACGGCTTCCGCGGTCTCGACGGCCCGCTCGATCGCGTCGTCGGCCTTCTCCTGTGCCGTTTCGACGCCGTCGTCGTCGAGTGCGCCCTGTTCTCGGAGGTACGCTTCGTAGCGCTCGATCGGATCGCGCGTTCGCCACTCCGGAAGGTCGCCCTCAACGTCACGATACCGGCTCGGATCGTCGCTGGTCGTGTGTGCGCCCTGTCGGTAGGTAAGCGTCTCGACAAGAACGGGTTCTCCCGCTCGTGCGCGCGTTAGGGCGGCTTCGACCGTTCCACGGACCGCCAGCGGGTCGTTGCCGTCGACGCGGACGCCCTCGAATCCGTAGGCGGTCGCCTTCTGGGCGATCGTGTCGCTGGCGGTCTGTTTTCGTCGTGGCACGCTGATCGCCCAGTTGTTGTTCTCACAGAGAAACACCACGGGCGCGTCGAAGACGCCAGCGAAGTTCAGCCCCTCGTGGAAGTCGCCCTCGCTGGTCGCACCGTCCCCGAAGTAGCAGACGGCCGCTGCGTCGTCGTCGCGGTAGTTGATTGCCATTCCCGCGCCGGCGGCGTGGGGAATCTGCGTGGCGATCGGAACGGCCTGCGGGAAGTTCGGAACGTCGTGGTCGGAGTGGTATTCGGGTCGTCCACGTCGGAAGAGCAGAATGTCGCTCATCGGAACGCCTCGGGCGATCTGCATCGCGTTCGAGCGGTACGTGGGAAAGAGCCAGTCGTCGTCGGCCATCGCGGCCGCAGCACCGACCTGTGACGCCTCCTGGCCGCGATACGGTGGGTAGCCGCTCATCCACCCGCGGCGCTGCAGTGCCAGTGCGCGCTCGTCGAACGTTCGTGCGAGTACCATGTCCTCGTAGAGCGACACGGCCTCCTCGGTCGGCCAGGGAAGATCGTCCAGGTCACGGTCTCCGATGACGCGGTTCATGAAGCGGGCGTGGTAGGCCGCCCTCAAATCGGTTCCGATCCGACGAACGTGGGAGCGGCGGTGCCGACACCGCCAGAGTGAACGAGCTCGTAGGTCACGTCATGGTCTCGTTCGTCTCGGTGATCGGCGTCGGTATCGTGCTTCCGGCGTTGTGGGCGTCGCCATCGACGTGCTCTGGAGGGGTTCGCCGGACGCGATCGATCCTCCCGAGCGCACGTCGTGACTACGACCGCTCGTCGAGCGTCGACGCCAGTACGTTCTCGACGGACTCGATGACGGCCTCGGGCGATCGCGTCGCGTCGATTCTGACGAATCGGCCGGGATCGCTCTCGACGAGGCGCTCGTAGTTCTCGTGGACGGCCGCGAGATACTCGACCTGCTCGAACTTGTTCGTGGCCCCGCTTCTGGCAGCGCCGGTCGATGGGTCGACGTCGAGATACAGCGTGAGATCGGGCTCTCTCGTCCAGGGGAGGTGGACGCCTCGGACGTATTCGAGTGGGCGATCGACGATCCCGGCGAGGGCCGCCCCCTGGTAGGCGTACCGGGAGTCGACGTACCGATCCGAGATCACGAGCCGCCCCTCGTCGAGGGCCGGACGGATCGTCCGTGAGAGATGGGCGGCGTGATCGGCGGTGTAGAGGAAGAGTTCGGCGACGGGATCGGCGTCGTCGTCGTCGATCGACCGACGAACGGCGTCGCCGTACCACGACCCGGTGGGTTCGGTGGTGAAGACGGCGTCGGGATACTCGTTTCCGAGCGCCTCCCAGACGGTCGTCTTCCCACTCCCGTCGAGCCCCTCCAGCGTGACCAGCATGACGTGGCGTTGGCACGGCTCCGGATAAGAGTGTACCGTTGCGGTTCGAACCGGGTGTCGGTACCGTTGCGGTTCGAATCGAGTGTGCGTCGGTCCGTGTGCAAGTCCCATCTGCCGTCGGTAGCTTTACCCCTCTTCCAGTCGACGTATTGATGTATGAAGGTCCTCGTAACGGGCGGAGACGGATTCATCGGCCGGCATCTGTGCACAACGCTGGCCGAGCGAGGCCACACGGTGACGGCCCTGTCGAGACGTCCCGACGACTCAGTGCTGCCCGACGGCGTCGAGACCGTGGCCGGGGACGTCACCGACAGGGAAGGCGTCGACGCCGTGGTCGAAGGGCAGGACGCGATCGTCAATCTCGTGTCGTTGACCCCGCTGTACGAGCCGCAGGGTCGAAGCCACGAAGCGGTCCATCTCGGCGGGACCGAAGTCCTCGTCGAAGCCGCGGAGGGAGCCGGCGTGCAGCGTTTCGTCCAGATGAGCGGACTCGGCGTCGATCCGGATGCGGATACGGCGTACCTCCGGGCGAAGGGGCGTGCCGAGGAGGTCGTCCGCGCTTCGGCACTCGATTGGGTGATCGTCCGGCCCTCGGTGGTGTTCGGCGACGGCGCGGAGTTTCTGACGTTCACGAAGCGGCTCAAGCGGATGTTCGCCCCGGTCGTCCCGTTGTACCCGCTTCCGGGCGGCGGGACTCGGACCCGATTCCAGCCGATGTATATCGGGGATCTCGCCCCGATGCTCGCCGCCTGTGTGGAGGACGACGGTCGGGCGAGAGAAACGTACGAACTCGGTGGCCCGGATATCCTGACCCTTCGGGAGGTCACCGAGATGGTCTACGAAGCCGAGGGAAAGCGTCTCGTCTTCGTCCCGCTGCCGATGCCGGTGGCTCGACTCGGACTCACGGTTCTCGGTGTCGTTCCCGGCTTTCCGATGGGACCCGACCAGTACCGGTCACTGAAACTCGACAACACGGTGGAGAACAACGACATCTCGGCGTTCGGCGTCGAAGAGACCGATTTGCGATCGTTCGTGGACTATCTCGAGAGTGGGTGAGCGTCGGTCGCGGAATTCGATACTAGCTGGCCACAACACTTAAATCTACGCGTAGGTATGGATCATCGTTTGGAGACGACATGGTAGGCAATGCATACTATCCATCCTACGTCTCGCGATTTTCGAACATGTTTGATGTCAGTAAATGGGTAGTCCATCACAAGCTATTTACGTTCTTTCACTCTTTGATGGGATAACGGAGCGCAGAGTCCAGCATGAAACTCGCAATGATCGGCTTCGGCCAGGCCGGCGGCAAGATCGTCGATCGGTTTCTGGCGTACGACGCCCGAACGGGGAGCGGAATCGTTCGCTCCGCGGTCGCCGTCAACACTGCCAAGGCCGACCTGATGGGTCTCGAACGGATCCCGAAGGAGAATCGTGTGTTGATCGGCCAGTCTCGCGTCAAAGGGCACGGTGTCGGGGCTGACAACGAACTGGGTGCAGAGATCGCAGAGGAGGACATCGACGAAGTTCAGGGTGCAATCGATCGGATTCCCGTTCACGAGGTGGACGCGTTTTTGATCGTCGCCGGGATGGGTGGCGGCACCGGCAGCGGCGGTGCGCCCGTCCTCGCAAAGCACCTCAAACGCATCTACACCGAACCCGTCTACGGCGTCGGCGTCCTTCCCGGCAGCGACGAGGGCGGCATCTACACGCTCAACGCCGCTCGGTCGTTCCAGACGTTCGTCCGTGAAGTGGATAATCTATTGGTGTTCGACAACGACGCCTGGCGGCAGGCCGGAGAGTCCGTCGAAGGGGGTTACGGTGAGATTAACGAAGAGATCGTCACCCGGTTCGGCATCCTTTTCGGAGCCGGCGAGGTCGACGAGGGCGACGAAGTCGCCGAGAGCGTCGTCGACTCCAGTGAGATCATCAACACGCTGAAAGGTGGTGGCGTCTCGACGGTCGGCTACGCGGCCGAGGAGGTCGAAACGCCGGATTCCGGCGGGTTGCTCTCGCGGTTCGGCGGCGACGATACCGACGAAGTCGACGCCGCACGGACGACCAACCGAATCACCAGCCTCGTCCGGAAGGCTGCGCTCGGTCGACTCACCCTCCCCTGTGAGATCGAGGGCGCGGAACGCGCCCTGCTCGTGATGAGCGGTCCGCCGCGACACCTCAACCGGAAGGGAATCGAACGTGGGCGAAAGTGGCTCGAAGAGCAGACCGGCAGCATGGAGGTTCGCGGCGGGGACTACCCCGTCTCGGACTCCCAGTACGTCGCGGGCGTCATCCTGCTGTCGGGCGTGACGAACGTCCCCCGGATCAAGGAGCTCCAGCAGGTCGCCATCGAAGCCCAGGAGAACATCGACGAGATCAGGGCGGTAAGCGAGGAGAACCTCGAAGACCTCGTAGAAGATGAAGACGATGAACTCGAACCGCTGTTCTAGGGCGGCGACGCTCCTGGTGATCGTCGTGCTAGCGGTTGGAATGACGGTACCAGCCGCGGCGGTGACGACCAGTGCGACCGACGTTCCCGACAGCGCAGAGGTAGACGAGGACCTCTCGGTGGAGTTCGAACTCGACGATCTCTACGAGGAATCGACTGCGTGGACGCTGAACGTGACGACCGAACTCGAGGGCGCGGACTGGGTGTTCCGAACGTACGACAACACCGGCGATCAGGTCGGCAGTACCGAGGAGCAAGCGGGTAACCAGACATCGTTCCGAATCGACGCCGATGAGGGGATCCACACCGTTGAGGTTGGTCTCTCTGGCTCGGTTCCTGACGTCGAAAATCACACCTACGAGCCGGAAGAGCGCGTTACGATCGCGTCGTTCGTTCAGGAGACTGACGGCGGAAGCACCAACGAGATCGACGAGTGGACCGTCCACCACTACACCCAGGAGAGCGCCGACGCCAGAACGGCGATCGAGGAGGCAGAGGCGGCGGTCGCAGACGCTGACGAGGCCGGTGCGGACACGAGCGATGCCGAGAACACCCTGTCGAACGCGATCGAAGCGTACAACGGCGCGAACTTCGGCCTCGCCGAAAATCATGCCAACGACGCCGTCGACGAGGCCGAGGACGCGAAGGCATCGACCGAACAGCGCCAGTTACTCACGTACGGTGCGATCGCGATCGTCGTTCTCCTGTTGCTCGGCGGTGGTGGATACGTCCTGTACAACCGCAACCAGGGCGACACCGATCCGCTCGGCTGACGGGACTTTTTCACCCTCTGCTTGTCGAAGATGCTCGTATGTATTCAGTAATTTTAACACCCGATCTTGCGACTGGGAACGTGGAACATGGCCGACCTGATCCGATCACCTACGTTGATTCCTCGATCTCACCTCGATGTAGATGCGGGGGCCGAGCATGCCCGTTGAAAAGCAGATCCGTGTCGTCGGCGATCTCACGCCGTCGGATCGCTCGACCACCAAACCAGGAGGAATCGAGGTCGCGCTGGAGACCGAAGCGGCCCTGGTCGGTCGGAGACGACTCGGTATCCGTGAAACGACCCCGTGGCATCGACACGAGGAACGGGACACCTACGGAGCCGTCGTGCAGGGTCGCCTCGGGATCGAGTACGGTCCCGACGCCTCCACGGTCGAAGTCGGACCGGGAGGGTTCTTCTCGGTTCCAGCCGGAATCACTCACCGTGAGAGTAACCTCGGGGACGAGCGAGTGCTCGTCCTCCTCGTGCTGGCCGGTGAGGGTCCGCAAACGACCGCCGCGTCCGCACCGGATCGAACCCCGGACGTTCCGCCACGGGTCGCAGCGAGGGAGGAACTCTCGTCGACGGTCGACCTCGCGAACCTGACGCGGTTGACCCCGTTTCCCGACGCGGACGTCCAGCAGGTGTACGGCCACTCATCGGGAAGGATGGCCTCTGAGTGGCACCACCACGGCGACAACGACGTGCTCGGATACGTCCTTCAGGGAAAGGGCTACGTCGACCTGCTGGGCGGCGAGGACGAGCGCGTGTTGGCCGAGGCCGGGGAGTTCTTTCACATCCCAGCGGGGATCATCCACCGGCACGTGAACCCAGTCGACGAAGAGCAGGCGTATCTCCTCTGGTTGACGGGATCGGAGCCGCGAACCGTTCGCGTCGATCCGGACGAGCCGACACCGAGCCGGTGAGTTCTCGCTGAGGCGCGATTCGAGAGCACGGCGAATAACGACTCGCGGAAGGGGATGGATCGACTGGGGTTCGCGGAGCGTACGCTGTATTCAGCAGCGACGGCCCGGACTTCGTCGCACGTTATCTCTCACAGTCATCTTTTGCGGTATTTTTCATGAGCTTGATAGCTGTTTCGTTGGCTTAAATTCATAGTGTTTAAACTCTAAGAGGCGAATGACCACTCGCATGACCACTACTTCGACCATCGCTGTGAGGGATCCCCCGTGAACCCTGAGCAGCTCGTTCCAGATCGGTTGCGGCAGCAATATAGCATGAAAATCGTCGTTATATTACTGCTTGTGCTCCTGGTTACGATCGCTATCGGCGTCTACCTGTACCTCTACACGGTCCCAGTAGCGGAGGCCGACGCCGAGGCCACTTACCAGCAGCACGCGGCCGATCAGGCGACGGCTGTCGAACTCTGGTCGACGACGAACGCCGAAACACTGAGTGGGCTCAGTTCGTCGGCCGCGGTCGCCAGCGACGATACCGACGCGATCGCCGACCG
>SKSS01000115.1 GCA_007122875.1 Salinarchaeum sp. | reverse complement strand
GATCGGATCAGCGCGGGTTGCCCGAGGGATATCTGATCCTTCCACCAGCCGTCTACTCGACGGATCTCAACGAAGCCGAAGAGAGCCTCGAACGCCTGCTCGACTACGAGTTCGACGCGGCGCTCGTCTTCCACGGCTCGCCCGTTCTGGAGGACGCCCACGAAAAACTGGACGCGTTCGTGAACTTCCGTTGATCGGCCCACGGACGGAACCGACAGCAACCCGACCCGCTCGCGTGGACATTCACCGACCAAGTACACGGGTCCGGAACCGATCGCGTTCGTTCGAGCGAGTACGACCCACGAACGGGCAGCGATCCGCCACCATTCACAATTTTCAGGTATGTATTACTTCTACTAATTAGTACGGGAGTAAGTTCCTATTAAAATGTTATAGTGCTTAAGAAGGTCATCGTCGTGTTTGGTACCATGGACCGTAGAAGGTTCCTGAAATCGGTGGGGGTAGCGTCCGCAGTCGGAACGGTTGGGTTCTCCGGGCACGCGGGAGCGCAGGAGGACTTTCCGAGCGAATCGCTCACGTGGATGATTCCGTGGTCGGAGGGGGGTGGAACCGACCAGTACGCCAGACAGCTCGCGCCCGTGATGGAGGAGTCGCTGGGTGAGTCGATCGAAATCGACAACCGGCCGGGTGCGGGAAGCCTGCTCGGATCGGAGTGGCTCTTCGAACAGGACAACGACGGCCACACGTTCGGGACCGTGAACTCGCCGGGATGGGAGTTCACCTGGCGCGTCGAGGAGGTCGAGGCGTGGGAGCCGGACGACTTCGAACCGATCAGTTTCGCGGGGGTGTTCGGCTACACGATCATCGCCAACGATGCCCACGGGATCGAGGACTTCGGTGACCTACAGGACGCCTACGCGGACGGCGACCTCGACAACTTCGCGTATCAGGGCGTCGGGACGGACAGCCACCTGATCACGCTGTTGCTCAGAGACGAGTACGACCTCGACTGGCAGACGGCCGTCCCGTACGACGGTGGGGGACCGGTCAACGAAGCGGTGATCTCGGACGAGGTTCCGGCTGGAATCGCCACGAACACCTCGGCGATCGCCGCCGAGGAGTCCGGCGACGTGAGCGCCATCGTGAACCTGATGGACATCGAACTCGAGGCGTTCCCGGACATCGACGAGATCACCGAGTACGGCGATAGCCTCGCCTATCTCACGGAGTTCCGGCAGATGCAGGTCGCGCCGGCGGACACCCCGGAGGACGTCCGTGAGGTCATCTCCGAGGCGGTCGAGGACGCCGTCGAGGACGACGGATCCCAGGAGTGGGCCGAAGAGACCGGAAATATCCTCGAATACGGCGACATCGACGAGGCAACTGAGGAGTTCGACGGCACCGTCGAGGAACTCGAAGAGCAGGTCGACTTCGAGGAGTTCCAAGAGCGCGTCGAGGAGGAAGCCTGAGCGGTCCCGATCCCACTGGACGGCGAGCCGACGCCCGGATTCGGCACGGAAGACGGGCAGACCGTGCCGCTGGCATCGGTGTCGTCACGCGAGTACGCGTGCCGACCGCAAGAACGGGGTTCGACGAACCGGGCGGCTCGTCGGTCACGGCGTGTTCGAACGGCGTCACGACCTCGGTGACCGAACGGGCCGATTCCGGCGGCCGGAGTGAACCGATCGACCTCCGCGTGGAGGCCACGCCGAGCACACACCCGGATCGCCGACCGATCACATGAGCCAGAGACCGGACCTACTCGAACGGTCGATCGGGCTGCTGCGGAGCGTCCGCCTCCAGGTGATACGGGCCAGGAAACGGCTCAGTCAACGGATTTCCGAGCCGATCGGCCGGGTGCTGATGGCGATCTGGGAACCCATCGAGCGACTGCTGTCGGTGCTGTGGGCTCCGTTCGGTGTGGTGATCGCCGCGCTTGCCTCGCCGCTTCTCAGGATGACCGACGCGTTCGAACGGACGCTGTTCGGCGTCGCACGGGTGGTCGCAGATTACAGCGAGCCGATTCTCCGCGAGCGGCCGACCATGGAACACGTCCTGCTCGTGTCCTTTTTCGTGATCGGCGTGTACATGTACGTCGCCGCCGAGGAGTTCGGAGCCAGCGCACAGGTGTTTCCACAGCTGATGGCCGCCACCACGGCGATCCTCTCGGGGCTGTTGCTCGTCCGGAACTACCTCGATGCGGTGGCACCGGTGGCGCTCGCCGTTGGCGGTGTGTACTTTGCATACACCGGGGCGACGACGTGGATCGACGATGGCACCGGGGCGGTTCGGACCCTCGTCGGGGCGGCACTGGCGGTCGTCGCTGTCGTCGAGCGAGACCGCGTCGGGGACGCGACGAAGTCGTTCGTCGCGGAGCCGATGCAGGTGCTCGGTGAGGACGACGTCGGCGCTTCGGAGGAGGAGGAGGGGGAGGACGAATCGGCGGCCACTGGTGCGTACACCTACGATATCGTCGATCGCCGTGGGCCGGCGGTCACCGGACTCTTGAGCGTACTCTACATGGTGTTGACGTTCGCGATCGGAATGCTGTACTCGACGCCGATTTTCGTCGTCATGTACGGACTCTGGGCGCGGATGTCCCCCGCCCGAACGATCGCACTCGCGCTGTTCAGCTTCGCCATCGCCTTCGCGTTCTACTGGGTGATCTCCGACGACATCGCCGAGGGATGGTACACCGGCTGGGAGCCGACGCCGCCCGACGAGCTGATCGGACTGGCGGTGAGCAACGGCGGTCTCCTCGTCGACGTGGTGGTGATCCTCACGTGAGCTTCGAGGTGTTCCTCGGTGCCATCGACGCGTTGTTCACCTACGAGACGATGTTCTGGGTCGTCGCTGGGGTGTTCATCGGGATCATCGTCGGGGCGCTTCCTGGACTCGGCCCACCCCTGGGGATGGCGATCATCCTGCCGCTGACGCTCCCATTGGACGCCTCGAACGCGATCATCCTGTTGATCGGCGTCTACAGCGGCTCGATGTACGGCGGCTCGATCGCCGCGATCCTCATCAACACGCCCGGGGTGTCCTCCTCTGCGGCGACGATGTTCGACGGCTACCCGATGTCGAAGCAGGGACGGGCGGCGACCGCGCTGTCGGTCTCGGCAACGGCCTCGGCGATCGCCGGTGTGTTCACGATCACCGCGCTCATCCTGTTCTCGCCCGTCCTGATCGAGATGGTCCTTGCTGTGGGGACGCCCGAGCGGTTCCTCGTGGCGATCCTCGGATTGGCGATGATCACCGTCGTCACCCGCGGCTCGCTGGCGAAGGGACTGCTTGCAGGGGCGGCCGGGCTACTTGTCACGACCGTCGGTTCCGCGCCGATGACGCTCGATCGACGCTACTCCGAATCGTTCCTGCTGTACGACGGGATCGACTTCGTCGCCGTCCTGATCGGACTGTTCGCGATCGCCGAGATGATGAAGCTCGCCGGTGAGGAAGGCGGGATCGCGGAAGGCGACGTCGTCATCGGCGGCGGAATCGTCGAGGGGGCGGTCATCGCGATCAAACACCCGATCACGGTCGTCAAGTCGGGGCTGATCGGAATGGGCGTCGGCTCGATTCCAGGGGCTGGCGCAACGGTGTCGAACTTCGTCGCCTACTCCGAGGCGGTCCGAAGCTCCGCCGATCCCGACTCGTTCGGTTCCGGCAACGAGATCGGGGTCGTCGCCTCGGAGGCCTCGAACAACGGCACCGTCGCCGGCTCGCTGATCCCGGCAATCTCCTTTGGTATTCCCGGCAGCTCCTCGACGGCCGTTCTCATCGGCGGCCTGTTGATGCACGACCTTCGCCCCGGTCCGAGCATGTTCGACGCCGACGGGGAGTTGCTTCTGACGTACACGATGCTGCTCGCGTTGCTGGTCGGAAATCTCGTCATCCTGCTGTTCGGACTCTCGATGGTCACCCGGCTGGGTTACCTGACGAAGATCGACACCGATTACATCATCCCGATGGTCGTCGTCCTCTCGTTTCTGGGGACCTACGCGATCCGAATCAACCCGATCGACATCATCACGATCATCGTCTTCGGCGTGATCGGCTTCTACATGGTGCGGTACAACTACTCGGTGATCGCATTTGTCCTCGGCGTCGTCCTCGGTGACATCGCCGAGGACAACCTCTACACCGCACTCCAGCTCTCGGACGGCTCGTTTATGATCTTCGTCAACCCGTTCGAGTACGGTCGGTGGCTCTCGCCGGTGCTGGTGATCGTCATCTGTGCGATTCTGTTTGGCCCGTTCGTGAAGCGATCGATCGGCCGGGTGCTCGGAACGTGAAGAGTCGGCAGGCACGACGCGAACCGAACGCTGCTTCGGCGGACAGCTCCGTCAAAAACGCACACCGCTGATCGCTCCGGTCGGTCAGATTCGACCGACGTTCTCGACATCGACGCTTTCGACCTCGTCGACATCGGCGAACGTCTCCTCGACGGCCTCCGTACCGCCCGCGTCGTCGGGAACGATCACGGTCGGCAACACGGCGACCAGCCCGAATGCGACCTCCTCACGTTCGAAGCCGTTGATCTTCGCGCCATCGGGGAGGGCGTCTTCCAGACGACCTTCGAGGGCGTCGAGGTCGACGTCCGGGCTCGCCGGCATCACCTTGATTTTCGCTGCGACGTCTCCCATGGTTACGGTCCCGTGAACCCGCAGTCGGGGCACTGATAGAGGTTGCTCTGCTTTCGGCACTTCGCACAGCGGAAGATCAGCTTCCCGCAGTCGGGACACTTGAAACGAGCGGCGTTCGTGCCGGCGACGTTGATCCCGCACGAGACGCAGCGACGCTGCTGTTTCGTTTGCGCCTGGCTCATACCGACCCTTTCCCCGCCCGCCGGTTTAACCCTTGTCAAACGCGGCCACCGGCAACCGGTCGACCGTCGTCACCACCCCACGATGAGCGGACCGAGCAACACGCCCATGAGATGAACCCGCTGTGCCCCGAACGCCGGTGGGATCAGCCCGACTACGGTCGCGATGGCGAACGTACCCACGCCGATGTGCCCGGCGAACAGATACGAGAGGACGATCAGCAACCCGATCACGGTCACCGAGACGGCGGCCGGATCGCGCCGGCCAACCGTCCTGAGATACCGATCCCCGATCACGACCACGAACGTCGCTCCGATCGCGGCGGCGATGGCGATGCTCGCGAGCAGCAACGGGACGTTCAGCGGGACCGACGCCTGCTCCATCGCGACCGTGACGCCGGTTCGGGGCGTTCCCAGCGCGACGAGCGCGAACAGCGCGAACACGGCGTTCGCCGTATCGACCCCGCTACTGGCGACGACGAACCCACGAGCCCCACCGTCGTCATCGACCGCGACGCCGCTCGCGCCCGCGTCGCCGGGCATCGCCGTCAGCGCGATTACCGCGGCGATCGCTGCCGAAATCCCCGGCAAGTACGCGACGATCGACCCCGCGAGCGAGCCGGCGAGGGCCGTTCCAGCCAGCCGACGCGGTGGCGTCGACACCACGGGAGGATCCTGTGGCGGGACACCCACCCCCCGGATCGCCGCCAGCAAGACGGGCGCGCCGAACAGCCCCGCGAGCAACGGTGCGAGCATCCCGCCCGCGTCGAGCGGTGCGTCGGGGGAGACGTCGAGAGCGACCCAGCCCAACGTCCCGCTGGCGACGAACCCGAGCGCGCCACCGACACGCTCGCGGGTTCCACGTTCGGTGAGCAACAGGAACGCGACGGCCGCACCGAGGACGATCGGGAGGTGATCGCGGAGCACCGGATAGACGGCGATCATGCCGGCGGTGATCGGGATCGCGAGCGGGATGGCGACGAGAACGGCGATCACGCTCCCGATCGCCGACAGCCGAAGCGCCTCGTAGCCCCGTCCGGCGAGCACCAATCGATGGCCGGGAAGTGCCGTCGCGAGCGTGTCCGCCTCCGGGACACCGAGCGCCAGCGCTGGCACGACGTCCAGAAACGAGTGAACGACACCGGCCGCGATCATCGCCGCCGCGATGTACTCGGGCGGTCCCGGCACCGCGACGGCAACGGAAGCGAGAAGCAGCGCGAAGTTGTTCGCGTGAAGGCCCGGAACCAGCCCGCTGATCGTCCCAAGCAGGATCCCGCCGGCGACGAACGACAGCGCGGTCGCCGTCGCGGTCGGGTCGAACACGAATCGAACGTCGAACGGCTCCATCCCTGGGGGTTGGTCCCGGCTTCGGTCTTGAACGTTCGGGTGAGGGGCCAAAACGGACACCGACGGAGTGGACACTCACCGACTGGGAGTGGACACTCACCGGATACGGATCGCCAGGTGCTCAAAAATGGTCTCTGTCGGCGCGAGCAGTTCGACGATCGTTAGCCGAACATGTCGCCGAGACCCTCGGCCGCGGCCTCGTCGTCCTCGTCGTCCTCCTCGTCTTCCTCTTCGGCCTCCTCTTCCTCGTCGTCTTCGGCCTCGTCATCGTCGTCGGCCGCGGCCGCACCAGCGGCAGCGCCGGCAGCGGGGACGGCAGCGGCCTCCTCGACCGCCTCGTCGATGTCGACGTCTTCGAGCGCTGCGACGAGCGCCTTGACGCGGGATTCCTCCACGTCGACGCCGGCAGCTTCCAGCACGCCGGTCAGGTTGTCCTCGTTGATCTCTTCGCCCGTTTCGTTCAGGATGAGTGCTGCGTAAACGTATTCCATGGGTCGTGATTATCCGAACATGTTCCCGAGACCTTCGGCGGCATCGTCCTCGTCGTCCTCGTCGTCCTCGTCGTCTTCGGCCTCGTCCTCCGTGTGGTCGTCGTCCTGTGCGTCCGTCTCGTCGGTCGGTTCCGCCGCGACCTCGATGCCCTGTAGCTCTTCCGGGAGCGCCTCGTCGTCGTCGATCCGGGCGGCAAGCGCACGGACCTGCGTGTCGGCCGTCGAGACGAGATCGGACGCGAGGTCCGGGCTCTCGATCGCGGCGTGGAGTCCGAGGCTTTTGGCCTCGCCGCTGGCTTTCGCCAGCAGCGACGGGGCGGTCTGTGCGGTCGGATAGCTCGCGTTGAGCGAGAGGTTTCGAGCGCGTGCTGCGCCGGCTTGCACGTCCGCTCGGTACTCGTCAACGTCGATCTCGAGTTCCTCCGGACCGAACGTGATACCGTCGGCGACGACGGCCCGCAGGTCGAGTCCGACTTCCTTCGGCTCGATGCCGAGTTCGTTGAGCACCCCGGCGACGTCGGCCGAGACCTCCTCGCCCGCTTCGAGCACCGTACTGTCGGCGGTCACCTTGATCGAGCCGTCGTCGATCCGGGCGTCCGCGCCGATCGTCTGCAGTTCCCCGACGAACGGGCCGGGATCGACGCCGGTGTCACCCTCGGGGATGACGATGTCGTTCGGGGCGATCTCGCCGGCACCGATCGGCGCGGGCGTCTTCGACTCCTCGAGCTTTCGGTAGAGCCCGAACGGGTTGTCGTTGGTGCCGATGAGACCGATCTGACCGGACACCTCCGAGACGAGATCCTCCAGTCCGTCGCCGACCTGTTCGAGCGCGCGCTCGACCAGCGTGTTCCGGCTGATTCGAAGCTCCGCGGTGCCGTGAAGCTCCCGGCGCATGTTCTGGAGCTGTCGGCTCGGGATCCCGGTGACCCCGACGATGCCGACGCTCTCGTAGGATTCGAGCGTCTCGACGATGTCGTCGACCTCCTCGCGCTTCCACTCGGGGATCGTTTCGGTCTTTCGAACCTCCGAGGACATCTCAGGCCACCTCCACTGCGGGACCCATCGTCGTCTTGATGTAGACCGAATCGACGTTCATCGGTCCCTTCTCCAGCTCGCCGTGCAGACGGCGGAGCAGCGTGTCGACGTTGCTCGCGATCTCGTCGGGCGTCATCTCCTCCGAGCCGACGCGCGTGTGGAACGTGCGCCGATCCCCGCTGCGAAGCTGGACGGTGTCTTTCATTCCGGTGACCGTCTCGACGACATCGTCGTCGAGACCGAGCGGTTCCGGCATCTTCCCGCGCGGCCCCAGAATGGTACCCAGGTGCCGTGCGACGTCCTGCATCATCGACTCCTCGGCGACGAAGAAGTTCGTCTCGTCGGCGAGATCCTTCGCGGCGTCGTCGTCGTCTCCGAGGTCCGCGAGACCGTCACCGTCGTAGACTTCGTCGGCGACTTCCTCGGCGCGGACGGCGGTCTCGCCCTCCGCGAAGACGACGATCTTCGTCTCCTGACCGGTACCGGCCGGCAGGACGACGCTCACGTCGACACGGTTCGACGGGTCATTGAGGTCGAGATCCCGGAGATTAATCGCCAGGTCGACGCTCTCCCGGAAGCTGCGCTCGGGCGCGTTCTCGAGTGCGTCAGCGACTGCTTGTTCGATATCTGCCATCATTCACCTCCGTAGTTTGCGACCGTTCGGGGTCTCCTACGGGTCAGTGAAACAGGCTACGCCTGTCTCGATCGAACGGACTCGTGTGAGGCCCTTAAACCCGTCGAAGCAACGAGACGCGATCGGCCGT
>SKSS01000013.1 GCA_007122875.1 Salinarchaeum sp. | reverse complement strand
TTGAACACTCGGTCGGACGTGCTCACTCCGTTGCGCGCGCCCTCCCTGCGTTCAAATTGCTGGTGGCCGCTCCGCTCGTCACGTCCGTTCCTCGCAGGAGCGGGCCGGGCGCGATTTGAACACGCGACCGACGGATTAAGAGTCCGTCGCTCTGCCAGACTGAGCTACCGGCCCTGGTACCAGTGGATTTTCGGGGGACAGCAAAAGGCGTTTCGTTTGGCCGCGATCTATCGTACGACCGTCACGGGAACCGGCGACCGACGGACGACGGATTCGGCGACACTGCCGAGCAGAATCCGCCCGACGCCGGTCCGCCCTCGACTGCCCATCACGACCTCGTCGACGTCGTTTTCCTCGACGTACTGGACGATCGTTCGCGTCGGCTTGCCGAGTTCGACGACGGTCTCGACCGTTCGATCCTCGTCGCCGATCACCTCCTCGACAGTCCCTTCACACAGCCGTTCGGCGCGTTCCTGGGCGTTTTCGTACCAGCCTTCCGCATAGCCACCCATCATCCCGTCGTTGTCGACGTGGCCTTCGAGCGGGTCGACTACGTGAAGGACGATCAGCTCGGCGTCCGGAAACGTCGTAATGGCGTGTTCGAGCGCCGCGTTCGAGTGGGACGATCCGTCGATCGGAACGAGGATTCGTCGGGTCACAGTCGACGTTCGACGCGCGGGGCGATAACTCCGGCGGCTTCGGCGAAGCGAGGGAATTCTTCGGGAGCGTTAAGTGATGTGACCGGGAACGAGAGGGTGGGAATGAGTACCGGTGTCACCGCCTCGTCGATGTCCACGTACGCGATCCTCGGTTGCGGCAGCGTCGGCCACGCCGTCGCCGAGGGACTCGTCGAGCAGGGAAAGGACGTGCTGATCGTCGATCGAGACGACGGACGGGTCGAGGCGCTGCGCGATCAGGACCTCGACGCCCGGCAGGCGGACATCGAGGACGAGGCGGTCAGCGACATGGTGGCCGACTACGACGTCGTCCTCATTATGTCTTCGAACGCGGAGACGAACAGACACGCGATCGAAAACATCCGCGATCGAGGCCGCGATCATTTCATCGTCGCCCGCGCGAGCGATCCCGTCTCGGCCGACGAACTCGAAGCTGCAGGGGCTGACGTCGTCGTCAACCCGTCGACGGTGATCGCCAACTCGGCACTGCGCACCCTCGAATCCGGCGAGCGCGAACACCAGGCGAAGCGTCTCGCGGAGGTGATCGAGAACACGTCCGGACGACTCGGCGTCTTGACGCACGACAATCCCGACCCGGACTCGATCGCGAGCGCCGTTGCCCTTCGGGCGATCGCCGAGCACCTCGGCGTCGACGCGGAGATCATCTACCTCGGCGACATCGGTCATCAGGAGAACCGGGCGTTCGTGAACCTCCTCGGTATCGAACTCCTCTCACGCGACAACATCGACGACTTCGACGACTACGGCACGATCGCACTCGTCGACAACGCCGAGGACGCCGACGTCACTCTCGACTTCCAGGTCGGTATCGTGATCGATCACTACGAACCCGAGATCGAATACGACGCGGCGTTCGTGGACATCCGCCCGGACATGTCCTCGACGTCGACGATCATGACGAAGTACATTCAGGAGTTCGACATGAACGTCGACGAGGAGGTAGCGACCGCCCTCCTCTACGGCATTCGCGCCGAGACGATGGACTTCAAGCGCGAGACCAATCCAGCGGATCTCACGGCGGCGGCGTATCTCTACCCGTTCGCCAATCACGAGACCTTAGAGCAGGTCGAATCCCCGAGCATGAGCCCCGAGACGCTCGACGTACTCGCGGAGGCGATCACGAACCGTGAGGTCACCGGCAGCCACCTCGTCTCGAACGCCGGCTTTCTGACCGATCGCGAGCCACTCACGCAGGCCGCTCAGCATCTGCTCAACTTAGAGGGGATCACCACGAGCGCGGTCTTCGGCGTCGCCGACGATACCATCTACCTCGCGGCACGCTCGAAGGACATCCGGATGAACATCGCCAACGTCCTGCAAGAGGCGTTCGAGGACATCGGCGAGGCGGCCGGCCACTCGACGCAGGCGAGCGTCGAGATTCCCCTCGGAATCTTCACTGACATCACCGCGACCGACGACAATCGCGAACTCCTACTGTCGCTCACCGAGGAAGCTGTCAAGGGCCGGCTGTTCGACGCGATGGGCGTCGAAACCGGCGAGGGGAACAGCTCCTGACTGCGATCCGGCCGGGTCTCCCCTTCAGGCGATGACTTCGTTGTCGGTGTTCGCCTCGTCGCCGTCCTCACCGAGGTGTTCGACCGTGTCGCTGATGAGCACGACGTCGCCGACCGCACGGACCCACTGGTAGGGGATGACGACCCCCCGTTCGTTCCCGACCACGCCGTCGAACAGGTCCTCGCTGACCTCGCGAAGTGCGAGTCCAGTGACCTTCCGATCGGCTAGTCTCGGTGCTTCGATGTCGAGGCGAACGTCCTCGACCTCGCCGACGAATACGCCCTTCGTCGAGTACACCTCCCTCCCCACTAAGCTCGTGATCTCCTGTGACCGCCCATCCATACGCTCGCTGTCGTGTCGTGTCCCCTTAAGCGTTCGTGGGTCGTCCTCCGTCGCGGCTGGGTCGAGGCCGGTGCGCTCGGCCTCCGTCGCCTGTAGAAAGAGCGATAGGCTTCCGGGGGTGAAAGACGATTCACGAACCGATGTACTCGATCGCCGTTGTTTCGGGATTGCCGCCGTCCCTCGCCGTTCCGGGCCCGTTTCACACCGCGTGGCCGGGCGTCCACGGCGACCCGCTGTTGATCGCGGTCATCCTTCTCGCTGGCACAGGAACGACGGCCCTGTTCTTGCTGTCGGCAGTGGCGCTCTATCGTCGCCGTACGCGCCGGTATCTGCTGGTGACGCTCGCGGTCGGTGCGTTGGCCGCCCGATCGGTGGTCGGACTCGGCACCGTGATGGGGATCGTTCCGATGGCCACCCACCACATCGTCGAACACGGACTCGACTTCCTGATCGCCGTGTTGATCCTGTGTGCGGTGTACACGAACGCGCCGAGTCGACCGCTGACCGAGTCGGAGTGATCGGTTGCGTCGTCACCGCTCGACCGGGCCGTCGAGTACGCCGTCGACGAGCGCGACGAACCGATCGACGAGTCGATCCGGAAACGAGGGGGCAGTCCGGGAGAGGAGCGCTCCGGTCCGCTCGGGGTGGGCGGGGGCGAGTTGCATCCGGGCGTGTTCGTCTCGGCGTTTCTCGATTACCTCACACTCGACGAGGCGAGCGGCCTGCCAGGAGAGGGTGGATCGCGCGATACCGAGTGCGTCCGCGACCTCGCCGGGACGTGCGGGACCTTCCTCTAGGACGTAGAGCGTGATTTCACGGGCGGTCTCTCGACGAAGCAAGGCAAGCGCGCCTCGCTCCCAGTCGTCGTACTCGGGAGGATAGTAGTGGGTCCGACCGTAGAACTGGCCGTCGACCACGTCGTCGGTGTCACCCAGGCGACGCAGGTGGTACTGCACCTGTCCGGGCGCGTATCCGGACTCCCGAACCAGCCGGTTGAAGTGAATCCCCGGTCGTCGATAGACGTGTGTGCGGATGTGTTGGCGGGTCTCGTTCATGGGGGTGGCCGTCGCTCGATACACCGTACCAACGTCGCTGGTAAGTTCTCCGCTTCCGTTCTCCGGCCGCGAGAACCGCCGAAAGAACTATATAAACCCGGTCGGCCGGGGCGAGTCTTTTGATACTGGCCCTCCATGGGAACCCATGACAGCGAGAGCGCCCGTCGGCCCGGAAGATCCGGCCGCCGACGATCGGGCGCAGTACGATTATCGGGGCGGAACGGACGGCAACGGGATCGCGGCGCTGCTTCGCGATCGGATCGACGGCGAGGTTCGATTCGACGAGTACTCCCGTGGCCTGTACGCGACCGACGCGAGCATCTACCAGGCCACACCCGTCGGCGTCGTCTTCCCGACCGGAACCGACGACGTGGCGACCGTCGTCCGAACCTGCGCGGAGGCGGGCGTCCCCGTCCTCCCGCGCGGAGGCGGAACCAGTCTCGCGGGTCAGTCGGTCAACGAGGCCGTCGTTCTCGACTTTACCCGTCACATGGACGACGTGATCGAGATCGATCCCGAGGCGAGCGTCGTCCGCACCCAACCCGGCGTCGTTCTCGGTGAACTCAACGCCGAACTCGCCCCGTACGGACTCAAGTTCGCTCCCGATCCGGCGTGGGGAGACAAAAGCGCACTGGGCGGTGCGATCGGCAACAACTCGACCGGTTCGCATTCGCTCCAGTACGGCAAGACCGACGTGTACGTCGACGAGTGCGAGGTCGTGTTCGCGGACGGTACGGTCGCCACGCTCGGGGAGGTGTCGCTCGACGAGATCCGGAAGAACGCCGATCCAGACGGCGACACCCTCGAACGGGTGTACGCCGAGATCGTCCGCGTCGTAGACGAGGAAGCCGACAGCGTGGAGACCGTCTATCCCGACCTCAAGCGGAACGTGTCGGGGTACAATCTCGACCTGCTACTCGACGAGGCCCGCGACGGGACCGTGAATGTGGCTCGCCTCCTCGCCGGGAGCGAGGGCACGCTCGCGGTCGTCACCGAGGTGACGGTGTCCCTGGAGCCGATCCCGCCGGAGAAGGCGGTCGCGCTGCTGGCCTACGACGATCTCATCGAAGCGATGGCCGATGTCTCCCCGATTCTCGAACACGATCCGGCGGCAGTCGAGGTTCTCGACGGTGTCCTCCTCGACTTGGCCAGGGAGACGGAGGCGTTCGAGGACGTGGTGACGATCCTCCCGGAGGGGACGCGGGCCGTCCTCCTCGTCGAGTTCTACGCCGAGAGCGATCAGGACGGCCGGGCGAAGGTCGGCGACCTCCTCGCCGATCGGGTTCCGGACGCCGAGCCGGAGGCTCCGTCCAATAGCCGCATCGGGACGGACGCCCCCGTTCGGGCGTTCGCGGGTCTCGAAGCCCACGACGAGTACGACCGCGAACGGTTCTGGGCGCTTCGAAAGTCCGGGCTGCCGATCCTGCTCTCGCGGACTTCGGACGAAAAGCACATCGCCTTCGTTGAGGACGCTGCCGTTCCGCCCGAGAACCTCCCCGACTACGTTTCTGACTTCCAGGAGATCCTCGATGCCCACGACACGTTCGCCGGCATCTACGCCCACGCCGGGCCGGGCTGTCTGCACGTTCGCCCGCTGGTCAGCACGAAGACCGTCGAGGGGGTCACGGCGATGGAGTCGATCGCCCGCGAGGTCGTCGACCTCGTGATCGAGTACGAGGGCGCCGTCTCGGGCGAACACGGCGACGGCCGGGCACGCAGCCAGTGGAACCGTCGGCGCTACGGCGACGACGTGTGGACCCTCTTTCGCGATCTCAAGCGAGCGTTCGATCCCGACTGGCTGCTCAACCCCGGACAGGTCTGTGGCGACGCCGACGGCCACGTCGACATGACCGAACACCTCCGGTTCGACCCCGAGTACACCTTCGACGCCGGGTTCGAGCCGGCACTGAACTGGGAGAACGAGAACGGCTTTCAGGGGATGGTCGAACTCTGTCACGGCTGTGGGGGCTGTCGCGGCAGTCAGGACGTGGTCGGCGGCGTGATGTGCCCGACCTACCGTGCGGCGAACGAGGAAGTGCTCTCGACGCGCGGACGGGCGAACATGCTCCGGCGGGCGATGAGCGGCGAGCTTCCGGACGATCCCGTCGACGACGAGTTCGTCACGGAGGTGCTCGATCTCTGTATCGGCTGTAAGGGCTGTGCGATGGACTGCCCGAGCGAAGTGGACATGGCGAAGCTCAAAGCGGAGGTCACACACGCACACCACCAGCGCCACGGATCGAGCCGTCGGGACCGACTGTTCGCGGATGTCCACCGGCTCGCAGAGATCGGGAGCGCGACCGCTCCGGTCTCGAACTGGCTCCCCCGTCTTCCCGGTGCGGGCTGGCTCGCCGAGCGGACGCTCGGAATCGCCCGCGAACGCGAACTCCCACGCTTTCGCAGGGAAAGTCTCGTCGACTGGTTCGACGAGCGTGGCTCCCGAGTCGACATCGAGGACGCGACACGCCACGTACTGCTCGTTCCGGACGCCTACACGAACTACGTCCACGTCGAGACGGGGAAGGCGACCGTCCGGACCTTCGAGGCCGCAGGTGTCCACGTCCGCGTCCTCGACCTGGGTGACCTCGGCCGGCCGGCGTTCTCGAAGGGCTTTCTCGACCGGGCAAGAGAGTGCGCCGAAAGCGTCGTCGAGACGCTCAAGCCGTGGATCGAGGAGGGATGGGAACTCGTCGTCGTCGAGCCGTCCGACGCCGTGATGGTGCAGTCTGACTATCTGGATCTGCTCGGCGGTGACGCGGTCGAAGCCGTTTCGACGAACACCTACGGGGCGATGGAGTACCTCTGGTCCCACGACCTCGAACCGCCCGCGACGGTCCCCGACGAACGCCTGACCTACCACGGTCACTGCCACCAGAAGGCGACCGGCCGGGCCGGTCACGCGGTCGCGGTACTCCGGCAGGCCGGCTTCGAGGTGGACGCCCTCGACAGCGGGTGCTGCGGGATGGCCGGTTCGTTCGGCTACGAGGCCGAGCACGTCTCGATGAGCGAGGCGATCGCGGGTATCCTCTACGAGCAGGTCGAGCGGAGCAACGGAGACCGGGTCGTCGCTCCGGGGACGTCGTGTCGAGCCCAACTCGCGGCTCGCGATCCGAACGCGGAGGAGCCACCGCACCCGATCGAACTGCTCGCGGAGGCGCTCGACTGAACGGAAGCCGCTTCAACAGCCGTCGAGCACCGCTCCGAACGCATCGAGCGCCGCCTCACAGTCGTCAGGGGACATCCCGAGGCTGATTCGAAACCGGCCGGGGGCGTCGAAGAACCGTCCCGGCACGACGAGGATGCCGGCCGCTTCCGCCGCCCGCGAGACGGCGTCTCCATCCATGCGGTCGTGGGTGAGCGCGCCGTACGTACAGCCGTCGAAGACGGGACCAGCGAGGTCGTCGCGGGAGTCGACGAACCGCGAGAGGAGCGCCGTGTTCTCGGCGATCAACTCACGTGAGTCCGCGGCAAGCTCGTCGTGTCCGGCCAGCGCCCGTCGGGCGAGCGCTCGGCTCGGTGCGGCTACCCCGGTGACGTGACTGGAGGCGATGCGTGCCCGCTTGACGAACGTCTCGGGACCGATCACCCACCCGATCCGAAGTCCACCGAGGCCGTGAAACTTCGTCAACGACCCGGTGACGACCGTGTTCGGAAGGCCGGCCGCGGTCGGGCCGCCGAACGCTGTTCGTCCCTCGGTCGGAGCGGTTCCGAAGGGCGCGTACACCTCGTCGACGAGGAGCGTGGCTCCGTGATCGGCGACGACGGACGCCACCGTGGCGAGTTTGTCCCGCCCAACGCGCCGTCCGCTCGGGTTGTGACGGTTCGTGATCGTCACGAGCGCGGTGTCCGGTTCGATTGAGTCCGCGATCCGGTCGGGATCGAGCCGGTAATCGGGTGCAGGGCGGTTGAATCGATCGATCGACGCGCCGAGCGAGGCGGGGGTTGCGTGCAACGGCTCGTATCCCGGCTGCTCGACGAGGACACGCTCGCCGTCGGCGAGCGCGGCGGTTGCGGCGAAGACGTTGGCTCCGGTCGCACCGGGAGCCACAAGTACGTTCGATCGATCGACGCCATACTCGTTGGCGAGTAGGCCAACCAGCGATCGATCCGGGTTCGGTAGATCGGCTAGCCGGTCGGGAACCGGCCATCGATCTGCCTTCCGGGAGAGGGCGCTTGACCCAAGGTTGTGTCGTGTGTCGGCTGGCCGACCGCTGATCCACATGAGGTACTCGATCGTGGTATCCATGCGGACTCATCGGAACGCCACCTCATGAACTACCGGGGCGACGACCGTGTGTCCCCGAGCCGACCGCCTGAATATATAAACTAACACAAAATACTTATGCCGGTATTGGGGTGTGACCAACCAGTCGACCGGTGAGGAAAGGCCCTTCGAGAGGAACCGAGTAAGGTGCCGGAACGCCTCTGACACCGGCATGCCGTCAGCCGGCCGGTTTCTGTACACCGGCCGGGACGGCCGAACTGTTCGGCTACGGAGAAGTAGTTCACTGCGAGCGTTCAGTTTCCGGCCAACGCAGCGTCGACATCCGCGTGATCCGCCAGCAGTTCGGCCATGCGTCGGACGGTCCGTTCGTCGCGGGTCCGGCCGCCGGAGACTACCTCTTCAGCGCGCTCGATCGTCGTCAGCGTGTCCGTCCGAGCCAACAACACTGGAACGCCACGTTCCTCGGCCGTTCCGAGGACGGCAGCCGACGGCCGAAGCCCGCCGGTGAGCAGGAGACACTTCACGCCGGCGGCCTCTAACGCGACGGTCTGTACGTCCGCTCGATCGCCACCGGTAACCAGCACGGCGTC
>SKSS01000040.1 GCA_007122875.1 Salinarchaeum sp. | reverse complement strand
TCGAGGAGACCGACGACGGACTGGCGATCGCGGGCGAGGTTCTCGATCCCGACCTGTACGATATCCGAACGGAACGGGGCTACGCTGGCGAGGGTGAGATGATCGAGGCTGAAGACGTGGTCGTGATCGTCGAGTAATCGGAGGGTACCCGCAGCGACTGTTTTTTGGATCCGTAGCTGTCGACGCGCCACGTAGCAAGTGCAGTACGGTGTCCTCTCACACATCTCCATCAACAGGCTGAGATACTGCCCAACGACCACGCGTCCACTCGCTCTTTCCGACCAGAAACCCACCGAGCAATCACTGGTCCGAAGAGGGTAGTCAGCGAAATTGCGGGGGATAGCTACTCGTCGAGGGCGTCCAAAATCTCGCGATCCTCGTCCATCAGCGCTTTGATCTCTTCGCGGACGCGTTCGCGTTCCTCCTCGGAGCGATCATCGCGAACGTGCCCCGTTGAGTCGCTCATACACTACTCTCGTGGTGGCGCGGTAATAACTCTGGTGTACGCTGTGCCGCCCAAGAGAGTGAAGCGGCGTCGCGGGGCGGGCCAACCGTACTCACGACCGCAGTCGGGACTCGTCGAGATCACCATTCCGGAGCCAGACAGCCACTTCGTCGGTCGAGAAGCGACGATGGTGTTTCAAATACGGTGGGAACAGCCTCGTCAGAAGGCGCTGGCGGTGGACAATCGAGACGTTGCAAACACAGCCGGACCGAGAGCCAGGCAGTTCGCTTGTTCCCGTCCTCGAATACGTGCATATCGATGAGCGACTTCAACAGCGTCGCCACAGCGACGTAGGGATTCGATGTGTCGGAGGCCCGTTCGATCGCGCGTTGGAGTTGTCGGTTCGGAAGCGGATGCTGTGTGCCGGTGTGCGATAGGTCGTACTCCTCGCACACGAAATTGTGGATATCGTTGATGTCGGAACCGCTGAGGACATCGGCAATCATATACCGGCAGTTGGCTCTTTCCTCAACCTACACAGCAACCGTACATCAAGGCACCGTGTGTTACGTTCCGGGGGATAGCCTTCTCACGTACTTGACCGACTGTCGCTGATCTTCCGTTCCAGCTTCCACACCCGCGTCGTCAACGCGAGAGACAGCGCGAGTACGGTAAACGCAAACGCGCCCGTCGCGGCCACGTCGATCGCGGTCGAGTTGCCCCACATCGGGGTGTCCCGTGCAGTCGGGAGGACGGTGTGGTGTGGCTCGCCGACGATCGGGACCAGGAAGTCGACGATGAAATCGAAGCCGTACCACAGGATGGCGACGCCGACGGCCCACGGCGGAAACTCGCTGTACCGGTGGATCACGAACGCCTGAGCGACCATGGCGAGGTGACTCCAGAACAGCCACTGGTACATCAGCGGGTGGGTTCCGGTGTAAAACTCACGGAACGCCAGCAGGACGTACGGCGTCCACAGTCCGAGGATGATACACCCGAAGAACGCCATGGCGTTGAGCCACTCCTGGGGGCGGCCGAGCTTCCACGCCGCGAGGCTGGCCGCGAACAGGAGGGTGGCCATCGGGCTGTCGGGGACCCACGGCCACATCACGAGCGGTTCGCGCATCAGTTGGCCCGTCTCGACGGCGTAGAACCAGAAGCCGAAGGCCGTCCCGACGAGGTTGATCGCCACGATCAGCCAGGCGTACCTGAGCGCGAGGTCCTCCAGCCACTCGGGAAGGGGGGCGACGTACCGGGGAAGCGGCTCGCGCTCTGGGAGGTCCATCAGCCGAGATGTCGGTGGCTCGGGGGATAATCCTGCCGGATCGAGAACGCTATCCGAACCCGAGCAACGATGCTCCCATCGCTGATGCGGCGACGAGGACGACCGTCCAGAGAGCCAGACTGACGGTCATCCAGGCGGAGACTCGCCGTCCGGAACCGCCGAGAGCGAGTGCAATCACGGCCGCGAGGTGGATTCCGGTGGCAATCGGACCTGCAAGCGCCAGCCCTGGCAGCCCGTACCGATCCCAGATGCGACGGGCGCGTTCCGTGCGACTTGACTGCTCGTCCGCCGACATACGTCGTCGATCCAACCACGCCGTTATCCGGCGGTGAAACGCGACGATGCCGTAGATCGGGAGGGCGTTCCCGAGAAACGCCAGCAGACCGACGGCCACGGGGTTCATCCCGAGCGCGATGGCGACGGGGATCACGAGTAGGATCTCGAACCAGGGGATCGCGGCGAGGACGAACACGAGGACGTAGCCGAGTGGACCGTCCGCCTCGGCGAGAAGCCCCTCGACACCGCCCACAAACGCGGGCGTGTGGGCGACATGAACGGCGATCAGCCCCAGATCCGTCATCGGTGGTTCTGTGTTGGCGAATGGGATAACGGTGTTGGAGGCTGTGTCCGTCGACAACCTGTCGGTCGATACTCGCCGACCAACGCTTTCAGCGGTGTGGACAGGTGACATCGTACGCAAGTGTGCCGCCGGAACCGTCACGCATTACCCGCTCCGCGACACACCTCGTGACATGGCCGACGAAACCGATCTCGAAGAGCTTCGACGCGGTACGGACCTCATCAAACAGGGATTCGCGCGGATGCAGAAAGGCGGCGTCATCATGGACGTGGTGAACGAAGAGCAGGCTCAGATCGCCGAGGACGCGGGAGCCGTCGCGGTGATGGCGCTCGAAGCCGTCCCGGCGGACATCCGAAAGCGCGGCGGCGTCGCGCGGATGGCCGACCCTGCGGACGTGGCGGCGATCGTCGACTCGGTCTCGATTCCGGTGATGGGCAAGGCACGGATCGGACACACGAAGGAGGCGGAGATTCTCGAAGCGGTCGGCGTGGACATGATCGACGAGAGCGAGGTGCTCACGCCCGCCGACGACGCCTACCACATCGACAAGCGCGACTTTACCGCGCCGTTCGTCTGCGGGGCGCGGAACCTCGGTGAGGCACTGCGCCGGATCGACGAGGGCGCGGCGATGATCCGGACGAAGGGCGAGGCCGGAACGGGCGACGTGAACCAGGCCGTCCACCACCAGCGGACGATCAAGGGCGCGATCCGAACGCTGGAGGGAATGAACCACGAGGAGCGCGAGGCGTGGGCCCGCGAGAACGAGGCCCCGGCCGAACTCGTCCACGAAACCGCCGAGATGGGGCGGCTCCCGGTCGTCAACTTCGCCGCGGGCGGCATCGCCACGCCCGCCGACGCGGCGCTGATGATGCACCACGAGTGCGACGGCATCTTCGTCGGGTCGGGTATCTTCGGCGCGGAGAACCCGCCCGCGATGGGCGAAGCGATCGTTGAGGCCGTCAACAACTGGGACGATCCCGCGGAACTCGCCGAGATTGCCTCGAACGTCGGCGAAGGGATGAAAGGCGACGCGAACGTCGACCTGCCCGAAGAGGAGAAGATGCAGGGCCGGGGCGTCTGATCGCACGGCGGACGGACGACCGCGCTCGCGTTCGGTGGCCCCAGGGACGGTTCCGGTGTCAGGGAATTCATTCCCGTGATTCGGGAATGAATTCCCACTGTCCAAGAATCGGTTTTCACCGTTCAAAAATCAATTCCTATGGATTGGGAATCGGGTATCGGTGGGCCTGAAACGATTCCCACCGGCTGAGAATGGTGGATCGGTCACCCTTCAGCCGTTCCCATCACGTGGGAATCGTGTTCGGTCCGTCGATTGGGCCGTTTCGGAGTCGGTCGGGGCCAACCCGGAACGTTCAACCGATTCGACTCCCGACACGTGGGCATGGCGACGCCGGCGACCGACGGGTTCGTGGGAGAAACCCGACGCGATCAGGTACTGGTCGTTCTCGGGGGCGTCCTCGCGTGCTGGATCGGCTACTTCGGCGCGGTCGCGCTGGTCTACGGCGACGTGTCGGCGCTGGTTGCCGGCGAGGAGACGACCGATCCGCGACGGGTCGCGGCCATCGGCTCCGGGATCGTCTGCTGGGGGTACTACGGACTCGCGTTCGTTCGCGCACGGGGCGGTCCCGTCTTGAACGCGACGATTTACCCCCCGATCACGCTGGTGCTCGCGCCCATTCCCGCCCGGTGGCTGACATTCGGTCCCGACCCGTGGGGGCTGGTCTCCGGGTTGTTCTCGTTCTCGTTCGAACCGCTCGTGTTGCTCGCGTTGACGATCGGTCCCGGCCTGGGCGGTTTCGTCACGATCCTGCTGATCTGGTCGGCAACCATCGATCCCGACGAACGCCGTGAGTGGGAGCGACGGCACCTCACGGCGGCGTTCTACGACGAGTTCGTGGACGTGTCCGACTGACCGAACCACTACCGCTCGGGGAACCCGAGGGACCACTACCGCTCGGGGAACCCGAGGATTTCCGCTCGCACGAGCGCGAGCAACACGAGGTACGTCACGAGCGCACCGACCGCCACCGAGACGGCGAGATCGGGTGCGACCGTTGCCACTGCGATGATCGCGACGACCGCGACCGCGACGGCTCCGGCCCTGACGGCGGGGCTGGCCCAGCGCCGTTCGACGGATCGGCGGTACCGACCGGCGAGAGCCTCGGCGACGATCGTGAGCAGCGCCCCGCCAACGAGCCACGGGACGGACGGATCGGCACGGGCGACGACGCCGACGACCACCGCCACGGTGAGGACGGCGGTCGCGAGGGCGGCGTCCCGTCGCGAATCCAGGTCGGAGGACACGGGTCCGAAGACGCGGTCGAGCGGCGTAGCGGTGTCGGACCGACGCAGAACCGTTCCGAATCGAAACGTCAGGGCTAAGGTGTCCGCGTTTGAGAGCCGGAGTGAAACGGAATGCCGCTCGACGACCTCATCGACGCGCTCGTGGCTGTCGAGGCCACCGGTAACGAGGCACGGCTGACGGCCACCGCCGTGATCCTGCTCGTCTCCTTCGTGGCCTTCGCTGTACTCGGGCCTGCGCTCGCGCGCACCGGTCGGTCGGCGATCGACCGGGAGGCGTTCGGCGGCTGGCTCGTTCGGGTCATCACGGTCGTCGATCAGCACGTCCCGCTGGCGCTGCTTCGCGACATGATCATGCGGCTACTGCAGGTCGTGTTGCTGGCGGTGACCGCGCTCGCGCTCGTTGCGGTGTGGGGGCGGGTCGATCTGGCGCTCGCGGCGATCGGACTGTTCGAACAGTCGCTCCCATACCTCGGCCGGATCGCGCTCACGATCGGCCTCGTCATCGGCGGCTACGTCGCGAGTCGTGAGCTTCGCGAGTGGGTGATCGGATTCGCCGAGCGGACGAACCGCTTCACCCGTCACCAGGAGGAGGTGGCGTTTCGGAGCACACAGCTCATGTTGCTCGTGATCGTCACGCTCATGACGCTACGAGTATGGCGTGTCGACCTCGACGGATTCCTGATCGGGGCTGGCGTCCTCGGCGTCGTGATCGGCATGGCGGCCCGCGAGACGCTCGCAGCGCTCGTCGCCGGAATCGTGTTGATGTTTTCGCGACCGTTCGAGATCGGTGACTGGGTGCTGATCGGCGACGAGGAGGGGATCGTCACCGACATCACGATCGTGAACACCCGGCTCGAAAACCGCGACGGCGAGTCGGTCGTCATCCCCAACGACAACGTCACCGACAGCGTCGTCAAAAACCGGACCCGAAAGGGCCGACTCCGCGTTCGCGTCGAGGTCGACGTCGATTACAGCACCGATCCTGAGTGGGCAACGGAGGTGGCGAAGGAGGCGCTCACCGAGGTCGACGACGTGCTTCGCGTTCCCGCACCGGAAGCGGTTCCCGTCCGGTTCTCGAGTTCCGCCGTCGTCCTCGAACTCCGGGCGTGGATCGACAAACCGAGCGCCCGCCGTCACTGGCGCGCGCGCGCCGCGATGATCCGAACGGTGAAGGCGGCGTACGAACGCGAGGGGATCAAGATCCCGTTCCCACAGCGCGAACTGTCCGGGCGGGAGGAGACCGGCGGCTTTCGAATCGCGCCGGACGCCACCGGCGTCAAAGGGAGTCGGGAGCGACCGGACTCGTCCGTCGACCGGGCGAGCGACGTGGATACCTGATCGCGAGGATCGACGATCAGGCGAACCGGGCGCAGTCCCCGATCCGGGTGGGGTACGCCCGAGCGTCGACGCCGGCCTCCTCGAATCCCGCGACCATCGCCGCGGCGACCGCGCGCGTTCGCCCCCGTTCGGGAATCGCCAGTACGGCAGGACCGGCCCCACTCACGGTGACGCCCGTCGCTCCGGCCTCGACAGCCGCCTCGCAGACGGCGTCGTAGCCGTCGATCAGGGCGGCGCGCGCCGGCGTCACGATCCGTTCCTCGAACCCGTCCCCGACGAGTTCGGGATCGTTGCGACACATTCCGGCGACGAGCGTGGCCGCGCTACCGACGGTCTCGACGACCTCGTCGATCGGGGCCGACGCCGGGACCACCTCGCGGGCGTCCTTCGTCGAGACCGTGATCTCGGGGAGACAGACCACAAGCGGGAGCGACGCGTCGATCCTGGTTGTCCGATTGGCGGTCGTGATCGTAAACCCCCCCAGCAACGCCGGGGCCACGTTGTCAGCGTGGGCCGCCCCGGAGACGACCGCCTCGCCCTCCGCCGCGATCGGAACGAGTTCGCGACGGGTCAGTCCACGGTCGTACAACTCGTTCAGTGCAAGTGCGGCGGCCGCCGCACTCGCCGCCGATGACCCGAGCCCCGAGGCGGGTCGGACCCCCTTGTCGATCCGGATGTGCGCGGGCGCGTCGAGTTCACGGGCGACTGCACCGACCGTGTTTTTCTCGGGGTCTTCGGGAACGTACTGACTTCCAATCCCCGTCACCTCGATCGTCGTCTCCTCGGCGCGCTCGACGCGCACGACGTCCGCCGGACGCTCCAGTGCCACCCCGAACACGTCGAAACCACTCCCAAGATTGGCACTCGTCGCCGGTGCCCGGACCGTGATCATGGGCCACCGGTCCCCGCGGGCGGATAAAAAGCTGGCGACAGGACGCCCGCCGTCGATCTTGGGACCACTCCCGAGTACCGTCGCTCCGAGACGCAAGACCCTTGCCCGATCCCTGACAACCGCCCTCCATGATCGGCGTCGTCGGCGGCGGGATCGCCGGGCTGGCGGCCGCGTACCGCCTCCGCGAGCGCGGCCACGAGGTCCGGGTGTTCGAAGCGAGCGAGACGGTCGGCGGACTCGCCGCGAGTTACGAGACCGCTGGCGACCCCATCGAGCAGTTCTACCACCACCTCTCGCGCTCCGAGGAGACGATCGTCGAACTCGCCGAGGAACTCGGCATCGGCGGCGACGTTGCGTGGCTGATCGGCGAGAACGCCTACTACGTCGACGGCGTCGTCCACCCCCTCGACAAGCCGTGGGAGATCCTCGCATACCCACACCTGAGCCTCTACGACACGTTCCGGCTTGGGATGCTCACCCTCGGTATCGACGTTCGAGGCGTGGTGCCACGGTTCGATACGTACGACGAGCTATCGGACTTCGAGGACACCGCCGTCGAGGAGTTCGTTCGCGAACACACGACCCGCGGCGTCGCGGAGAACTTCTTCGACCCGCTGCTCGACGCGAAGTGGGGAGACCGAGTCGACGACGTGAGCGCGGCGTGGCTGCTCGGACGGATTCGCTTTCGGGGCGAACGAGACATCCTCCGCGGGGAGATCCTCGGCTATCTCGACGGTGGCTTCGAGCGACTGCTTGACGCGCTCGCTGACGCGGTCGGTCGGGATCGAATCCAGACCGGTGCGCGCGTGACGGAACTCGGGACGGAGGACGGCGCGGTCTCCTCGCTGACTGTCGACACCGACGACGGGAGCGAGACGCACGACCTCGACGCCGTCGTCGTCGCGACGATGCCCAACGTCCTGGAGTCACTCACGGGCTACGAGTGCTCGATCGACTTTCAGGCGGCCGTGTGTGCGCTCGCGTGGCTCGACGAACCGCTGACCGACACCTACTGGCTCAACGTGGCCGACGACGCACCGTTCGGCGCGCTGATCGAGCACACGAACTTCGTCTCGCCCGAACGGTACGGCGGCGACCATCTGCTGTACGTCGCCAGCTACGTCCAGCACCTCGACGAGGAACTCTGGCGACTCGATGACGACGCGATCTGCGAGCGGTGGCTCGACGGGATCGCCGATCTGTTTCCGGCGTTCGATCCCGAGTCCGTTCGGCGGTTCGAAGTCGCCCGAAATCCGCGGGCCGCTCCGGTCTACGAACGGGGCTACCTCGACGAGGTGATTCCGTACGACCTCGGCGACGAGGTGGCCACGGGACTGTACTACGCGGGGATGGCCAGCCGTGCGCAGTATCCCGAACGCAGCCTGAACGGCGGCGTGGTGGCTGGTTTCAAGTGTGCGGATCGGATCGCCGAACGGTGAGTGGGTGTCGGGTAGGGTCCGGGCTCTGGAGTGTGGCAGTCGTCACCGGTTCGTCAAGCGGCGCGTCCTCCCACGTCGGAACCGGCGGGGTCCGCCGTCGGGTCGCGATCGCGTCGTGGGTCTTGGGATTGAAAGATCGTCGAATAGCAACCCACATTAACCATCGTTTCGAATCTTCCGGATATGGCCGAGTCGTACGTCATCATCGGCGACGGGATCGCGGGCAGCTCCGCCGCGGAGACGTTACGCGAAGAGCATCCCGACGCCGAGATCACGGTGATCACGGACGAGGGTGAACCTCTCTACAATCGAATTTTGACGAAGGAGTTCGCCAAGGGGAAGCTTCCCGAGGCACCGATCGGGATCCACGAAGAGGAGTGGTACGAAGACCGCGACGTGGATCTCCGGCTGAACACGCTTGTCGTCGACATCGACGTCGACGAGAAGACGCTGACGACCCACGAGGGTGAGACGATCCCGTACGGGAAACTGTTGCTCTCGATCGGGGGAACGCCGAACCAGCTACCCGTCGAGAACAGCGACGCTGAGGGCATCCACCACTTCTGGACGTTTCAGGACGCGCGGCGGATCCGTGAGGGAGCCGAGGAGGCCGACACGGGCGTCGTGATCGGGGCCGGGCTGCTGGGGATCGACCTCGCGGCGATCTGTGGGGCACACGACGTCGACGCTCACTACATCATGCGCGGGGACCGCTGGTGGCGCTACGCGCTTTCGATCGACGGAGCCGAAATCATCCACGACGGAATGCGCGAGAAGGGCGTCACGCCGGTCTTCGAAAGCGGCGTCGAGCGATTCGAAGTCGACGACGACGGACGCGTCGAGGCGGCGATCGACGCCAACGGGGACCGCTACGACAGCGAGTTCGTCGGAATCGCGATCGGACTCGATTTCAACACCGAACTCGTCCGAGGAACTGACATCGAGACTGAAAACGGCATCGTCGTCGACGAGTTCATGCAGACCAACGTCGACGACATCTACGCCGCAGGCGACGTCACCCGCTTTTACGACGTGGTCCTCGGGGAGTACGCCCAGAACGGTGCGTGGGGGAGCGCGAAGGAGCAAGGCCGGGTCGCTGCAGTCAACATGGCCGCCGACGACGAGGCCGAGGAGTTCCGGTGGGTCTCGTCGTACTCGATCACCCACTTCGACTTCCCGTTTCTCTCGTTCGGGCACCCGACCCTCGGCGACGAGTACGTCGAGAAGAAGTACTCCGAGACCGAGTGGCGACGGGTCGCGATCAAGGACGGCAAGGTCGTCGGCGGGGTCCTCATCGGCGATCTGTCCCCACAGAGCCGGCTGAAACAACTCGTTCGTGAGGAGATTGACGTCTCCGGAAATACCGATGCGCTGCTTGCCGAGCGGATCGAGATCGACGACTTCGCGCCCCCACAGGAACAGTAGCTGTCTCCAGTACGGACGATTCGGTCGCTTGCCGTCGGTACCCTCCTTCTTGGCCGTTTCCAGCCCGTCATCTTCTCCTCGTACCGCCTCCCGTCGCTTGATCGAACTGTTCGGATGCAAGAAACAGTTAAGTAGCCGCATGGTATATGGTAACAATGCCCACTATGGCCGGTGACAGACCAATCGACGTGCGACGGATCGACACAATCCCCGAGGACGGCGTCGTCACGCACTTCGACGAACTGACGGAGGACGTACAGTCGTGGCTCGTGGCCGCCACGAACGGTGGCGCGTCGGCTGAGGAAGCCGCCGCAGCGACCGAATCGTTCGATGACGGAGCGTTCGTGGTGTACACCGGCTACTACCAGGTTCGGACCACCTGAGTGGGCACTCCCATCCCCCACCCCCTTCGTTCGGAACCGATCCGCGACCGACACGGTTATTCGCGGGCGGACCCGACCGGTGAATATGAACGGTGGCGGTAGCGGCGAGATGACGCTGGCGTTCGAACTCGACGCCTTAGAGGAACTTGCGCGCCCGGATGCGGTGTTCACCGACGCCCGCCAGTGGACGCAGTATCTCGGCGTCGTCTCCGATAAGCCAACGTACGTCGTGACGAACTTCACGCGCAAACACCGGATCCATCAGGACTTCTTCTCCGGCCCACGCGGAAAGGCCGAGAGCCTCGACACCGTCAAACGGCAGTTCGACACCGAACGGCACGTCTTCGTCGGGATAAGCGACGAGGACCGCGAACTCGCCGACGAACACGACTGGGAGTTCCTCGCGGTTGAGGACGCTGCCGACGCTGCAGGCTGGGAGATCGGTTCGCCCGAGATTCCCGACGCCGGTGCGGCTGACGACCGCGACGACTGGCCCTGACGACGGGCTTCCCCGCTCACCGATCGACGCTGCCCAGCACGATGTCCAGACTGCCGAGCGCGGCAATCAGGTCCGCGACGTACTCTCCCTCGGCCATCTCCGCGAGCGAGTGGAGGTTGTTGAAACACGGGCTTCGGATCTTGAACCGGGCAGGGGTGTCGGTGCCGTCGGAGCGAATGTAGATCCCGAGTTCGCCCTTCGCGGACTCGACGGCACGATACGTCTCTGCGTCCTCCGGCGGACGCAGGGTTCGCGGGACGTTGCTTTGCAGTTCGCGTTCGTCCTCGGGCCAGTCTTCGAGGAGGTCGACGCACTGTTCGATGATCCGCGCGGACTGTTCGACTTCACGCATTCTGACGAGCAGGCGGGCGTAATTGTCACAGCCGTCGTCGGTGATGACCTTCCAGTCGAGTTCGTCGTAGTAGCCGTACGGGTCGTCCCGCCGGAGATCGTAGTCGATCCCGGACGCACGGGCGACCGGTCCCGTACAGCCGTAGGATTTCGCCACCTCCGGCGAGAGATAGCCGGTGTCGACACACCGAAGCTGAAACACCTCGTTTCGGGTGATGAGGTTGTGGTACTCTTCAGCGGCTCCGGGGAGGTGATCGAGGAAGTCCCGGACTTTCCCGAAGAACTCCTCGCGGGGTTCGGGGACGTCCCACGCGACCCCACCCAGCCGGAAGTAGTAGAACATCATCCGCTGGCCGGTGAGGTCCTCTAAGATGTTCTGGACGCGCTCACGGTCGGTGATTGCGTACATGAACGCCGCCGTAAAGTCGCCGTTGACGTCCAGCGCGAACGTTCCCATCGCCAGCAGGTGCCCGAGGATGCGGCCGAACTCGACAGCCATCGTCCGAAGCACCTGTGCGTACTCGGGGACCTCCAGGTCGGCGAGATCCTCGATCGCTCGGGCGACGGCCCACTCGTTCGGGAGGTTCGCCGTGTAGTCCCATCGGTTCGAGTACGGAATGATCTGGTACCGGTAGTTCCCCTGCTGACACAGCTGCTCCTCACAGCGGTGGAGGTAGCCGACGTCGGGTTCGACGTTCGCCACCTGCTCGCCGTCGAGGACGACTTTCAGGTGGAGCACGCCGTGGGTCGCCGGGTGGTGCGGTCCGATGTTGAGAAACATCGTCTCCGACTCCGAACGGTACGCTTCCTCCAGCGGGTTCTTGTGGGCTTCGAGCGTGACGATCTGTGGCTTGTCCTGGTGGTAGTCGAGCGAGAGCGGGTGGCCCTGCCACGTTCGCGGCAACAGGATGCGTCGAAGATCGGGATGGCCCTCGTACTCGATCCCCACCAGATCGTAGGCTTCCCGCTCGTGCCAATCCGCGGTTCGAAACACCGGCTCGGCGCTCTGGGAGACCGGCCGTTCAGGATCGGTCGGCACGACCACGCTCACCTCGCGCCGGCGGTCATCGTAGGAGGTGAGGTGGTAGATCGACTCGTAGCGGTCGGTATACTGCTGGGCGGTGACACACGAGAGGTGATCGAAGCCAGCGTCGTCGCGCAGCGTCGTCAGGGTCTCCTGGACGGCGTCCGGGCGGATCACGAACGCTTCCGCGTTCAGGTGCTCCTCCCGATCGATCACCGCATCCCCCAGCAACGCCGCGAGATCGTCGTAGTCGGTGCGTTCCAGACGGTCCGTGGCCACGGTGGCCGAGTGATCGGCAGTCATGCTCCCCCCAACCGATCTCGGCACGCGGACGCAATCTTCCGTGAACGGGTCGTTTACAGCGAACGTCCGCCGCCGTCGGTCTCTTGTTCGGTGGAGGCTCTCCGTGAACAAAGTCCTTGTTTCCAGCTGCTTCGCCGAAACGGGCGGTGAGAAGACGCGACAAGCCCCCGGAACCAAGGGTTCGCCGAGCGTATCCCGGACGTGATGGTGGCGGCACCGCACCCCGTTTCGATGGCCGTCGAGTGTGTCCTGTTCGCCCACTGGCCGGTCGATCCAGACCAGCTCCGTCCGTACGTTCCCGATCAGCTCGAACTGGACGTTCGGGACGGTCGAGCGTGGGTGAGCATCCTCCCATTTACGCTGGCCGACGTTCGTCCGCGACCGCTCCTGAAGGCGTTCGGTCTCTCGGTGCCGGAGGTGAACCTCCGGACCTACGTTCGCTACCGTGACGAGCCAGGGCTGTACTTCTTCAGCATCGACCTCGGATGGCGTCGAATCGCGGCGGTAACACGTCGGTTGACACGACTCCCGTGCTACGGAATCGACGCTGCTGTCGAGACGGACGGGGGGCGAACGACCGTCCGGAGCGTTCGAACGGACGGGCCACCGGCCGGATTCGCGGCCACGTACGCCCCGACGGGCACGGCCAGCCGACCGGAACCCGGCTCGCTCGACGAGTGGCTCGTCGAGCGGTATCGATTTTACGCACCTCGGGGAGCGGGCGTGCTCTTCGGGGCGATCGATCACGACCCGTGGCCGCTCCAACCGGCGACGGCGACGATCCACGAGAACGACCTGCTCGCGGCGGCTGGCCTGCCGGAACCGGACGGCGAGCCACGGGTTCGGCACTGTGACCGATTGAAGATGACGGGATCGGTACCCCGGCGGCTCGGAACCGTCGGGTAATGACTACTCGGAAGCCGTGATCGCACCCCTTAAACGGCCGAACACCCAACGCAGTCCCGATGGCGCAACCGCGCATTCCGGGCGACGATACCGCTGTCGAGTTGCCCTGCGGCGAGCGGATCGACCGCTACGAGCTTGACCTCGGAATGCGCGAGTTCGACTGCGGCTGCGGGGCGACCCACGCAGTCGTGATGGATGTCCACCCGTTGACGCGCTTTTTCCCGGCGTTTCTCGTCGAGATCCTGCGGGAGACGATCGACACGGCCGACGAGTTCGAGGAGTTCTCAATGCCCCACCTCCTCGGCGTCGTCGTCGAGGAGTTCCCCGAGCGGGTGGTCAGCGAGGACGTGAGCGGCGACGGCCGGATGGGCTGTTCGCTCCTGTGGGTGACCGACTTCGACAGCCGGCGCTTACACGAGATCGCGGTCGAACTCGTGATCGAACTGATGGAACACGCGATCAGCCACGCCGCCGACGACGAGGCGATCTCGGCGTTCGAAGAACAGATGCTGACGTTTGACGTCGAGGCGTTCGTCGAGGAGTACCGCGCCGAACGTGACTTCGAGGACGAGTACGACGCGTTTCCGGCCTGACGCTGTCACGTGTCTCTCCGTCTGACGGGTGGCTGACGAAGGTTTACGTACGTGGACGTGGCAACCACCTGGTATGGTGGGGACCATGGGGGAGTACGAGCGGATCAGGGAGGTGTTCGCGGAGGTCGAACCGGACGAACCGCTGACGGCCCGCGAGATCCGTGAACTACTGGCCGAACACGGAGAGACCGTCGAGAGTGCACACCGCGTGGCGACCATCCTCGGGCGGCGCGCCCGTCACGGCGACGTTGAGGTCATCCGCGAGCAACCGTACCGCTACCGCGTCGACGAACACTGAACGGCCGGGGTTGCCGGTCTCGATCGCCCATCGTGAGCGTGTTGGCTGTACCTGTGGCCCGACCCGTTCGTCAATCGGTTCGAAATTCGAAGCGTCTCTTCGCTACTCGTAATCTTTCGCGGGGCTTATTACGATGTACGAACTGAACGGGTAGTAAGATGAGCGAGGACGCGCCGACGGTGCTGTTGATCGGCAGCGGACCGATCCGGATCGGACAGGCTGCGGAGTTCGACTACTCTGGCGCGCAGGCGTGCCGCGCGCTCCGGGAGGAGGGGGCCCGAGTCGTGCTCGTCAACTCGAATCCCGCGACGATCATGACCGACCCGGAGATGGCCGACGCGGTGTACGTCGAACCCATCACGACCGAAGCGATCGCCGAGATCATCCGACGGGAGCGACCCGACGGCGTCGTCGCCGGTCTCGGCGGTCAGACGGGGCTGAACGTCACCGCCGAACTCGCCGAGGAGGGCGTCCTCGACGAGTACGGCGTCGAGATCCTCGGGACGCCGCTCGATACAATCTACGCGACCGAGGACCGCCAGGAGTTCCGCCGGCGGATGCGCGAACTCGGCCAACCGGTCGCGCGCTCGGAGACGATCACGTCGGTCGACGAGGTCGAGGACGCGGTCGAGTCGGTTGGCGGACTGCCCGTCATCATGCGGACGACGTACACGCTCGGCGGTTCCGGAAGCGGCGTCGTCGACGACATGGACGAACTCCGCGAGCGCGTCCGCAAGGGCCTGCGGCTCTCGCGGGACGACCGCGTGCTGATCACCGAGTCGATCGCCGGCTGGATCGAGTTGGAGTACGAGGTGATGCGCGACGGAGCCGACTCCTGTATCATCATCTGCAACATGGAGAACCTCGATCCGATGGGGATCCACACCGGCGAGTCGGTCGTCGTCACGCCCTCGCAGGTGATCCCCGACCGGGGCCACCAGGAGATGCGCGACGCGGCGTTGCAGGTGATCCGGGCGCTCGGCATCGAGGGCGGCTGTAACATCCAGTTCGCGTGGCGCGACGACGGCACGCCCGGCGGCGAGTACCGCGTCGTCGAGGTGAACCCCCGCGTCAGCCGCTCGTCCGCGCTGGCGTCGAAGGCGACGGGCTATCCGATCGCCCGCGTCACTGCGAAGGTGGCGCTCGGAAAGCGCCTCCACGAGATCGAAAACGAGGTCACCGGCGAGACCACGGCGGCGTTCGAACCCGCCATCGACTACGTCGTCACGAAGGTCCCGCGGTGGCCGAAGGACAAGTTCCCCGACGTCGATTTCGAGCTCGGAACCGCGATGAAGTCGACCGGCGAGGCGATGGCGATCGGCCGAACGTTCGAGGAGAGCCTGCTGAAGGCACTCCGATCGAGCGAGTACGTCCCCGCGGTTGACTGGGACGAGGTGGACGACGCCACCCTCGAACGGCACTATCTCGAACGGCCCTCGCCGGACCGCCCATACGCGATGTTCGAGGCGTTCGAACGGGGCTACTCGGTCGGTGAGATCGTCGATCTTACGGGAATCGAGGAGTGGTACGTCGAGCGGATCGGCCGGATCGCCGACGCCGCCGCCGCGGCCCAGGACGGCGACTTCGAGACGGCCGCTGTCGCGGGGTTCACCGACGGCCAGATCGCCGCCGGATTCGGCGCGACCGAGGCGTCGTCGCTTCCTCGACCCGACGGCGGTGAGGTCGACTCCGACCGCATCGACGCCGTCGCGGAGAGCGTCCCAAGCCGATCGTTCAAGCAGGTCGACACGTGTGCGGGCGAGTTCGAGGCGTCGACCCCGTACTACTACTCCGCACGCCAGCCAGCCGAAAGCCACGGGAGCCGTCGCGACGAGGTGCAGGTCGACACCGATGTCGAGAGCGTCGTTATCGTCGGCGGCGGCCCGATTCGGATCGGCCAGGGCGTCGAGTTCGATTACTGTACCGTCCACGCCGTTCGTGCGCTCCGCGAGGAGGGCATCGACGCGCACGTCGTCAACAACAATCCGGAGACGGTCTCGACTGACTACGACACCTCCGACGGCCTCTTTTTTGAGCCGATAACCGCCGAGGAAATCGCCGACGTGATCGAGGCGACCGGGGCGGACGGCGTGATGGTCCAGTTCGGCGGACAGACCTCTGTCGATGTCGGTCGACCCCTCGAAGCCGAACTCGCCCGCCGCGGTCTCGACTGTTCGGTGCTGGGAACGAGCGTCGACGCGATGGACCTCGCGGAGAACCGCGACCGGTTCAACGCGCTGCTTTCCGAACGGGGAATCGCCCAACCGGAGGGAGGTGCGGCTCGGAGCGTCGAGGAGGCGTTCGAACTCACGAACGAAATCGGCTATCCCGTGCTCGTCCGTCCGAGCTACGTCCTCGGCGGCCGTGCGATGGAAATTGTCGAGGACGACGCCGACCTCGCGGCGTACATCGAGGAGGCCGTTCGGGTCAGCCCCGATGAGCCGATCCTGATCGATGAGTTCCTTGCCGACGCGATCGAACTCGACGTGGACGCCGTCGCGGACGGAGCGGAGGTGTTGATCGGCGGGATCATGGAACACGTGGAGTCGGCCGGCGTCCACTCGGGCGACTCGGCCTGCGTCATCCCGCCTCAATCGCTCGACGACGAAACGATGGGACGCGTCCGCGAGGTCACAGAGGAGATTGCCCACGCGCTCGACACAGTGGGACTGTTGAACGTACAGCTAGCGGTTGCGGACGGAGAGGTCTACGTCATCGAGGCGAACCCGCGCTCGTCGCGGACCGTTCCGTTCGTCTCGAAGGCGACGGGTGTTCCGATCGCCAAACTCGCGGCGAAGGTGATGGCCGGACGCTCGCTCGCCGCCCTCGACGCCACGGAGGGAATTCCGGAACAGGCAAGCGTCAAGGAGGTCGTCCTCCCGTTCGACCGGCTACCGGGCTGTGACCCGCGACTCGGTCCGGAGATGAAATCGACGGGTGAGGTGATGGGCACCGCCGACACGTTCGAACGGGCCTACGACAAGGCGCAGGCGGCTGCCGGGGTTTCGGTTCCGGAAGCCGGAACCGCGATCGTCGATCTCGACGTCGACATCGACGAGCGCTTCGAGATCATCGATCCCGACGATCCAGCCGACGCGATCCGGCGTGGCGAGGTGGATCTCGTGATCTCGCGGAACCGACAGACGCTTTCTGCGGCCGTCGACGAGGAGATTCCGTACTACTCGACGGAGGCTGCCGTGACCGCCGAGATCGCCGCCCTCGACGCCCGCGACGAACCCCTCGACGTGCGGCCGCTCTCCGAACGGCCGATCCGCGACGCCGAGTGGGGGACGTAGTCCGCCTGGGGTTCCGAGTAACGGTCCCGCTCCCGTTTGCCAACTGCCGGTGTACAGTAGTGGTCGGTCTCGTCGACTGCCGGTGTACATTAGTGGTCGGCGTTCCTACGACCGGGCGTGACCGACGGAATCAGGGATCGGGTCCGAAGCGCCGTCCACGACGCCGCCCGGTCGGCCGGCCGGACCTACGAACGCGCCCGCCGGGAGTTCAACGAGGGTCAATCCTCCCGACTCGACCTCCCGCGGGACGACGACGGGAACGCCCGGATCGTCTGTCGACGGTACGCCGAGCGCCGGGCGGTGCGGGTCGACGGGCAGGGCCGTCCCGAGTGTTTCGACGCCGGCCACCCCGACTGCGAGGGCTGTGCCGAGGACGTACGCGACGGACGCGTCGAGACGTGGTGAGCGTCAGCTCCGCATCCGCCCGCCGTCGATCGGCAGCGAGACGCCGGTGATGAACGCCGCACGCGGGCTGGCGAGGAACGCGACCGCGTCCCCGAAGGCGTTCGGATCGCCGATCGTCTCCATGGGGAGACCGACCCCCCAGTCGGCAACCCCGTCCTCGTAGCTGTCGTACTCGCCGCGCTCGACGGCCTGCTCGACCAGTTCTTCGATCCGGCTGGTCTCGTGTGCACCCGGCAGGACGGCGTTCACCCGAACGTCCGGACCCCACTCCCGCGAGAGCGTCTTTACGATCCCGATCACCGTTCGCCGAACGGCGTTCGAGAGCACGAGACCGTCGATGACCTCCCGAACGCTCGTCGAGGTGACTGTCACGACCGATCCCGCGTCGCTCTCGACGAGATGAGGGTGGGCCGCCCTGAGTGCCCAGACGAGGCTCATCACTAACTGGTCGTAGGATTCGTACCAGTCGTCGTCGTCCATGTCGAGGAACGAACCGCTCGGCGGCCCACCCGCCGACGTGATCAGGTGATCGAGTCCGCCGAACTCCTCGACGGTCGCCTCGACGAGCGCCTCCACGTCCGACTTTCGGGTGAGGTCGGCCTGTATGCCGTGGACGCGGCCGTCACCGAGCGCGTCGAGTTCGGCCGCCGCCTCGTCGAGTCGCTCCTCGTCGCGTCCACAGATCACGACGTTCGCTCCCTCGCGGGCGAGTGCCCGCGCGCTCCCTTTTCCGAGACCGCTCGAACTCGCCGTCACCAGTGCTGCGTTACCGGATACCTCCAGATCCATACCGGAGCGGACGGGTGCCGGACACTAATCTCTGTAGGTGGGCCACCGGCTTGCCTCGATACGCCGTCCGGGGTAACCGGGACGCTCTCGGTTCTCCCGCCTTCGGGTTCGATCAGTCCGTCTCGGACCGACGAACCCGAAGCTGTCCGTCGGCGCTCACGGTGACGATCAATCCCTGTTTGACCTGCCTGCCGGTGATCGCATCGCCCCCGGCATCGCTGACACGTTTCATCAACTCGGGAGCCGACAATCCCACCTTGAGACCAGTTTCGTCACAGGCGTCGTACACCCGATCGGGAACGTCGTAGAGGTCGGTTCCGGCGTCGATCGTGATGCGGACGGGCGCGCGGAGCGCCTCCGCGAGCGCGACCGTCTCTCGGGCCTTCGCGATGTTGTCACGGGCGCTCGACTCCACGCTCGAGACGTTCGCACGCGAGGTACCGAGATGATCGGCGATCACGGCCTGTGAGAGGCCACGTTCACGCAGGGCGAGGACCTCCGCCTGCCGGCGTGTCAGCACGTTCTCGTCCTCGTCGAAGCCCAGTTCCGCGAGGAGCATCGCCGGGTCGCCGGGTTCGTCGGCAGGGGGGTCCGTGTTCTGGATCCCCTCGTCGGACCGCTGGCTCATGGGTTGGGATACGCACCGAACGGGAAAAAGGTCAGTGTCCGCCGCCCCAGAAGTTCTCTCGACTGCCCAGTTGTTCGCGACGGTCTCGACGCGCGGTATCGTCCTCGCCCTCGTCGTCGGCTTCCTCGTCGTCGGCCTCGTCCTCGACGAGCGGGAGCCGTTCGACCTCGTCGGCACGGGCGTGATTCGATCGAACCGTCGTGATCTCGACCTTCGCGCGGGCTTCGGGAAGCACGCCGTCGACCATGACGATGAAGCCGTCCTCGGTTCGTCCGACACCGGCACCGCTCTCGTGGATGTCCTCGACGGTGACGACGACCTCCTCGCCGACCTGTACGGGCTGTCGCTTGAGTTCGGAGATCGGCTGCTGGTAGTGTTGGCACCACTCGGCTCCCCCCCGGTCGCCGTAGTGCTGACAGCCCATCCCCTCGATCCGCTCCGAGTAACTGGGGCACTCATCCGCGAGTGGACAGTCGGCCATAACCCGGATACCGGGCCGGTCGCCTAAACGCTTGCGCTCCGGGAATCCCTCGGACGACGAGAACCAACGGGTGAGCGGCTGGAACTCGACGCTTTCGCCCGCTCGAACTGCGATCACCCCACCCCCGATCGATCCGGCCGGCCCGATTCGATCCCGGCTACCCCTTTCCGGGGCGCGCCCAGATATCGGATCGATGAAACGCTGTGTACCCGTGTTCGGCGTGACCGGTGGCCTCGTGCTCGGTTCGCTACGCCATCGGCGGCGTCCCGGCCGGGGGAGTCCCCCGCTATTCGCTTCGATCGTCCGGGCCAGTCGGGACCTCGTCTTCGGGCAGGGTGGGGGCATTGTCAGCAACCCGTTGGCGATTCATCTCGCCGATTCGATCAGCGATGTCCTCGACGAGTCCCTGTACGATCGCTCGGATGTCGCTCTCCTCGTCCCGGATCACGGGAGCGTCGCGGTCTTCGGTTCCGAAGTCGGGATGAATCGGGAGCGTCCCGAGCAGCGAGACGCCGTAGTCCTCGGTGATCTCCTCGGCTCCTCCCCGTCCGAACGGATCGTGTTCGTCACCGCAACTCGGACAGTGAAACGAACTCATGTTCTCGACGAGGCCGAGAATCGGGGCGTCGTGTTCTTCGAACATCCGCAGGCCCTTTCGGGCGTCGGCGACGGCCATCTCCTGGGGCGTCGTGACGATCACGGTTCCGGTGACGGGAATCGACTGCAACAGGTTGAGCGAGGCGTCCCCGGTTCCCGGCGGAAGGTCGATGATGAGGTAATCCAGCCGCCCCCACTCAACATCGTTGAAGAACTTCATCATCACGTTGTTGACCATTGGTCCCCGAAGGATCGCGGGATCGTCGCTCTCGCGCGTGAGCTGTCCCATGCTCATCACCATGACGCCGCCCGAGCGCGCCGGCACCATCTCGCCGTCCGGGGTGACGCCGGGTTCGCCATCGGGCGGGAGGATCGTGGGCACGTTCGGGCCGTGAATGTCGGCATCGAGGAGGCCGACGCGCGCACCGAGGTCGTTCAGGCCCGCTGCGAGGTTCGCCGCGACGGTCGTCTTCCCGACGCCACCTTTCCCGGATGCGACCGCGATGACGTTTCGGACGCTCGGGAGCACCTCCACGTCGAAGCCGTGGTCGGCGTCGACCTGGGCGCGCAGGCTCGGTTCAAGCCCGAGTTCGGTCACCGCCTCCCGAATCCGATCGCCGAGTTCCATCTCGGCCGGGGAGTACGGGGTGTTGAACGCCAGCGAGAGCGTGGCGTCCTCGCCGTCGATCTCCACGTCGTTGACGAGGTTCATCGAGACGATGTCGTCGCCGACCTGTGGGTCTTCGACCTCAGCGAGTCTGTCCATCAGTTCTGATTCGGTCACTGTCATTGTGTGCGGTCCATAGCGATCGGGTGGTCGCTCGATTCGATGCGGTGGAGTGGATAAAGTGATCCGTGCGGATCAATCGATCGGTCGAAAACCGTAACCGGAGGGGTTAGAAGAACACCAGACTTATCAGCATGGTCTTTACGAACATGCCCATCCAGAGCGCGACCGTGAGTCCGGCGAGGTAGCCGACGCCCATCAGTGCGGTCTTGGTGTCGCGCGGGTCGCCGGCGAACCACGCGGCGAGGACGACGTACACCGGCACCAGGATGATCCCGAAGATGAGCACCGTTCCGGGTCCAAAGGTCATGCTTCCACCTCCGTTTCGTCACCGTGTCCGTGGTCTTCGATCGCGTGCAGTTCGACGACCGGGATGACCTTCGCCACGAGCAGGAAGAAGAGCGTGACGATGCCGATCGTCCCGAGCACTGAGCTCATCTCGATGACGCTCGGGAAGTAGTCACCGGGAACCGAGCGGTACAGGCCGAACATTGGATACATCAGGCCCGAGACAACGAAGTAGACCTTCTCGACGAGTGTCGCGATGAGAACCACGACCCCTGCGACGACGGCACGTTCCTTGCTGAACAGCGACGGACGCAGCACCTGTGCGAAGATGTACGCCAGCGTGAGAAACACCATGACCATCGGGATGATGTACGCCGGGTGGGACATCTTCGATTCGAACGTGAGTTCCTGGGCTGTCGGCGCGGCGAATCCGCCGCTGATCAACTGCTGGAGTTGCAGCCACAGGAATAGGAGCGCGAAGAACCCGAGCCACAGGAGCAATCCGCGGAACAGGTCGTCGTCGATGATGTGATCCCAGTCGTACGCTTTTCGGAAGGCGTACGAAACGAGGATCACGCCACTGATTGCCGACGTGAGCGCGATCGTCAGGAACTGCGGACCCTGTATCGCACCGAACCAGCCAGGCATCGTCGGAATCAGCGCGAACAGCCACGGGATGACTCCCCCGTGGAGCAACAGCGGCGCGAGAATGATGATCCCCAGCGCGAGCCACCAGACCATCCGTTCAATGACCTCATCTTCCTTCTCGGAGTAGCCGAGTGTCATCACGTCGTACAGCGGACCGAAGTGGTCCGGGAGCTGATCACGCAGTCGGTGGATGTCGTACCGGAGCGTCAGTCCGAGGTACGTCGCGGTCATCACGAAGTACAGCGTGATGACGGTCACGTCCCACACGAGCGGCGAGGTGTGAACCGTCTCGTGGTAGTTCAGCAGGATGCTGGTGACCATCCGATCGGGCCGACCCATGTGAACGATGATGTACAGTCCTGCGACGGACAACCCGGCGATCGTCAACAGCTCCGCGAGCCGCGCGACGGGTTTGTAGCGCTCCATCCCGAGCAGCCTGACGGCCGCCGAGAGGATGATCCCGCCGTGGGCAATCCCGACCCACCAGATGAACGCCCCGATGTACAGCCCCCACGTGACGCCGCCACCTGAACCCCAGTCGGAGAGTGCAGTGACGATCAACCCATGGTAGAGTTGGTACGTCCAGAGGGCTCCGAAGATGCCGATGGCGACGAAACACGCCGCCAGCATCATGAAGTACCGTTTCGAGGTGTTGTGGATCGGTCGGAGGATGTCGGCCTCAGAGGCCTCCGTACTCATTCGGTCACACCTCCGGCGAAGGTGCCGTCGTCGAGTGCTTCCTTACGATTGTCGACCTGTCCCACGTCCTCGTAGGAGACCGGCCCCTCGACCTGTTCGGCGTCCGAACTCGGCTCGTTGCCGACGAACACGACGTTGGGCTTGGTACCGATCTCTTCGAGCAGGCGGAACGTCGAAGCCGTGTGATCGGGGCGATCTGCCCACTCGTCTGCGTCATCGTCCTGGAGTTCGTTCGCACTCGCCCGCTCCTCGCGAACCTGTTCGAGGTACTGGTTCGGATCGCTGTCCGGATCCTCCATGTTTCCGAAGTGGATCGCATCCATCGAACAGGCGTCCTCACACGCGGTCGTACCGACCATGTCGTCGCCCATGTTGCCGTCCTGCCGGCTCGGACACATCGTACACTTGCCCATGACGCCCCGTGGCGGTCGGCTGTCGACCCATTGACCGCGCTTGTCGTGGGTGTGGTTGTCGTCAATCTCGTCCATCGGCGTCTCCGGCTCGCCCCACTGGAAGTAGTTGACGCCGTACGGACAGGCGACCTGACAGTATCGGCAACCGATACACACGTCGTAATCGGTGAGAACGAGTCCGTCGCTCGACCGGGTGTGGCGGGCCGTCGTCGGACACACCTTCTCACACGGCGCGTCCGAACACATCTGACAGGTCCGGACGAGGTAGTTCATGTCGTCCTGGTCTTCTTCCTCGTAGGCGAAGACATACATCCAGTTCTCCCCGTCGCCCGTGCCGTTCTCCTGTTCACAGGCGACGACGCAGGCGAGACAGCCATCGCACTTGTCGAGGTCGATGACCATCCCCCACTGGAGGTCGTCCTCGTCGTCCTCCTGGGCGGCGGCGACCGCGGCCTGATCCTGCGGTTCGTCGTCCATCGCGTCGGCGGTCGCCCAGCCCGCGAGCGACAGCGCGGCCGCGCCGACCCCGAACTTCTTCATCGCGTCCCGGCGGTCGGTGCCGTCGTCGTCCTCGAACGCTTCGAGCGCCGCGGCGGCGTCACCGCCCGCTTCTTTGACGGTGTCGATCGCGTCGTCGATCGGTCGATCGTCGACGCCGAACTCGTCGATCACCGCTTCGTGGTACTTTGCGTGGAACTCCTCCTCGTCGATCTGTCCGGCGACGAGTCGCTGGGCATCTTTCGCCATCTCGATGCCGAGTTCCGTGTCATGATCCGTCTCCTCCAGCAGTTCCTCCATCTCAGCTTCCCACTCGTCGGTGTGGAGTGCTGCCAGCGGATCGTCGGTGTGTGTCGAATCGTCTGTGCTCATGTGATCACGGCCTCCTCTCTGCATCCCTTCGTGGGGGATTGGTTTCGGTCGGTGCCATCGGGGCCGTCGTCATTCGACGATCACTGCTCCCTTCTGGCCCATATCGGTGTGTGACTCCCAGAAGTACTTGTATGTACCTTCTTCGTCCAACGTATCCCGGACAACGTAACTGTCTTCGGCTACGGGGTCGTGCGTGACCCCGCCATCGAAGACTGCACATCCGGTGATCGGTATCCCACGTCCGTGCTCCACCGCGTGTGAAAACGAACGAGGACTGTGGTTTCGCGTGCTCATCATCCGGTCCCCTAGCCCTGAAAATGAATACCCCTCTTGAAGGGGTACCGCTCATTCCCATACCGTGGGAATGACGAACATATTCGGCTCACCTTGGTTGAACGACCCCTCGGCTCCGGTCCGTCCGTGCTGATTCCCGTCCGAGCGATCCGTTCACGCCGTCAGGACCGTCACTGGTCCCTCGAAGCCGAGGATGACCTGCTGGGTGGTGTCGCCGAACAGCGCCTTCCCAGCCGGCGAGCGCTTGGGACCGCTGATGAACACGTGATCGGCGTCGAGTCGATCCGCTTCCGCGAGGATCGCGTCGGCACCGTCTCCGATTCGACCGACGGCCTTGAACTCGACGGCGTCCCCGACGACCTCACGACCGATGTCGTCGGCGAACTGTTGGGCCCCGTCGATCGCCCGCTCGACGCCGTAGTCGACGTCGAAATCGGGAATCCGTGCGAGCGCGTCCGCACGGTCGGCGAACTCGTCCTCGCTGGTCACGTGCAACAAGATCAGTTCCGCGCCGATCCCGTCGGTGATCTCGGCAGCCTGCCGGACGATCGCTTTCGTAGCCTCCGTACCCTCTACAACGACTAGTGCTCGTTCCATGGACCATCACGTGGACGGCAGCCGACATAAATGCCCCGACACGCGGACGTGGGTGACAGGCCACGACGTGGCAAGAACGGACGAGAGGGAGGTTTTTTGCCCGCGCCGCCCAATGGCGAGTTCATGAGCCCGCCACCGGACGCCGGGGCCGACGCGCCGATCCGGGTCGACACCGTTCTCGTGCCCGTCGACGGGAGCGACGACTCCGCACGGGCCGTCGAGTACGCCGCCGCCATCGCCGATCGGTACGACGCCGACCTCCACGCCGTCTACGTCCACGACGAGGAGGTCGTTCG
>SKSS01000009.1 GCA_007122875.1 Salinarchaeum sp. | reverse complement strand
CATCTCGCCGGGAGCGACGACGATCACCAGCCGATCGTACGCCTCGTCGATCACGCAGTCGGTCGCCACCGCGCCCGTCACGTCCTCGAACGCCGCCAGATAGCGTCGCGCCTCGTCCGAGATGACGACGGGCATCAGTCGTCGGACGGCTTCGCGGCGGTTTCGGAGAACGACCCGATCTTGAGGTCGACATCGCCCGTTCCGAGCTTGATCGGCTTGCCGACGATCACGTTCTCGATCACGCCGTTCAGGTCGTCCACCTCGCCGTGAATCGCCGCATCGAGCAGGTGGTTGACCGTCACCTCGTAGGCCGCCCGCGCGAGGACAGACTCCTTCGCTCCCGAGATTCCGTGGCGGCCGATCGACTGGATCGTCCCGTCGTTGGTCATGATGTCTGCGACCAACATCAGGTGTCGGACGTTCACGTCGTCGAGACCCTGCGTTTCGAGGGTCTCCATCGTCTCGTTGATGATCGACTCGCGGGCCGCCTCGACGCCGAGTTGTCGGTAGATCTCGTGGATGTTGTTCGTCGTCGTCCGACTGCCATCGACACCCTCGATCCCGAGCACGTTCCCGAGCGCCGATCCCTCGGTGTAGAGGACGAACTCCTCGCCCCGTTCGGTCTCCTCCTTGCGGATGACGACCCTGGTGACATCCTCGATTCCCTTGAACACGATGTCACGCAGTTCTTCGACGAGCTGGAGGAGGTCCCGGTAGCTCGGTTGTTCCGGGCCGAACTCCACGACAGTCCCGCGCTGGACCGTCTCGACGCCGAGTTCCGCCTCGATCGCCTCGGCGACCGCTTCCGGCTCGATCATCCGTTCGTCCAGCGTGTCCGGGTTGAGGTTCACCTGAACACGCATGTCCGCGACGTTCGTCGAGACGTCACCCAGCGCGAGAATCTTCGTCGCCTCGATCTTCCAGACCACCTCGTGGGCCTTCTCCCGATCCGTGGCGTACTCCTCTTCGAGGTGGATCGTCATCATCGGCGTGTCCGGCTCCTTCCGGGCGTCCACGAGTTCGATGAGACGAGGGAGTCCCTGGGTGACGTCAATCTCCGCGACACCCGCGTAGTGGAACGTGTTCATTGTCATTTGAGTGCCAGGTTCCCCGATCGACTGGGCGCTCACGGTCCCCACGGGGTCGAGTGGATCGACGCGCGTCTCGACGTATCGGTTCTCGACGGCGCGGGCGATCTCGTCGGCTTCCTCAGCGGTCACGCCGCCGCGGTCCTCGATCGTACGATACACCTCGTCTTTGAGTCGCCGCGGAAGCTCGGTGTCCTCTACGATCGCGGCGACGTCGTCTGTCACGTCGTATTCAGTCATCGGAACTCACCCGACGGGCGTCGGTGTGCTCTGAGAGGTTGGTCGCTCGGCGTCGCTCGCCGAGGAACGCCCGCTTTTCGTCCTCGTCGTCGAACTCGGCATCCATCACACGGTCGGCGATCGCGTCGACGTCGATCTCGTTGTCGACCGACGAGGACACCTGCACCGGGCTGGTGCCGTCCTCGCCGAACTCGAACTGGACGATCGTATCCGACGTGTCCCGGACGGTGCCGTCGTACTGCGTCTCCAGTTCTGACAGCGCGTTGATCAGCCGCCGCTGGAGATACCCGGACTTCGAGGTTCGAACCGCGGTGTCCACGAGCCCCTGTCGACCACCCATCGCGTGGAAGAAGAACTCACGAGGCTGAAGCCCCTCGGTGTAGGAACTCTCAACGAATCCGTGGGCCTCCGGACTCAGATCGCCCGGTTCGTAGTGACTGAGCGTACGACCCTGATAGCCGCGGTTGACGCGCTCGCCGCTCATCGACTGCTGGCCGACGCAGGCAGCCATCTGTGTCAGATTGAGCATCGATCCGCGTGCACCGGACTCGGCCATGATCACGGCCGGATTGTCGTCGTCCAGGTGATCCTCGGCGATGTCGCCCGCGCTGTCACGGGCCTTCCCCAGTCGCTGCATGATCTTCATTTCCAGCGTCTCGTCGACCGTTCGGCCCGGGAGGGACTCCAACTCGCCAGCTTCGTACGTTTCGATCAGCGTCTCGACCTGATCGTACGCCTGCTCGATCGCCTCCTGAATCTGGCGGCGCGCCTCCTCCGGGATCGTCTCGTCATCGATCGCGATCGAGAACCCGAAGTGCATGATCGACCGCATCGCCAGCGACGACACCTCGTTGATGAAGATTCGCCCACGGGTCTTGCCGTGGACCTTCGCGATCGTGTCGACGATCTCGCCGCCGAACGCGCCGACCGCGTCCTCGTCGATCGTCCCCTCGACGACCTGACCGTTCTCGATGACGACGGTGTCGCCGGCCGAACTCGTAAACTCCATGTTCAGATCGTCGGGGAGGAGTTCGGAGAAAATCGTCCGACCCGTCCAATACGGCTCGTCGTCGTCCTGACCGTCCGGCTCCGGCAGTTCGTCGACTCGCGTCGCCCGCAGGAGGTCGAGCGCCTGCGTCTCGTTGAATCGCGGGTTCTCGTGGGTCAACAGATACGTCCCGGAGATGTGATCTTGAATCGCGCCGACGATGTTCTCGCCGAATCGCGGGCTGAGAATCTGCTCCTGGACGCGCATCAGCACGCGCGCCTCGGCGCGGGCCTCCTCGTTCTGGAGGGCGTGCATGTTCATCTCGTCGCCGTCGAAGTCTGCGTTGTACGGCGGACAGACGACCGTGTTCAGGCGGAACGTCTTGTGTGGCATCACGACGACCTCGTGGGCCATCATCGACATCCGGTGCAGCGACGGCTGTCGGTTGAAGATCACGATGTCACCGTCGACGAGATGGCGGTTGACCTCCCATCCCACCTCGACCTTCTCGGAGAGCTCCTCGCAGTTCTTCTCGGTGACCTTCAACCGGCGGCCGTCCGGCCGTCGGACGTAATTGGCGCCGGGGTGGTCGTCCGGGCCGTTCGCGACGTACCGCCGTGCCTCCTCGACGGTCCCCTCGTTCACCCGCATCGTCTGGGTCATCTCCGCGGCCACGCGCTCGGGAACGCCGACCTCGTTGAGCGAGAGCGTGGGGTCCGGCGAGATGACGGTTCGCGCCGAGAAGTTTACCCGCTTTCCGGACAGCGAACCGCGGAATCGCCCGTCTTTGCCCTTCAGCCGCTGGCTGAGCGTCTTCAGCGGCCGGCCGGAACGATGCCGGGCTGGCGGGGTCCCGCTGATCTCGTTGTCCATGAACGTCGTGACGTGGTACTGCAACAGCTCCCAGAGGTCCTCGATGATCAGCTGTGGGGCCCCCGCCTCGCGGTTCTCCATGAACCGCTGGTTGATCCGAATGATGTCCACCAGCTTGTGGGTGAGGTCGTCCTCGGAACGCTGGCCGTTGTCGAGCGTGATCGAGGGGCGTGCCGTCACCGGCGGTACCGGCAGCACCGTGAGAATCATCCACTCCGGTCGGGAGCGCTCGGAGTCGATTCCCAGTACCTCGATGTCCTCGTCGGGGATGTCCTCGAACCAGTCGCGGATGTCCGAGGGCATCAGCTTGTTCGTGTCCTCGACGGTGAGGTCGACGTCGAGGGCCTTTTCGATCGCCGTTCGATCCTCCTCGCGCGGGCGGAACTCGCCGGAAAGAATCTCGTTGATCCGCGCGAGATCGAGGTCGGTCGAATCGGCGAGTTCCTGGGGGCTGACCGGTTCCCGCTCTTCGTCATCGTCTTCGTCCTCGGATCGGCCCTGCATCGCCGCGGCGATCATCTGCGGGTACTCGTTCGTCAGCACCTCCTGGATCTCGTAGTACGTCGTCGGCTTCTCGTGCTGGATGTCGAACTGCTCGCCCCCGCAGTACGGGCAGTGATCGTTCTTTCTGGCCTGTCGGATCGCCGCTTTCGTCACGTCGCCGAGTTCCTCGCCCAGTTCCCGGGTCTGGGTCAGTTGCTCGGTGAACTCCGCTTTTTGCTCCTCGGTCAGCAACAGTCGCGAACAGTCCCGGCACGTGCCGCGAAGTAGCCGCCGGATGAGTTTCGTAAAGCCGACGTGGATCACTGGGGCCGCGAGTTCGATGTGCCCGAAGTGGCCGTTGCACGCCCCCGAGTGTTGTCCGCACGTCTTACACTCCAATCCGGGGTCGATGACGCCGAGTCGGGGATCCATCAACCCCATGTCGATGGGAAAGCCGTCGTCGTCGTAGGTATCCGCGGTAATGACCTTCGTCGCCGACATCTCCCGATACTCCTCGGGGTCCATCAGCCCGAAGCTGATCTCGCCGATCTCCTTGGGTGTGGTGTCCGTAGGCATTGTTAGACTGCGTCCTCCAGCTTGATTCGCGGCGCGATTCCGAGCGCCTTCATCTCGTCGAGGAGGAGCTTGAACGCGTAGCTCATCTCCACGTCGTGGATGTCCGTCTCCTCGTCACAGTTCGGACAGTAGACGCGCCGTTGCTCGACGTTCTCTACGGCGGTCATCCCGCACTGCCCGCAGATCGGAATCCACTCGCGGTCGGACGATTCGAGCAAGCGCTCTTTCAGCGCCATCGCCGCACCGTGGCCGATCAGCACCTCGCGCTCCATCTCGCCGACCCTGAGCCCACCCTCGCGGGCACGGCCCTCCGTCGGTTGGCGGGTCAGTACCTGTACCGGTCCCCGCGACCGGGCGTGGAGCTTGTTCGAGACCATGTGATAGAGCTTCTGATAGAAGATCGTGCCGACGAAGATCTCGGCTTCGATCTTCTCGCCCGTGACGCCCGAGTACATGACCTCCTTGCCGCTCGATTTGAATCCGCTCTCCTCCAGTGCACCGCGAAGTTCGTCCTCGCTCTCGCCGGTGAAGGGCGTCCCGTCGACCCGTCGACCTTCGAGCGCGCCGACCTTCCCGCCGATCATCTCCAAGATGTGTCCGACCGTCATTCGCGACGGGAGCGCGTGCGGGTTGAGCACGAGGTCGGGAACGACGCCGTCCTCGGTGAACGGCATGTCCTCCTGAGGTGCGAGGTGGCCGATGACTCCCTTCTGTCCGTGGCGGCTGGCGAACTTGTCGCCGAGTTCGGGAATCCGCTCGTCGCGCACCGAGACCTTCGAGAGCTTCGATCCGTCCTCACCCTCCATCAGCGTCACCGTGTCGACGACCCCCGACTCGCCCGAGCGCATCGTCACCGAGGTCTCCCGGCGCTTCTGCGGGGAGAGACCGCCCATGTCGTCGGGCTCTTCGAGGAACCGGGGTGGGCTGGTCTTGCCCAGCAGGACGTCGTTTTCGTCGACCTTCGTCTCGGGGTTGACGAGACCGTCCTCGTCGAGGTGCGTGTACGCTTCCTCGCCGCGCGCACCACGGACATCCTCGTCGGGGATCTCGAAGCGGTCCTCCTGGCCGCCGGGATACCGCCGTTCCTCGCCCTCGTAGGTCCGGAAGAAGTGCGACCGCGAGAGCGCGCGCTCGACCGACCCTTTGTTCATCACGAGCGCGTCCTCGATGTTGAACCCCTCGTAGCTCATCACGGCGACGACGAAGTTCTGTGCGGCCGGCCGGTCGTCGTAGCCGATCTGTTCGGTCGTCTGCGTTTTGACCATCGACAGCTGCGGGTAGTGAAGCAGGTGCTGGCGGGTGTCCGGTCGGATTCGGTAGTTCGCGGCCGGCAGCCCGAGCGCCTGCTTGATCATCCCCGCCCCCATCGTGATGCGCGGGCTGGCGTTGTGTTCGGGATACGGAATCATTCCCGCGCCGATGCCGAAGATCAGTTGCGGATCGATCTCCAGGTGGGTGTGCTCGGCGGTCAGCTCCTCCCGGTCGACCGCGACGTAGATGTCCTCTTCCTCCTCGGCGTCGATGAACTCGACGTATCCGTGCTCGACGAGGTCGTCGAAGGTGAGATCACCCGTCTTCACGGCTTCGATGTCTTCCTCGGAGATCAGCGGCTCACCACCCTCCACGACGAGCAACGGCCGGCGTGCTCGCCCCGAGTCCGCGTTGATGATGACCTCGCGACTTCGCTCGTCGAGCGACACGTTGACCATCTCGCTGATCTCCCCACGCCGTCGCGCACCACGGATGTCCTCCGCGAGTTTCGCGGGGTCGTCGTGGGTTCCGACGAGGCTTCCGTTGACGTAGACTTTGGCTTCTCGTTGTGTGCTCATGTGTTCAATCGGCCCTCCCTTCGGTCCCCTCGATTCCGGGGATTCCCCGAACGCCCATTGACGCCAGTTCGCGTTTTAGCTCCCGGTCATCCTCGACGTTCTTCGAAAGCTCCATCGCCTGTGCGAAGTTCTTCACCAGCCCACAGTTCGGTCCCTCGGGGGTCTCCGAGGGACAGATCCGTCCCCACTGCGTCGCGTGGAGGTCACGCGCCTCGAAGTGGGGCTGACTGCGCGACAGTGGTGAGCGAAGCCGGCGGAGGTGACTCAGCACGCCCATGTGATCCGTCCGGTCGACCAGCTGACTCACACCGGAGCGTCCGCCCACCCAGTTGCCGGTCGCGATCGGGTGTTCGAGGCGCTCGGTCAGCACGTCCGAGCGAACGACGGTGTTGACCGACAACTGCCGGTTTCGCATGTTCGCCCGTTCGAGCTGATACTTCACGTCACGGGCCAGCTTGTTCAGCGCCGTTCGGAACAGATCCTTCATCAGGTCGCCGGAGACCTTCAGCCGTTTGTTCGCGTAGTGGTCCTTGTCGTCCGGCTGGCGCTGACGGAGCGCGAGTTCGAAGCACGCTTCGGCCATCCGACAGAGGTAGTAGGCCTTGTTGATCCGGACTTCCTCCTCGTCGACGCCGTCCTCGTGGAGATGCGGCAGGAGGTACCGATCGATCACGTAGTTCGCCCGCTTGAGCTGGTAGTTTTTCCCCTGACCGGACGCCACGCGCTGGCCGAGCGTCTCGATGGCCTCCTCGGTCGTCTGAACCTCGGCGGCCTCCAAGTTCTCCAGCATGAACTTCACGATCTCGGGGTCGTCGCTGACCCGGTGGACGATATCCTCGTCGGATTCCAAGCCGAGCGCCCGGACGAGCGTCACGAAGTTGATCGACCCCGATACCGAGGGGAACGACACTTCGAGCAACCCGTCACGCGTCCGTTCACAGAGGACGAGCGCGCGGTAGCCCCGACGCTGGCTGAACGTCTTTGCCACCTGAATCTCGTCGCCGTACTTCTCGTCGTACTCGGCGAGAATCTTGTTCGGCGCGAGGTCCTCGCTGGTCATCAGCACCCGCTCGGAACCGTTGACGATGAAGTAGCCGCCGGGATCGGCCGGGTCCTCACCGATCTCGATCAGATCCTCGTCGGAAAAGCCGGCGATGTTACACTTCTCGGAGCCGACCATGATCGGCATCCGTCCGACTTTCGTCTCGGTGGAGTCGACCACCCGCTGTTCTTCCTCTTCGCCGCCTTTGACGATGCTCATCTCCATGAACACCGGGGCGGCGTAGGTGATGTTCCGAAGGCGAGCCTCGTGTGGGTACAGCAACTCCTCGCTGCCGTCCGCTTCGCGCACCCGCGGGGTCACGATACGGATGTCGCCGAGTTCGACCCACACCGGCTCCTCGCCCTCCTTGTCGCCGATGTCGGTGTCGATCGTTCCCTTCTCGTCGACCACCTGCTGCATCCCCCGTTCGAGAAACGAGTTGAACGAACGGAAGTGGTGCTCGGCGAGTCTGTCCTTCGAGAAGTACTCCTTCGAGATGGCGCGTCTGTTGTCCGAATTCATGCTCTAATCCACCACGAGTCGGTATGCGACGGCTCGGTCGGTCGTTCGCGAGTCGCGAACGACCGTGATGACGTCGCCCGTGTCGGCGTCGTCGGGGAGCGCGGGATCGCCGCGCTTGATCTTCGGCAGGTCGGTTCGCTTGATGTCGTACTCGTCGAGGATCCCTTCGAGGACGTCCTCGTCCACGACTGAGTGCTCCGGAACGAGTTTGTGTTGGCTTACGTCGACCATGGTTTGCGTTGGCTGGGGGGAGAAGTGGCTATCACGGGATACTACGGGGCCTTACACACCCGGCGGATTTAAGCCTTTCCAACGCGATCGAGAAAAGGGTCTCACGGAGGGAGGCAGACGGACGTTTGGCAGGCGTGGATCGGTCCGATGTGTGTACGCTGACACAGGCCGACCAGGGATATATCCCTTTGGGGCGAGGGGACTCGTGACACGCCGCCACCGTTTGGAAAGCCTTAAGTCTGACACCGGGTAAGCGGAGAGTGCAGCCTGCCCGAGTGGTGTAGTGGCCTATCATACGACCCTGTCACGGTCGTGACGCGGGTTCAAATCCCGTCTCGGGCGCTTTCTGCGGCGAACAACGTCGGCGAGTACCGCATAGCGTGTACTCGCCATCTCCGTGAGCCGTGAACCGCCAACAGCGGGATTTGAACCCAACGAGTCGCAGCCCGGACCGGCGAGCGAAGCGAGCCGCATGCCCGGAACGTCTCGTCCAGGTTCAAATCGCGGAACGCCGGAGGCGTTCCTGAGTCCCCCTCGCTTCGCTCGCGGGGCTCCCGTCTCGGGCGTTTCTCTCCGACGTTCATCCGCGAGCGGTCAGCATCGCTGGCCGCGAGCACGCTGGACCGTCGAGAACGCGATGACACGCCGATCCGAGATCGGACGGCATCCCAACGCCGATGGAGCTGGCCCACGAACAGTCGCCATGTCCGCGTTTGCGGTCGTCCCATCGACCGCTCACCTGCTCGGGTTCGCAGCAGCGCTGGCGCTCGTCCACCTGCTCGCCGACGCGATTCCGCTCGACGATCCGATTCCCCGAGCGTACGTTCT
>SKSS01000064.1 GCA_007122875.1 Salinarchaeum sp. | reverse complement strand
CGGCGACACACGAGATGGTCGAACGGGTCAAAGAGCTACCCGCGAGCAAGACCTACCGAATGGACGTCACCCTTGGCGAGCCGGTCACTGACGACGAACTCGCGGAAGCGATCGAGGAACTCGACGGGGCAACGATCGAACAGCACACCCCCCATCGCGTGGACCATCGCCGGGCGAGCCGGACGCGAACCCGCGAGGTGTACGACATCGAGGGAACGCTTCACGAGCCGACCCGCGCCGAACTGGAGGTTCACGGAGAGGGCGGGCTGTACGTGAAAGAACTCGTCAGCGGCGACGACGGGCGGACCGAGCCGAGTCTCGCCGGACTGCTTGGCGTGGACGCCGAGGTCACAGCCCTTGACGTGTTCGCGGTCGAAAGCGAGGCGGAACCGTTCGCGACGGAGGAGTATCTCCGGACACCGGCGTGACTTTTGTCGGGTTGAGAAGCGGCCCTCCCGGCGTTCACGCCGGGGAGGATGTCATAGTGAGTACCGCTCCTTGACGGTCTCGTCGGTGCCCGGTGCGGGTGGGTCGCGGTCGGAGTAGCGGGCACGGCCGATTGCACTCATCCCGACCCCGGTGAGAATGGCGTTCACCACCTCCTCCGGCGTCTCGTAGACATCCGGACTCACCCGCTCGATCACGTCCCCGAGGCGTTCTGACTCGCCGTCCGGGTGTTCGATTCGACGCGTTCCGTGCTGTTCGACGAACTCAGCCGCGCTAATGGGGTACGCTGCGGGATCGATCAGGGCCTCGAACCCCTCGATTCGGGTCGTCAGGAAACGGTCCATGTGACCGGATCGGCCTCCGGGCGAAAACGGGTTGTCATAGGTTGGAAACAGGTTGTCATGAATTGGAAACGAGTTGCTACGTGTTGGTCGCGACATACTGGTCAGGAGGCCGAACGCAAACGCTATCCGCTCGGACTACGATCGCCCGTCGATGAGCACATTCACGTTCGGCGTCGACGAGGCCGGCCGGGGGCCAGCGATCGGGTCGCTGTTCGCGGCCGCGGTCGCCGCCGACCCGGACGTGTTACCGGACGGACTGGCCGATTCGAAAACGCTGTCGCCGGCCCGTCGGACGGAACTCGCCGATCGGCTCCGTGACACTCCGGACGTTCGGATCGGCCTCGCGGAGATCACTTCCGACCGCATCGACGATCCCGACACCGACATGAACGGGTTGACCGTTGCCGCCCACGTGAGAGCGATCGATACAGTCGTGGACGACGGCGAGCGAGGGATCGTCGACGCCTGCGACGTGGACGAAGAACGCTTCTCCGACCGGGTCGGTCGTCGACTCGAACGGGAGGTGGCGGTCGTCGCAGAGCACGGAGCCGACGAGCGCTACGAACTCGTCGCCGCGGCCAGCGTGATCGCCAAGGTCGAACGGGACGCCCACGTCGAACGACTCGCCGCCGAGTACGGCCCCCTGGGAAGCGGCTATCCGTCAGATCCGACCACCCGTTCATTTCTCACGTCGTACGTCGACGAACACGGAACGCTCCCGGACTGTGCCCGTCGGTCGTGGCGAACCTGTCGAGCGGCCCTCGCGGACGCGAGCCAACAATCGCTCGACAGTTTCTAGTCCTATTCAGCTATTAATATCGTATGGATGTTAGTTAAACTAATAATATCTCATACATAAGGTACTTATTGATCGCTGTCGTTGTTTCGAACGATTGAACCCAGATTCCAACTGCTGCGATCGATTGACTCGACGGCTCGCTAGCCTCAAAACCGAGGGCTGTTCGCTGCTCGTCGTCGGTGACTTCCCACGAGAGATCCACTCACGGGTATCTCGACAGTTACTCGGTGACGACGAGTTGCTACGCCGTCGTGTGATCGCCAGCGTGGGTGGGAACGGCCGTCCTCCGATCGCTCTTCCTGTCGCCGCCCGTTCAGCCGACCGGTTACAGGTACTCTACCAGCCGATCGCGGCGACACGAGAAGAGGAAACGGCTGCCGTGGAATCGATGTCGTCGGCGACCGACCCCCGTCGAACGCGGATCGGGGGAGATGGACTTGACGCGCTCGGGATCGCCATCTCGGAGACCATCGCGGACTTCGAGCGACTCGCTGGTGAGTTGATCGACGACGATCCTGCTGCCGGCGAGATCCGGATCTGCCTTCGGTCACTCGACCCGCTGATCGATCGGCACGGTCTCGAACGAACGTTTCGGTTCCTCCACCTCCTCCGCGCGCGAACCCGCTCGGTCAACGGAATGGCTCACGCCCACCTCGCTGCCCCACTCGACAGCGAACGTGTACGGACGCTCGAAGGGGTCACGGACGCGACGATCGAGGTCGGACTCGACGGCTCCGATCCCGTCCACCGATGGCACCTTCGAAACCCGGCGGTGACGACTGGGTGGCTTCAGTTGTCAGCTCCCCACGACTAACGTCGTGAGCGGTCACCGTGCGTGTCTGTGAATCGGATACGGCCGATATCGCGCGTCTGTGAAGTCGATACGGCCAGTTTTTCGTGTCTGTGAACTCAGACGGTCGATCGAGACGATCAGCGCTCGGTCATCAGCGTGCGGAGGATGTCCCCGTAGGCCGGCCGGGTGATGAGGACGCCGATGAGGACGCCGATGATCGTGATGATCGCGAACCCACGGAGGTCGCCGAGGCTCATGATCGCCAGCGGGCTCATCGCGATGATCGTCGTCGCGGCGGCCGCACCGATCACCCACAGCGCCTTTCTGAAGCGGCTCTTGAACACCCGTCTGGTTTTCACCTCTCCCTGGGAGAGCACCTCGTCGGCGATGATGATCAGGTCGTCTACCCCCGTTCCGATCACGGCGATGAACCCGGCGATGTACGCGAGGTCGAGTGGCAACCCGATGGCCGCCGAGAATCCGAGCAGGATGACGACCTCGGCGCTCGCGGTCAGCAACATCGGGACGGCGACGCGCACGTCTCGGTAACGGGCGTACACCATTCCACAGACCGACAGCGCCGCGATGATGCCGACGATTAGTGAGAAGATCTTGAAGTCCTCGGCGAGGCTGGGTTCGAGGAAGAAGATCGTCCCGCTGTCCATGTCCATCGGGGCCGGAAGACTGCCCGCCTGCAGGTTGATCTGCAGTTGACGGGCGTCGTCCATCGACTGTGCGGTCATCCGGAAACTGGGCTGCTCGTCGAAGCTGCCGTCGGCGATGCTCCCAGCGAGATCACCGCTCATGCTCGCGGCGTAGACGACCTCGCCGTCAACGATGGTGTACAGGCAGTACCCAGGGTCGTCGGTGCCGCCGTCTTCCTGTGCGGGATCGTAGTTGCACGACTGGATGCCCGGTGGATCGGTGAACCCGTTGTCGCGCATGTACTCGCCGTACCGCTCGCCGGCTTCGGCCGTGAGCACAACGGGGACGTACGGCGGTTCGCCCGACGGGTTCCGTGCAGCATCGATTCCGGCGAAATCGTCCTCGGCGAGCAACGGCTCCTCGTGGTACTCCGTCCCGTTCTCACCCTCGATAGGATGGCCAGCGACGACCTGGACTGCCCCGCGCTCCTCGATCAACTCAATCACGTCGTCGCGGTCCTCACCGGGTACTTCGACGACGATGAAGTAGTCGCCGCCGGCCGTCTGCGTCTCGAAGACGGAGCCGCCGGCCAAGCCGGACTCGTCGATCTTGTTCTCCAGTACGTTGACGGCGGTCTCCCTGGTTTCGCCCGTCACCCCGTCACGAACGTCGTCCTCACTCGCGTCGACGCCGGACGCTTCCAGCGCGTCGGCGAGTTCGCCGTGGGTGACGTTTCCGTCGAACACCTCGACGGTGGCGTCGTCGAACTCGGGGTCGCCCGTTCTGACCATCACGTCGATCTCGTCGAGATCGAGTTCGTTCGCGACGTCGCGTTCGATCTGCGGGGCGTCGTCATCGATCGCCAGCCCCTCGGCGGTTATTCCGGTCAACGGGGCACGGACCCGCGTCCCGCCGGCGAGTTCCAGGCCGAAGGCGAGGTTCGTCAAGCCGCCATCCTCAACGGTTTCTTCGGTCTCGTTTGCGGGGTCGGTTTCGTTCGCCGGAGCGGCCTGGGCCTGTCCGTCCTCGGCTCCGGAGAGCCCGAACAGCGCCACGCCGCTGGCGATTATCAGCACGACGAGCAGGATCACCCGCCAGTTGCGCTTCCACCAGTCGGTGTCAAGCGCCTTGCCAAACTCGACCGTGGACATCTATCGGGCCACCCCCTCGTACTTGTACCAGCGAAGGAGGCTCATGTTCATCAGGTACGTGTTCATCAGGTCCGCGAGCAGCCCGAAGACGAGGACGATCCCGATCTCGGGCAGCAACGGCACGTTGAGCAGGTACGCGACGATCGTCATGACGCTCATCGCCGCCAACGAGGTCGTCGTCATCGTCACCCCGGTTTGCATCGCCCGGTGGGCGCTCTCGTAGAAATCGCCCCGTCTCCGGAGGATGTGATTGTTGAGCACGAGATCGGAGTCGACGCTGTATCCGATGATCATCAACAGCGCGGCGACGGTCGCCAGCGAGAGATCGATCCCGAACAGGTTCATCAGGGCGAGCGGGACCACGATGTCGCTGAACGCCGAGGCGACGACCGCGATGCTCGGAACGAACGTCCGAAACATCAGAAAGACCAGCACACTCATCCCGAGAAACGCGATGGCGACGCCGAGCAACGCTTCAGTCTGCGCGCCGGCCCCGAAGCTCGCTGAGACGGTCGATTCGGATCGTATCTCGAAGCCAGCGGTCTCCGCATCGCCTCGGATCTGCTCGGTATCGGTCGACTGGAAGGTGACGACGTAGACGTTCTCCTGGGCGGCGATCGGCTGGATCGACTCGACTTCCGCCGTGAACGCCGCTTCGATCTCCTCCTGGGAAGCCGTCGTCTCGACGTGCATCTCGGTTCCGCCGGTGAAATCGATCCCCGGATTGACCGGTGTCCCCACGGGGGGGACAAACAGGGCCCACACGAGAAGGACCACGAGCGCGAGCGCCAACACGGCCAACGGGATCGCGACGAGTTGGCGGTCGCTGTAGTCCGGATACTCGAACTCCGGGACGTCTACGTCCCTCATGAATTTCCGTTGGTAGACCCCCGTGAATAAGCCTTCGCAATCCGCCGGGAGAACACGTGACCAGCGACCGTCTCGTTTGTACCGCCGACAGCGGAGCGTGAATCCGACTCACCCGCTTCGGTCCGTGAGATCTTCCAGCGCAGGTCCGGAGCGGACCGTCCCGTCCGGATCGAATCGGGAGCCGTGACAGGGACAGTCCCACGTCCGCTCGGCGTCGTTCCACTCGACGAGACACCACATGTGCGGACAGACTGCCGAGACAGCGTGTAGCTCCCCATCCTCGCCACGAGAGACGGCGACCGGTTTTCCACCCTGGCGGACCACTGTTCCTTCCCCTGGGGAGGGGAGCGTTCCGCTCCCGGCCAGTGCCGTCCGTATTCGATCACCGAGAAAGCGCGCCGCGACGAGCGCGTTGTCCTCGACCAGCGCCTTTGCCGACGCGGCCGGCGTGAATCGGTTCGGATCGAACACGTCCGCCCACGGACTCGACCCGTTGACGATCAGATCGGCGAGGATCGTACCGGCTGCGATCCCGCCGGTCATCCCCCACCCGTCGAACCCCGTTCCGACGTAGACGTTTCGTGTCGTCGGACCGAGCCGTCCGACGAACGGCACCCCATCGACGGGAGAGAGGTCGTGCGTCGACCACCGATACTCGACGGACTCAACCTCGAATCGCTCCCGCGCGAACGCCTCACAGCGTCGGTACCGTTCGGACGTAGCCGGCCCGTCAAGACCCGGTTCGTGGCCCTGACCGCCGACGATCAGTAGCCTCTCGCCGTCGACCGGCGCTCCGCGAATCGTCGCCGGGGGCGTGGCCGTGCTGTAGAACATCCCCTCCGGCGGCTCCCCGGAGATTCGTACGGCCAGCAGGTAGGCTCGTTTGGGGTGTACCCGTGCGAAGTAGCCGCCACGGTCGAAGAACGGAAAGTGTGAGGCGACGATCACCTGATCCGCAACGACGACGCCTCGATCGGTCGTGACGCGTGGCTGGCGGCCCGGATCGATGTCGAGTGCACGCGTCGTTTCGAACACGCTGCTGCCGTCGCCGTCGACCGCCGCCGCGAGCGCGAGCAGGTACTTCCGAGGATGAAACTCGGCTTGCTCGTCGAACCGGATGGCTCCCTCAACGTCGAACGGGAGCGGCGTTGTCTCGGTGTAGGAGGCTGGCAGCCCCAGTCGCCTCGCGGCCCGCGTCTCGTCGAGAAGATCGGAACCGTCTGACCGTGACTCGGTGTAGACGTAGGCCTCAGTTCGACGGAAGTCGCACTCGATTCCGTCCTCCTCGACGCGGCGTTCGACCGCGTCGATCGCCGCCTCGTTGGCTGTAGCGTACTGACGGGCGTATTCGCGGCCGAACGTCGAACACAGCCGGTCGTATCGCAGCCCGTGCTGGGAGGTGAGTTTGGCCGTCGTGTGACCGGTGACCCCCTCGACCACCCGTCCGGTCTCGATCACGGCAACCTCGTGACCGGCTTCCTTCAACCGAATCGCGGCGGTCAGCCCCACGATCCCTCCGCCAACGATTGCCGTGTCCACGCGGCGATCCCCCGGCAGTGGCTCGTACTCGGTCGACGATGTCGTTGCGAGCCACAGCGACTCGGGAACCGGCTCACCGGCTTCTTCGGTTACATCTCCTCCGTTCACGGGTCGCTCCCCCCGAACCCGGACGTTCAGTCAGCGCCGAGTTCACGACGGAAGCCGTACGCCGGTTCGACCAAAGAGCGTTTGGTTGACTATCTCGACCGTGAGAGGATCGTTGAGGGGTGTGATCGGGGATCGTCGTGGAATGCGACCGTGGATCGTTGAGGGGGCGACCGTAATACGTCAGCAATCATTTGCGACAACGCGTTCGAACCGCGACCCCCGAGCCGCCGAACGCCTCAAGGGGATCGCCAGCCTAGCGGACCCATGAGTCGAACCGAAGACGCGGGACGATCGGCGGAACGGACGGCCGAGCGCGTGACCGTCTCCTACCCCGAAGACCTGAGCAAGTGGGGGCGATTTCAGGTCGAAAAGCCCGCCTTCCGGGCGTTTCTCCGGAAAACGAAGGGACACGTCGAGGAGGGGACGACCTGGGACGAGTTCGTCGGGGTCGGCTGCTGTGGGGACTCCCTCGACGTTCCACTCCGAGTCGAGTCGGTCGAGGGGGGCGACGAAATGGGTGAGCGGACCGAAATCGTCTACGAGGTGCGCGACACCTGCGAGATCGAGGGTGGCTGGGAGGTTCAGAACGCGGGCGGACGGCGGTGAAGCACCTCAGGGAGAGCCCGTGAACCACTCTCGTCGTCTCTCTTGACGTCCTCCCCGCGTAATTCGCCAGCGTCGTTCTCGATGACGGACGGTACCGGAGCGGTCGACTACCGAACCAGCCCGAACCCCTCCGGCGGCACCCGATGCTTGCTCGCCTGCTCGTAGGCGTACGCCAGTTCGAACAGCCGTGGCTCGGCGAACTTGCGTCCGAGGAGTTCCACGCCGACCGGAAGCCCCTCCTCAGTGAACCCAGCCGGGAGGGTGATCGCGGGCAGGCCGGTATGCGCGGCCAGCTGACACCGGAGTTCGTCGAACGGCTGCCGATTTGGAGCCTGCACGGGCAGGACGGTTGACGGCGGATACACCAGCGCGTCGAGGTCATCGTCGATCATCCGCGCCAGCGTGTCGATCCGAAGCTCCTCGCGCCGGGAAAGCCGTCCGAGGTACTCCGCGTTCTCGTCGAGCGACTCCGAATCCACGCCGAGAATCTCGGAGTCCTCCATCCGCTCGTGGATCCACGGATGGACCTGCTCGGACTCGACGATTCGTTCCATCGTCAGCCCCGTGTCGGTCCACTCGTCGAGGTAGTCGTCCAGGTCGCGTTTGAACTCCAGCGCGACGAGCCGCGCGCAGTTCAGCCCGTCCGGAACCGCGACGGGATCGACGATTGTCGCGCCCGCGGCCGCCATCTCCTCGATCGCGCTGTCGACGATCGACGTGACCGCTTCGGCCGCCGATTCGAGGTCGCGGTCGTGGTCGCCATCCAACCCGAAGAAGTCCCGGACGACGCCGATTCGCGCGCCGTCCAGCCCGTCGGCGTCGAGGTGTGAGACGTAGCCGTCCGCGGGAATCGCGTCCGCCCCCGTGGCCGTGAGCGGGTCGTCCGGATCGTAGCCGGCGAGCACGTCCAGCATCCGGGCGGCGTCCTCAACGGTTCGGGTGATCGGACCGACGGTGTCCTGCGTGGCGCTCAGCGGGACGACGCCGGTTCGGCTGACGAGCCCTCGCGACGGACGAACCCCGACGAGACTGGTGAACGCGGGCGGAGAGCGCACGGACGAGCAGGTGTCGGAGCCGGTGCCGATTGTCCCGAGGTTGGCGGCGATGGCGGAGGCCGTGCCGCCGCTGGAGCCAGACGGCCGCCGGTCGAGCGCGTAGGGGTTCCAGGTTTCGCCGCCGAGCGAACTCACCGTGTCGACCCCGAAGGAAAACTCCTGCAGGTTCGCTTTCGCGAGAACGATTCCGCCCGCCTCGCGGAGGCGTTCGACGACGGCAGCATCCCGTTCGGGAACCTCGCCGTCGAGAGCCACCGATCCGGCGGTTGTCGGCAGGTCGTGGGTCGCCTGGTTGTCCTTTAAGAGGATCGGGATTCCGTGTAGCGGGCCGACGAATCCGTCCGCCTCGAAGGTTTTGTCCAACTCGGTCGCACGGTCGCACGCGGCCGGATTGGTCGTGAGGATGGCGTTGAGATCGTCGTCGTAGGCGTCGATCCGCTCGAAGTACCGATCGACCAGCGCCGTCGCGGTTAGCTCGCCCGCCTCGAACGCGGCGTGGATCTCACGTACGGTGGCGTCGATCACGTCGAAGGAGTCGCCCATGGTGCGTGCAGGTGGCCAGCGAACGGCCATAATCGTATCGGGGTTGCAGGCTGTCGACCGTCCGAAGCAAATACCTGGGCCGTACGTTCATCCCGGCGGTCAACCGTCGAGACTGTCACACCAAAACAGTGATACTGTGTGACACGGATTGAAAACTGTGGCTGGAGGACGACCTGTCAGTCCAAGGCATAATTTCGGGTTGTACCCCCAGCCGCGTTCTCCCGACGGTTCGTCGCCGGTCTTTCGAACGGCTGGTCAACCGTCCGTCATCGGCTTCTCACGCCCCGCCAACCGATCAGCGCGAGTTCGCCCAGCAGCCAGAGCGACCCGAAGACGATCCCGAGGAGGTTCAGTAGCTGCGGCAAGTGCATCCACGAGGGGAGGACCCACTGCGCCAGCGTTTCACCCTCGCGGACTGTCTCCTGAACCGGGTTGCGATCGTGTTCGATGGCGGTGAGGTTGTCACCCGGCGGCGCGTCGGGCTGTTCGTCGACGAGCACGCGGTCAGCCTCGTAGGGGTTCGGGATCACTTCTCCGCCGGGATCCTCGAACATCCAGACAACGTCGCCGTCGGGATCGATCTCGAGGACCCGGTTGTTCCGCGAGTCCGTCACGAGCGTGTTGCCGTTCGGGAGCCGACTGGCGTCACGGGGCCACTGTAAGTCCTCGCCTGGCGGGCCGTGGTACTCCCAGATGATCTCTCGGTGCTCGGTCGCGAGGTCGATCTCGATGATGCGGTTGCCCTCGCTGTCGGCGACCAACATCGTGTCGTGTGCGTCGAGTCGGTGGGGGTTGTGCTGGCGTTCGAGGATCGAGTGGTTGCCGGGTTCACCGATCACGTCGACGATTTCGTCGGTTTCGGGGTCGACCTCGATGATCACGTCGAAGTTTCGAATCGACATCTGGAAGTTGCCGTTCTCCAGGTAGGCGATGTCGTTTTTGTGCGTCCAGTCGTCGCGCGGGTCGTTGTACCGAAGCCGGTTTTTGTCACCCTCACCCAGATGTGGGTTGTCCTCGACGTACTCCTCCCAGAACGGCGTGGTCTCGCCATCGGAGTTCGTCTCGTTGAGGTGCTCTTTCGCCAGCCACTCCCACGTGATCTCGCCCTCGCGGTTCACGACGAACGCGCGGTCGTTCCCCATGTCCGACACCGCGATTTCGCCGTCACCCATGTACTCGATGTCGTGGACCTCGTGCCAGTGGATAAAGTCGTCGTACCACCGGTAGTCCCAGTTCGCCTCCTTGGTGTCCTTATCGAGTTCCTTGATGACGTTCTCGACGCAGTGATCCTGGTGATCGGTGTACGTCTCGTGGGTGATGTGTTCTTCGGGGCAATCCTCGGCATCGACGTAGTACGCGACGGCGACGAGGACCGTGTCGGGATCGAGGTGCTCGGCGGCCCACACTCGCGAGTCGGGCGGCCGCCACTCCCAGACGACCTCGCCATCGGCGTCGACCTCAACGAGCGCCCCGTTGTTCCTGTAGGAGTGGACGCTGATCAGGGTGTTCCCGCGCTCGTCGGGATCGAGTTCGGCTTCAGCCGGAACGGGTGTCGAATCGTTTTCCCCGCCGTACAGCGCCTCGTCATCGATCGCGCCACCGCGTACCTCGCGGTCGATCGCCGCCGCCTGCACGGCCAGCGCCGCACAGAGGAAGACGACCAGTGCGGCCGCCACGAGGATTCGCGTCCGCTGGTCCATGCCGACGGAAGCGCGCTCACCGCTACTGAACCTGTCGGTTGCTCGTCGTCATGTTCGGTCTCCGGCCGATCGTCTAGCGTTCAGGGTCGCCCCGGTTGTGCGCACGGATCAACGCCTTGAGATTGGCGAACGACTGCACCGATCCCGCTTCCACTCGGATCTCGAAGAACTCGGCTGCGTCGCCGCGCGCGTCGAGCAGCAGCCCTTCCACTCGGTCGCGCTCCTCGGGCGGGAGCGACTGTGCTTCGACCCACGGCTCGAACGCCAGCGTCTTTTTCAGGTGGACGGTCTCTTCGACGACGAGTCCGCGTTCGTCCATCCAATCGCGCCACTGGTCGGTCGTGTACGCTTCGACGTGTGTGGGATCCCGAATCTCGTCGACGCGATTGATGAACGCCCCCAACTCGCCGTCGTCAGGTGCGACGTTGTCCTCGAACGCGAGCGTGCCACCCGGAGCGAGCACGCGTGCCACCTCGTCGACGAACCGCTCCGGCTCCGGAAAGTGGTGAGCCGCAATCCGACAGCTCACCGCGTCGAACGAGCCGTCGACGAACGGGAGGCGTTCGGCGTCGGCAACCACGCCGTCGAGGTCGCCGGATTCGGCCGCCGTCATCCCACCGAATTCGCTCACGGCGGGGGCCACCATCTCCGGAGCAGCGTCGGCAGCGATCACGCGCGGGACTCCCTCCTCGGCGATCGCTCCCGCCGTGTGTCCCGCCCCGGTCGCCACGTCGAGTGCGCGAGTCGCACCGCAACACCACGATGCGAGCCGGTCGAGGTCCGCACCTTCCCGGTGGACATCGCTGTCGAGGTAGGAGTCGGCGGCGGCTCCGAAAGACGTGGCCGTAGCCCGCTTTCGGTCGGTGGGATCGGTCATTCCGTTCACGACTCCGGCGGCGTCCGATCGCGCTCGAACTCGTCGAACTCCTCGATCCCCTCGGGAACCGCGTCGTCGAGTCGGCGTTCCTCCTGGCGGTTCGGGTTGGCATCTTCGAGCGGCGCTGCGGCCGTCTCCCACCCCGGCTTGACCTTCACGCTCTTCGCCGGCGTCCCGACGGCGACGTGGTGTGCCGGCACGTCACCCTGTACGACCGCACGAGCGCCGACGATCGCGTTCTCGCCGATCCGACAGCCCGCCCGGACCATCGCGTCGTAGGTGACGCGGGCGTCCTCTTCGACGATCGTGTGGTAGTTGCGGACCACGGTCTGATCGACGAGGTCGTGATCGTGGCTGTAGAGGTGGACACCGTCGCTGATCGAGGTGCGATCGCCGAGCGTCAGTCGGCCCCGATCGTCGAGGTGAACGTCGTCGTGAATCACGACGTTGTCCCCGACCTCGAGGTTGTGACCGTAGGTGACGGTGATCCCCTTGAACAGCCTGAGGTTCTCGCCCGCCTCGGCGAAGAGGTGGCCGGCGAGCATCTCGCGGAACGCCAGCGCGAAGTCGACGTTGTCCGCGAGCGGCGTGTTGTCGAACTGCCGCCAGAGCCACTGAAGCGGCTTCGACTCGGCGAAGGCCCCCTCGTCTTTCTCCGCGTAGTACTCGCTTTCGAGCGTGACGTTCCGCGGGTCGTAGCTCCGCAGCCGGGACTCGGTGATCGACGAGACCGTCCCGCCATCCCGCCAGCGCTCGTACACCGCTCGATCGCCGTTCAACTCCACCAGTACGTCCCTGACGACCTCGTAGAGCGGTTCGTCGCCGGCGAGCCGCTCGTCGACCGTCGAGACGACCGCCTCCAGATTCGATTGGGCGTCGTCCGGAAAGGTAACGTGACGCTTCGTCATGTCCTCTCATTCGAAAGCAGGGGTGAAGTGAATTCGGTTGTGCGAACGTCGTACCGATCCGGTCGGAACGCAACCCCTTAGCCGCCCCCGGCACAATCCGGAACGCAACCCCTTAGCCGCCCCCGGCACAACCCCCTCTCGATGCGTGAGGTCTTCGAGGCGCGACGATGGGATGGAGCCGCCCGAGTCGGGACGCTGTCGGTCCCCCGCGCCGGAGTGACCGTCGAAACCCCGGCGCTGATGCCGGTGGTCAACCCCAACCTGCAGACGGTCTCGCCGTCGGCGCTGGAGACGGAGTTCGGCGCACAGGTGTTAATCACGAACGCCTACATCATCCACGGCGACGACGAGCTCCGCGAGACGGCGCTCGATCGGGGTCTCCACGACATGCTCGACTTCGGCGGCGCGATCGTCACTGACTCCGGCTCGTTCCAGCTCGCCGAGTACGGCGAGATCGACGTGACGACCGAGGAGATTCTCCGGTTCCAGCGCGATATCGGGTCGGACGTGGGTACGCCAGTGGATCTCCCCACGCCACCGGACGCCGACCGCGACCGCGCCGAAACGGATCTCGAAACGACGCAGGAACGGCTCGCACTCGCCGAGAGCGCCGACACCGGGGAGATGCTCGTCAACGCGCCGATCCAGGGTTCGACGCATCTCGACCTCCGGGAGTCGGCCGCCCGCCATGCCTATGGGACCGACCTCGACGTGTTCCCGATCGGGGCGGTCGTTCCCCTGCTCAACGAGTATCGGTTCGCGGACATGGTTCGCGTCGTCGACGCCGCAAAGCGCGGGCTCGGCGCGGATGCCCCCGTTCACCTGTTCGGAGCCGGTCACCCGATGATGTTCGCGCTCGCCGCCGCCGCGGGCTGTGACCTCTTCGACTCCGCGGCCTACGCGCTGTACGCCCGCGACGATCGCTACCTGACCGTCCGCGGAACCCGCCATCTCGACGATCTCACGGAACTGCCCTGTCCCTGCCCGATCTGTACGACCCACGACCCGGACGAACTGCGGTCCCTGCCCGGCCGCGAACGAGGGGACCTGCTGGCGCGGCACAACCTCCACGTCAGCTTCGCCGAACTCCGGCGGATCCGGGAGGCGATCCGCGCCGGCACTCTCCTCGAACTGGTCGAAGAGCGCGCCCGCGCCCATCCGACGATGCTCGACGGTTATCGTGCGCTCCTCGACGGGGCGGATCGCCTGGAGGGTGACGATCCCGCCACGAAGGGGACGTTCTTTCACCTCTCGACCGAAAGCGCCCGTCGGCCGGAGGTGCGCCGACACCACGAGCGACTGGACCGACTCGTACCGCCGGAGGAACTCGTACTCACCGACGGCTCACGGCCGTCCGATCGCCCGGCCTGGCGGATCCTTCCGCCGTTCGGTCCCGTCCCACCGGAACTCGCGGAGACCTACCCGCTCACGGCCGAAGTCTCCGATCGACGCGACGATCCCACGCTCGTCGCGGCCGCCGACGGGATCGCCCGGCTGGCGGCGGTCCACGATGTCGACCTCACGGTCGTCCACGACGGCTGGCCGAGCCACGCGCTCGATCGACTCCCCGACGACGTGACGACCATCGACCGCTCGACCGACGACGATCCGATGGAGACCGACGGCGACGACGAGCCAATTGAGACGGCAGGCGACGCGGAGGGCATCGATGGTTGAACTGAGTCGGCGGGTGCGGATCGTCCTCGGCGTCGCCGCCGTGGGATACGCGCTCGTCTCGGCCGTCCTCCTCTCGGGGGCTTCCGGTGACGAAGCGACCCTGCTCGCGCTCGTCTCCGTGGTGACGTTCTGGGTGCTGGTGCTCGGCGCGGCCGGATCGCTCGACCACAACACCCTCCTGCTCGGGGGCGCGCTGGTCCTGGCGTTGCTGGGCGTCTACCAGGCACGTGCCGGGAACGTCGCGATCGCCGTGGGGACGATCGTCGCCTCCGCGGTCGTGTTCCTCCGGTACGCTCGCCACTCGTCCGGGGATCTCGATCCGTCCGGCGACGGCTGATGGCCGGACCGACAACCTTACTCACGGCGAGACCGGCCGATCCGGTATGACCGATCACTTCGAGGTCCACGAACGAGACGGGACCGCCCGGCTGGGCGAACTCCGGCTCGACGAGCCGGTGTTCACCCCGGCGCTCGTTGACCTCATCGACGCCGAAACCGGTCCCGACGGGTTCGTTCGAGGGATTCTCGACGATGCCGGGAGCTACTGGCGGCGCGACCGCGAGATACCATCCGGTGCCGGCGACCGCCTGACGATCCTTCCCCATCGGGCGTTTCCTCCCGGCACGGAACCCGAAGTGATGGACGCGTTCGATCCCGAGGTGCGGGCGCTCGACGCCCCCAGCGCAGCAGTGATTTCACCGGAAACCGCCCGCAATCACGGCACGGACGCGTACGTCCTCTCGGGCGGGCCGGCACTTGAGGGACACGCCGAGGCGTTCGTCGACGCGGTCATCCGAACGCGGGAGGCGATTCCGGCCGATTCAGCGCTCCTGCTATCGAACGCGGCCACCCCGGCGAACGTCGCCACCCTCGGGTACGCTGGCGTCGACCTCGTCGACCCTGGGAAGGCGATCGCCGAGGGAACCCGAGGACACTACCTGACCCAACACGGGATGCGGTTTCTCGACGACCTGGCGGAGCTTCCGTGTGCCTGTCCGGCCTGTGAGGGTGGCGTCGAGCACTTCGATCGGACGGACTGCGTCGAACACAACGTCCGCGAACTCGCCGCCGCCGTCGCGACGACCCGTGAACGGATTCGGCGAGGGCGACTCCGGGACTACCTGGAAGGGCAGGCCCGCCACGAGCCGTGGTTGACGGCCGCCCTGCGGCGGCTCGACGACCGGTGGGGTTACCTCGAACCGCGAACGCCGATCGTCCGGACCGCTCGCATCGCCGCGACCACGGACGACACCCTCCGGCGGGTCGAGATCCGCCGATTCGCCGACCGCGTCACGTCGCGGTACCGCTGTCGGTTCGACGGCCCGCTCGCGCTCGTTCCCTGCTCGGCGACGAAGCCGTACAGCGAGTCGCCGAGCCATCGCCAGTTTCGGCGAGTGATCGACTACCGCGCGCACCTCGCTTCGATGACCAGCCCGATCGGGGTGGTACCACAGGAACTCGAACTGACCTACCCGGCCCAGCACTACGACACGGCGGTGACGGGGCGGTGGTCCGAAACCGAGGTCGAGTTCGTCTCCGAGGTGCTTCGGCGCTACCTCGAGCGGACGGCGTATCCACGGGTGATCGCACACGTTCCCGACGACTACCGCGAGATCACCGAGCGCGTCGAGGACGCTGTCGACGTACCCTTCGAGTACACCGTCTCCGGCCACCCGACTGGTGAGGAGTCGCTCGACGCGCTCTCGGACGCGCTGGCGGGCGAACGGCGCTACCAAATGCGCGAGCGCCAGCACAACACCTTGCGTGCGATCGCCGACTGGCAGTTCGGCGACGGTGCCGGTGACGAACTCCTCCCCGAGGGGCTTCGAATTCAGAGTCGTTACCCAAAACTCCGGGCACACGACGCGGACGACGAACAGCTCGCGGCGATGGTCCCCGAGTACGGCACGCTCGCGCTCACGCTCGCCGGGGCACGTCGGTGGGTGGACTCCGACGCCCCAACGATGCGCGTCGAGATCGACTCGTTCGTCCCGCACGGGAGCGTTCTCGCCCCGGGCGTGGTCGACGCTGACGAGGTGATTCGACCGGGAGACGAGGTGGTCGTCGAGGGACCGGCGGCGTTCGGCGTCGGACGGGCGGCGATGAGCGGTCCGGAGATGGCCGAGAGTACCCGTGGGATCGCCGTGGACGTACGACACGTCGAGGAGCGGTGAGGGGCAATGCGGGGCGGACAGGCGGCGCGTGCCAGTTTCCAGGACGGCGCGCCGCGCTCCCGCCGTGACCGACCTGGACCGTCGAAGGGGTGACGGGTGGAGTTGGACGCGGTATCGGACTTGAACCTTCGGAGGGCACGCCCGGTCGAACCGCAACCTGGAAGTGTCAGCCGTGGGGGTCGTAGACGACGCTCGCCGTCTACTTCGATCTCGACGGAACGTTACTGCCCTTCGAGCGTGCGTTTGAGGAGCTGTTCGCGGAGACGGTGCGCGATATAGCCAGCGTCGAGCCTTCGCCCGCCGCGTTCGAAGGCTACTCCGAACGCCTTCTCGGTGCACTCTACGAGATTGAGGACGAGCCGTACGTGCGAAGATTCAAAGCCGCGATCGACGTTGACGACCTCGACGCCGATCCAGGGACTGGCGGCGGAGTTCGTCGATTGGGAGGTGGCGGCGACAACGGTGCCGGACGAGCGTCGGGCCGTCGTCGGGGCGATTTCGGATGTCCATCCAACCGGAATCCTCACGAACGGCGACGGCCCGGTCCAGCGCCGGAAGATCGAGGCTCACGGGCTAGACGACCTCGTCGACGCGGTCGTGGTCTCGATTGCGGTTGGGGTTCAGAAACCCGACTCGGAGGTCTTCAGGATCGCGGAGGAACGGCTTCCGGGAGACGAGTACCTCTACGTCGGGGATTCCCACGAGGAGGACATCGTCGAGGCACGGGACGTGGACTGGCGGGCGATCTACGTCCGGAGCGACGACGGAACCAGAGTGAGCGTCGCGGACGTGGGAGCACTCGACCACGTGCTCGACCTGGGATAGGAGCGTCCAGCGGGAGAAAACGACGAATGCCGACCTGTCTGCGCTCCGAAATTCTTTTGCGGCTTGCCTTTCAAGGGTGAACCGAATGGGTTACAGCGTGTTCGGGCTGCTCCTGTTCATCCTCTTATTGAAGTTCCTCCTCGTTCCAATGTTCGGGTCAATGATGTGGGGTGATACGCGTCATCACCGTCGACGGGCCGGAATGGACCTGTGGGGATTTACCGCCGTCTTCGTCATCGCCAGCGTCGGGCTGCTGATCCTGTTGGTCCTCGGCGACTTCTTTGCCGACGGGGACCTGATACCGCTGCTCCTGTGGATGTTCGCCGCCGTGGGGCTGTATCTCGCTGGCGAGGGCGTCGTTGCACTCGATCGGTACGTCCTCGTCAGGCATTCGGAGGAAGCGTGTCCAGGCCACGTGGCAGTCGTCGAAGGAGCGATCGAACCGATCGATGATCCGATCGAGACGCCGTTCGGCGGCGAACCGGCGGTGTGCTGTGCACATCGCGCGGAACGGTGGGACGAGTTCACCGAAGGGTACATATTGGAGCGCTCCGGGCTCGACTGTCTGCCGTTCGACGTGGTGTCGGACGACGGTCGCTTTCGGGTCGATCCGGACGGTGCCGACCTTCGATTCGGTCCTGAGCGGACGATTGAGGTCGGGGAGGACGAGCTGGCACCCCGGAGAATCCGGACAACGGTCGCGAACGATTCCGAACTGTCGAGCGTGGACGGGCCTGCCCGGTACGTCGAGTCGTTCGTCGGGCCCCACGACTGGGCCGGCGTCCTCGGGTGGATCTCGTCCGTGGACGACCCAGAGATCGACGGACGCATCGAAGACGGCGAGGAACCGCTCGTGGTGTCGTACGGCGGTCGAGGCGGTCTGGTTGCGGGACTGGAACGGCGAATCGCTCTCGGGGCTCTCGGTGCGGTCGGGAGCCCCTACGCGTACTGGCTAGCGCTCGGTACGGTTGGCATCGTGTGATCCGGTACGCTCGAGGCCGGCAACCGGTGCCGGAACCCTCCTTCGATGCTAGGGCGACCCCTTACCTTCTTCTGACTCCCGAATGGCAACATGGATCTCATTTCCCGACGTGACCGGATCGCAGATCGCGGTCCGGAGCTGCTCGACGAGTACGGGTCGCCGCTGTACGTCTACTACGAATCCGATCTCCGCGAGAACTACCGGACGTTGCGGAACGCGCTCGACGACCACTACCCTGACTCGCACGTTCACTTCGCGGTGAAAGCCTGTTTCGAGCCGGGGGTGCTCTCGGTGCTGCGCGACGCCGGGTGCGGCGCGGAGGCGTACGCGAACTGCGAACTCACGGCTGCCCTCGACGTCGGCTTCGATCCCGGCGAGATCCTGCTCACGGGCATGAACCGCCAGCCCGAGGACCTCGAACGGGCGCTCTCGGCGGGCGTCGGGCGCTTCCTCGTGGACAACGCCACCGAACTCGCCAAAGTCGCCGACGCTGCGGACGCCACCGGAACGGAGGCGTCCGTACTCGTACGGGCGAACCCGGCGATGGAGGTACCGACACATCCCGGCGTCGCCACGGCCACCCGCGAGAGCAAGTTCGGTCTCGATGTCGAGTCCGGTCGCGCGATGGCGGTCGCCCGCGAGGCGGCCGCGACCGAGGGCGTCTCCCTCGACGGCGTCCAGCTTCACATCGGGAGCCAGATCAAGGGGATCGAACCCTACGGCGTCGCCGCTCGTGAGACGATGACGTTCGCAGCCGAGATCCGTGACGAACTCGGCATCGAGATCGATGTCCTCGACCTGGGCGGTGGGTTTCCGGTGCCCTACGACGAGGATGTCCCGAACTCGACGGACATCATCGCGCACATGGCCGATGCCGTGAAGACGGCTGCTGAGGGTCACGGACTCCCGGAGCCGACGCTCTATCTGGAACCCGGCCGTCGACTCGTGGGCAACGCGGCAACGCTACTCGCTACCGTCGGCGTGGTCAAGGAGACCCCGCACGCCGAGTTCGCGGTTCTCGACGCGGGAACGAACGCAGTCTCGTCGTACTGGCCGTATCCGATCTACGCACTCCACGGCGAGGGCGACCCCGTCACCGCATCCGATCCCACGCCGGAGGGCTTCCGTGAGTACCACGTCGCCGGACCGCTGTGTTACACTGGCGATGTCCTCCGTGAAGACGCTCCGCTTCCACCGCTCGATCGTGGCGATGTCATTGCTGTCGACCGCATCGGGGCGTACTCGCTCGGCAGCGCCTCGAACACCAACGCCGAGCCGAAGCCCCCGGTCGTCCTGATCAGAGAGAACGACGAGGCAACCGTAATCCGGGAGGGCGAGTCCTGCTCGGACGTGTTCGGCCGATCGACCGTTCCCGACGATCTGGCGTAGCGACCAGCACAACGTTCTTGACACCTCATTTCGGAGTACGACACAAATGCGCCCGGAACTCTACGACGGATACGCCGACGCCTCCGGCCGCGAGATCGTTCGACGACCGGGATGGTTCTCGAAGCTGCTTCCCGCGCCGCTCGCTCGACGGGCGTTCTCGGCGACGCTGATCGCGCCCGACGAGTTCGTCGTTGGCGAGCCACGTCGGTTCGCCCTGCGGGTGAAAAACCGTTTCCCGGCTCCGATTTCGCTCACCGTTCCGAGCGCTCGGGTGTGGGGATGGGCGGTAGACGGACACGAGGAGGCCGACGCGCGAGCGCTGGACCCGCCGGACGGACCACGAACGGTCGCGTTCGCCAACTTAGAGACGCGGACGTTCGTCGGACGGTGGGACGGCTGTCTCAGACAGGACGGCCCCGACGGCGACCGCTGGGACCCGCTCCCCGGCGAACGGCGGCTCTCGGCGTACCTCGCGACCGAACCGCGAATTGGTGCCGAGAAGACGGTTCGCGTCCGGGAGCGGTGAGACCGGACCGAGACGGGACAGGTTTATCCTCCCGACGCCCGCATCGGACGCATGGAACGCGTCTCGCTCGCGGTTCCCGAGTCGCTCGTCGAGTCGCTCCCCCCCGATGGCGACGACGCCGCTCGGGACATGCAACTGGCGGTCGAGGGGATCGAACAGCGGCTGAATCGAGCGATCGATGCGGCCGACGACCGCGCTGACGCGGTCGCACTCGTCGTTGACGCGATCGAGCACATGGACGACCTCGCGGAACGCTACGACGAGTTCGTCGTCGAACTCCGGGCGTGGGGGCAGTCGCCGATCTATGCGATCGCGTGGCGAAACCTCTACGCCTCCGTGATCCGCCAGCTCGCCGAGCACGACGATTTCTCCGATCGAATCGACCGCGAGCGCCACGCTCGGCTCGTCGAGGACGGTATCCGCCTCCGCGACCTGTGAGGGGACGGCGATGAGCGACGACGAATCCGCTCTCGCTCGTGCCGGCCGCGAGAAGGAACGAGGGGCGTCTCGATGGGGACGGCTCCACGGTGGCGTCGTCGCGTGGGGATCGCTCGCCGGGCTTGCACTCGTGTTGATCGCGCTCTCGGGGAACACCATCGCACCCGACGGCGCGCCATGGTTCTCCGGTGTCGCTGCCGGCGTCGGCGCACCGCTTGCCGGCCTGATCTCGGGCTATCTCGCCGGTGACGCGTACGAGGGTGCGATCCACGGCGGCGCGGCCGGACTCGTCGTGACCGGGACGCTCGTCGCGTCGCTGTCGTCGTACCTCCTGCTCGGAACCCCAGCGGACGAACTGTTCATCTCGCCGATCACGACCTCGTTCGGCGGGGCCGCAGTCCCGCTGTTGCTGCTCTCGGTTCTGCTCGCCGCGGCCGCCGGCGCGCTCGGCGGACGGATCGGAGCACTGGCGCTCGAAGCGACACGGGAGTGACCTAGCTCCACTCGATCGCGTCGGGAAGCGCGCCGAAGCCGGTACCGTCGTAGCGGTACGTCCCCCATCCCGCGGCTCGCGCCCCCTCGATGTCGGCGTCGCTGTCGCCGATCATCGCGTACTCGTCGGCGGGAAGTCGCTCCTCAACGAGCCGGAACGGGGCGGTGTCGGGCTTGTGGGCCCCCACGTCATACGAGGCGACGATCGTATCGAAGTGCGAGTCGAGGTCGTGTGCCCGAAGCTTTCCGAGTTGCCACTCTCGAACGCCGTTGGTGAGGACGCCGAGTTGGTGGGCGTTACCAAGCCGTTCGAGATCCGCGTGGACGCTCATAGGTGGCTCGCTCAGCGAAACCTCCCGTTCGTGAAGCGTCTCGGCCAGCCTCTCGGCGTCGTCAACCGCTTCGACAGCATCGAACGCACGTCGAACCGGATCGGGATCACAGGCACGAAACCTCTCGAAGAACGCCTCGTTGTACGTGTCGATCCACGCTTCGCGGACGTCGCCGGTCACGGTCTCGAACGTCGTCGCTAGCAGCTCGCGATACTCCCTGGTGAACTCCACCAGCGTCCCGTCCAGGTCGAAGATGATCGCCTTCATGGGGCGAATATGACAGCTACCTCGAAGTTTCTTCCGTCTCGCCTCGGGCGGGCCGCATTCGTCGACCGACCGCCACCCCGCCTATCCTTAAGCCCGTCCCTCCCGTGAGATCGATCATGGAGATCGAGTGTCGCTTCTTCGCCACCTTTCGGGCGGCAGTCGGCGAAAAGTCGGTCGTACTGGACGTCTCCGAGGGAATCACGGTCGGAGAGCTACTCGCGACGCTTCAATCGGAGTACGAAGCGCTCGACGGCGCACTCGTCGACGACGAGATTCCGCCGCAGGTCAGCGTCATGCAAAACGGTCGGGACGTCACGCACCTCGACGGAACGGAGACGATGCTCGAAGACGGCGACCGACTGAGCGTCTTTCCGCCGGTCGCGGGTGGATCGAACCCCGAGGACAATCCCGAATCGGAACGGAACCATTCGGGGGCGGAACCGGAACGGAACGGTCTCGGGACGGGACCGCGAGAGACGGTCGGCTACGGGGTCGAGCGTCGCGAGCGATCGTACCGGGGGATCTCGACACGGTTGGCCCAAAAGTATCTGACAGGCCTCGGCGGTGAACCCGTCGACGCCGACCGTGATCGCCCGGAAACCGGCCGGAACGCTGGCACGATCGTCGGCGACGGCTGGCGGGCAACCCTCTCTTCGGACACCGTCGAGATCGGGCGGTCGCTCGAACTCACCGAGGTCACGGTCGCCTTCGAGGGCGATCCGGAACGGCTCGACGAGCTCGTGTCCGCGTTCTCGCGCAAGGCGATGCGGGCCGGCGGGTGAGCGCACCGACGATGGACGAGCCGCCCCTCGACGGCGATGTCGTCACCCTCGCGGCGGCAAAAGCCGGCGTCACGCCACTCGCGGTGTGGCTGCTCGTAGAGCGCGCACACGAGCACCTGACACCGCGGTTCGACGAGTACCGTCGACGATACGAGTGTATCGAGACGTCGGAGGGGGGAGTACCATTCCTCGTCAGCGCTGGCCACTGGGAGACGGTCGGCAACCAACTCGAATTCACGGATCGTGAGGTCGGTGCCGTCCGGCGAGCGCACGAAGAGCAGTTTCGGCGGCTCGGCCGTCAAACGGATCGCGCCGACGAGTTCGAGACGGCGTTGGAGATCCGCGAGGTCGTGATACTGGCCGCTTCGACGTGATTCGGTCGGGACGGCGATCCCCGGTCCACTGCCTGGCCGTACCCAGCCCACCCTTCTTCCCCAGGCCACCCTTCCGCCAACTCAACGCTTAACCACCGATCGCTGGAACGCGGGACTGTGCTTGTCGTACTGCTCTCGCTCGCGGAACGTCGGTTCTGGCGCGTCTGGAAGCGCGTCTTCGGGCTTTCGTGGCCCGTCATGGCCGAGCAGGTGCTCCGGACGCTGATGCGGACGACGGACCTGATCGTCGCGGGGTTCTTCTCGCCGGCAGCCGTCGCCGCCGTCGGTCTCGCGGACATCTACGCCCGGTTTCCGCTCCGGTTCGGGATCGGGATCGGCGACGGGGCAATCGCACTCTCCAGTCAGGACACCGGCGCGGACGCCACCGCCAATCGCGACCAGGCAGTCACGCAGGCGCTGTTGATCGGCGTTCTCGGTGGCATACCGTTCATGATCTTCGGGCTGTTGCTCAACGAGCACGCCATCGCCGTCCTCGGAGCGCTCGCCGAGGAGGGAACGATCGCCGAGGTCGTCGAGTACGGGAGCCTCTATCTGATGGTGATCATGCTCTCGGCCCCGGCGGTTCACGTCAACTTCATCGCCGCGCGGTCGATTCAGGGCACCGGCGACACCAGGACGCCGATGTACGTCAACGGGGTCGTCAACGCGTTCAACATCGTGACGACCGTCGGACTCGCGTTCGGGCTCGGGCCGCTGCCCGAACTCGGGATCATCGGGATCGCCGCCGCCACGGCCATCGCCGACACGATCGGTGCGATTACCTTCCTCCTCGTGATCCGCAGCCCCTGGAACGAGATTCAGTACGTCCGTCCGCGCGGACTCATCATCGCGAAACAGCTCGTGATCATCAGCTGGCCGCGGATCGCCGAGGGACTCTCGGAGATGATCGCCGAGTTCCCCTTCAACGCGATCCTGCTGGCGTTCGGCGCGGAGGTTAACGCGGCGTACCACATCGGCCGGCGGATGTACCAGCAGGTCGCCTCCCCGCTCGGCCGGGGCTACGGCGTCGCAGCGAACATCATGGTCGGCCAGTCGCTCGGTCGCGGCGAGCCGGGCGTGGCGTACTACAACGGCGTCGCCGCGACCGTCCTCAGCGTCCTGACCGTCGGCGGGCTCTGTGCCGTCCTGTTCGTCTACGCCGAGCAGTTCGTCCTCATCTTCACGCGGGATCCGGTGACGATCGGGTACGCGATCGGATTCGCACAGGCGTACGCGATCGCCGCGCTGTTCATCGCCGGCTACATCGTGCTCGCGGGCTCGCTCCGTGGCGGCAGCGAGACGCTCACACCGTTCATCGCGCGAATCATCGGGACGTTCGTGTTCCTCCTCGGGTTCACCTACGTCTTCGGCGTCGTTCTCGGCTACGGCGTCGCCGCGGCGTACGTCGCCGTCGTCCTCGATTTCGCCTTCCGAATCGTCTACATCGGAGCCGTGTTCTACCGGCGGCGGTGGGTCGATCGGGGAACCTCGATGATGCGCGAACGCGGCAGCATCGAGGAGACGCCGGGCAAGGACTGATACAGACCGAGACGGCATCCCTCCGTCTTCAGGCGAGTAGGAGGACAACACCTTTTGCCCGTCAGTCTGACGTTCCCCCAATGGGTGCCGACGGGGACGACACGGTCTACTACGTGATCAGCGACCTCCACATCGGGGGGGACGAGCAGCTAGAGGAAGCCGAGTTCCTCGACGAACTCCTCGAGTTCCTCGAACGGCTGGAGACGACCGACGAGGAGGCCGAGTTGATCATCAACGGTGACGCGTTCGGTCTCTGGGAGTTCACGCGGATCGAGGGGATCGAGAAGTTCGACGCCCTGCGGGAGACGTATCCGAGGCTGTTCGAACAGCTCCGTGCGACGGGAGAGAACGTCCCGATCACGTTGCTGCCCGGCAACCATGACCACGAACTAGCTGCGTACGACGAGTACGTGGAGCGCTTCGCCGAGTACAACGTCGATCTCGTTTCGGATGAGTCGATCACGCGGCCGATCGGTGATCGAGCGATCTACTTCGAGCACGGCCATCAGCGAGATCGGAACAATCGCATCGAAGACTGGGGAAACCCGCACTCGACGCCGCTCGGCTACTACTACAACACGCTCGTCACCAGCCGTGCGGGACAGCTCTCCAACAGGGGTCGGTACAACTGGCTGAAAGACGTTCAGGCCGTCACGCCCACCGAACGGATGCCGGTCTGGCTGCTCTCGAAGTACTTCTACCGCGAGATGAACCCGTTCTTGCGGTACGCGCTCGTCCCGTTCTTGCTTCTGTTCAACATCAGCGCCCTGATAGCGATTCTCGCCGGACTCGATCTGGCCGGGGTCTGGACGATGCCGGTCGATCAGACCGAAGCGTTCCTCAGACAGTTCGGAATGGCCGGAACCGCGGTCTACATGTTGCTCACGGTCAACGTCGCGATCGTCGGCCTGGTGTTGCTCGTCTGGATCCCGCTGGCGTTGATTCGACGGGACGTCAGAAAGACGATCAACCGGTTCGGCGTCTTCGAGACCGAACTGACGGTCGATCCCAACGAACCGTACGAGGAGGCGGCCCGGACAGTCTTTGCCGAGCATCCGGAGGTCGCGATCTTCTGTTACGGCCACACACACCGCCCGACGATCGAGCGGGTCGACGGTCGGTTGCTCGTTAACACCGGGACGTGGCTCAAACGGCTCCACCGCCGGGACGGGATCATCGGTATTCTCCCGCCGGTGTTTTATCCGTCCTATCAGCTGTGTGCCGTCCGAATCGCCGCCGAACCCGAGGGGATCGTCGTCGAACACGAGGCGATCGAGAAGCCGAGTCCGATCGGGGAGGATCTCACGCTCACCGAACGGCTCCTCACGGTTGGGCGGGAGCCGGATCCGGAACTTCCAGACCGGGCGGTCGTCGAGACCGAGACGGCGGACGTTCCACTCGAAGCTCGGACGGACCGCGCCTGATACGTCGGCCGACTCTCGACCTCCGAACTGCGACCCGAGGCTGCTCGTCACCCGTCTCCAGTTCGGAGACCGCCTTGTCGGTCGGGTTCGGAACTGAGAGCTTTGAGCAGGGTCTCCTCCGAGAACTGTTCTCGCCGAAACGACCGTCCGCCTCACCTCGTGACGTCGACAGAGAGGTGGCGGTCGGTGAGCACGTGCCGGTAGACGGCACGTTTGTCCATCCCCGAGTCGGCACACAGCCGATCGATCTCGGCCGCGGTGAAGTCGGGACCGAGGTCGTAAAGTACCTCGTCGAACCGCCCGGAGTACAGGGGCGGATCGTCGGGAACGCACGCGATCAACCCCGCGTCGACGAGACCCTCAAGCGTCGTCCTGAACGCGTCCTCTGACGGCGGGAGGTCGGGATCGTCAGCCCACTCCGAGTACTCCGCGAGTTGATAGTAGTGATCCTCGGCCGTTCGATTCTCGCCGGTCTGGAGAAACGCGTACACCAACGCTTCATCCCCACCGAGTCCCTCGGGCACCGAGTCGTCCATCGGCACTGCCATTCCGTCGAGGTCGACGCCGACCTCCACGAGGAGCGCTTCGATCAGTTCGTCGTCCACGTCGTATTCGTCGAGTAGGTCTGCCGTAACGCTCGACATGGACACATATTGGATTCCGGAGATATAATAGCTGATGGT
>SKSS01000057.1 GCA_007122875.1 Salinarchaeum sp. | reverse complement strand
CCTTTCGGTCCCATCACGGCGATTTCGGCGGTTGGCCAGGCGTAGTTCACGTCCGCGCCGAGGTGTTTCGAGGCCATCACGTCGTACGCTCCGCCGTAGGCCTTCCGAGTGATGACCGTAAGCAACGGGACTGTCGCCTCGGAGTACGCATAGAGGAGTTTCGCCCCGTGACGAATGATGCCGTCGTGTTCTTGATCCGTCCCCGGCATGAACCCCGGCACGTCGACGAACGTCACGATCGGGACGTTGAACGCATCACAGCAGCGGACGAAGCGGGCGGCCTTCACGCTGGCTTCGATGTCGAGGGTTCCGGCGTTGACCCGCGGCTGGTTGGCGACGACGCCGACCGAGCGGCCGTCGAGTCGCGCAAACCCGACGACGACGTTCATCGCGAATCGCTCGCCCACCTCGAAGAACGATCCCTCGTCGACGACGCGGTCGATCACGTCAACGGCGTCGTAGGGCTTTCTCGGTTCGTTGGGAACGATCTCTCGGAGTTCTTCGTCGCGGCGTTCAGGGTCGTCCCACGGCTCGACGCGTGGCGGATCCTCGACGTTGTTCTGCGGGAGATACGAGAGCAACCGCCGGATGTCGTCGAGAGCCTCCTTCTCGCCCCCGGCAGCGAAGTCGGCGACGCCGCTCTCTGCGGCGTGGGTCTGTGCCCCGCCGAGCTCCTCGAAGCTCACTTGTTCGCCCGTAACCGTCTCGATCACGTCGGGACCGGTGATGAACATGTGGCTCGTCTCCCGAACCATCACGATGAAATCGGTGATTGCAGGGGAGTAGACGGCTCCGCCGGCACAGGGTCCCATGATCGCCGAGATCTGTGGGACGACGCCGCTGGCCTGCTGGTTGCGGTGGAAAATCTCGCCGTAGCCGCCGAGGCTCTGGACGCCCTCCTGGATTCGTGCCCCGGCCGAGTCGTTCAGCCCGATGATCGGCGCACCAACCTCCAACGCCTTGTCCATCACCTTACAGACCTTCTCCGCGAACACCTCGCCGAGCGAACCGCCGAAGACGGTGAAGTCGTGAGCGAACACGAACACCGTTCGGCCGTTCACCTCGCCGTAGCCGGTCACGACGCCGTCGCCAGGAATTTTGCGCTCTTCCAGCCCGAACCGGTGCGTGTTGTGCGTTCGGAGTTGATCGAACTCGGCGAACGTGTCGTCGTCGAGAAAGTACTCGACTCGCTCGCGGGCGGTCATCTTCCCGCGGTCGTGTTGGGCGTCGATTCGATCTTCACCGCCGCCGAGTTCGGCCTGCCGCCTGCGCTCGCGGAGATCGTCGATACGGTCGTCCATCGTCACGGCCGATCACCTCGTCCGTCGAACGCACTCATTGTTCAGCCACAGGATCACCCGGTGCAAAAGGGTTCCGTAACGGCGGTTCACTCGATCGAGCCCAGTCGCTCCGGTTCGGCGGCCGGGAGAGGAAAAATCTCGCGATGAACGCCACACTCATCCCTGGATGGATGAGAAACAGATATTCCAACACCATTTTCCAAACACAAGGTCACTATGTTTAGTATATTGGGTTCTGTTCGCATGTACATGATAATAAATAATTAAGATTGGGCGTGGTGTCATGTGATAGCATGTTGCGAAAGCCAACCAGACGCGACGTACTCGCCGGTATCGGTGGGAGTTCAGCGTTCGCACTCGCTGGCTGTCTCGGCGACGATGAACTGCCTGACGACGAACTCGATCAAGTAGACGATGACGACGATGATGACGACCCAGTTGACGACGACACCGACGACGACGATACCGATGACACGGAGGAAGACGAGGACGACCGCGAGGTCATGGTTGGCGTCTTACAACCCGTAACCGGCGATCTCGGCGATCTCGGTGGTCCGATCCGAGACGCCGCCATCCTCCCAGGAATCCAGCTCGACGATGCCGACGTGCCGTTCGACATCGACATTCGAGAGGAGGACTCCCAGACCGATCCCGAAGCCGGTCTGAGCGCGGCCGAAGCGCTCGTCGATGCGGGCTATCCGGCAGTAACCGGGGCGGCAGCGTCGGGCGTAACGATTCCGGTCGCCCAGCAGGTCGCGGTGCCGAACGAGATGGTGATGTGCTCACCGGCGAGCACCGCCCCGGAGATCACGGATCTCGACGACGACGGGTTCGTGTTCCGAACCGCCCCCAGTGACGCGTTGCAGGGCGAGGTGATGGCCGAGGTCGGCTACGAGGAGGAGGGCTTCGAGACCGCCTCGACGCTCCATCTGAACAACGACTACGGTCAGCAACTCTCGGATTCGTTCGTCGACGCGTTCACCGACCTCGGAGGAGAGGTCTCCGACGAGGTCGCGTTCGAGGCCGAACAGCCGTCGTACACCGCGGAGTTACAGGCCGCCCTCGGCGACGACCCCGAGTTACTCATGATCGTCGGCTACCCCGACAGCGGCGAGCAGATCTTCCGGGACTACTACGCCGACTTCGACGCCGACGAGACGGTGATGGTCACTGACGGACTCCGCGAGCCGTCGCTCCCCGTCGACGTCGACAATCCGATGGAGAACGTCATCGGCACCGCCCCGCTGGCTGCGGGACCGGAAGAGGAGTTCTTCACCGACCTCTACGAAGACGAGTTCGGAGCCGAACCGGGCGTGTTCACCGCACAGGCGTACGACGCGACCGCAGTGTTGATTCTGGCGAACGTCGCTGCCGGCGACAACGACGGTCCCGCGATCCGCGACAGCGTCCGCGATGTCGCCAACCCGAACGGCGAGGAAGTCGGTCCGAGCACCCTCGACGAGGCCGTCGAGATGGTCGCCGACGGCGAGGAGATCAACTACCAGGGTGCGTCCAGCCCGGTGGACTTCGACGAGAACGGGGACATGCAGACTGTCACCTACGAGATCTTCGAGTTCCACGCCGACGGCATCGACACGGTCGAAACCGTCGACTTCGAAGCCGAGTAGTCGCTCGATCCGACGACCGGCACCAAACGTTTTCAAGCCCGCTCGGTATCTCAGTCCCCGGTGCTGACTTCGCCCTCGTCGTTCCACGTACACGGCCCGTGCGAACTGTCCCTGTCGACCGGATCTTCGAAGATGCCGTGATCGTCGAGTTCGAGCGGGTACGCGTAGCCGGCTTCGAAGCGCTGATCTAGCTCCCAGGTAATCTCCCACGTCCCGTCTTCGGCCAGGTCGTCCCCGTCTACCGTCGCGTGGTAGGTTCCGTACGGGAATGTCACGTCATCGTTCAGCGTGATGGTCTCGTCCGGATCGAGTTCGACGGTCTCCGAGACGAGAACCTCCCTCGTTTCCTCGTGCTCGACGTGGACATCGATCGTCACACCATCTTTCATCCGGTTTTCGAGCGTCACCGACTCCTCGAACGTCGGCAACGCCTCGGCGAGGTGCAAGCGCGTTACACGAAGGCAAGGAGAAAGCCCACGACTTTAGTCGTGGGGTGAATCCGACGAAGGACGACACACTCCACAAGGGGAAGCAGGCCTGAGTCACCCATTCCAAACATTAGGTTTACATACATGTCAATCGTATCCAAGAGTGATGAAGCGTTCCAACGAGTTCAGCGTCCGCCTCGCTTCGAGCAAGAAGCGTCGGGTGTTCACACGCTGGTTGGACGCTTCTGCCAGTCTCTGGAACGAAACAAACTACGCTCGTCGCCAAAACTTCCTCAACGACGAATCCGTCTGGGACGCTGATACAGGCCGACTCGAAGGTCAGTACAAGAGCCTCCTCAGCAGTTCCGTCGCTCAGCAAATCACCCGAAAGAACAGCGAAGCATGGCGGTCGTTTCTCAGCCTCAACGAGAAATACCATGCGGGAAAACTCGACGAGAAACCCAGCCCACCCGGGTACTGGGGCAACGAAGACGACGGACGCGTTCTCCGCACGTACGTCCGCAACGACCAGTACACCATCGAGTTCGGGCAACGCTCTCGACTCGAACTCCCCATCGGCAAGGAGCTCAAAGACGAACTCGGGTTGAATCGAAATCAGCGCCTTCGTGTTGAGGTTTCGGGCGACCCGAAGTGGCGCGGTGAGCAAGGTCGGTTAGAACTCGTGTATGACGAACTCGAAGACACGTTCAGGGCTTATCAACCAGTCACTGTCGACGATTCTCGACTGGATTCACCACTGGCTTCGGAAGAAGCCGCTCTGGACGTTGGCGCGAACAACCTCGTCGCCTGCACAGTTTCGACCGGCTCACAATACCTGTACAGTGGACGAGACTTGTTCGAGGAGTTTCGTTCAACCACGGAGCAAATCGCGTACTACCAGTCGCTCCTCGAAAACCAGCGCAAGTCCAGCAACCGCATCGACCGATTATACCGTGAGCGAACAAACCGACGCGACCACGCCCAAGACAGCCTCGTCCGAGACCTCGTTGAACGGTTGTACGACGAGGGTGTTTCAACGCTGTACGTCGGGGATATCAAAGGGGTTCTCTCGACGCACTGGTCGGCTCGTGTGAACGAGAAGACGCACAACTTCTGGGCGTATCGCCGGTTTATCAATCGCCTCGAATGCGTGTGCGAGGAGTACGGCATCACGGTCGAGGAAGAATCCGAGGCGTGGACGAGTCAGGGGTGCCCCGAGTGTGGCGAACGCGACGAGGCGGTTCGCCACGAGGACTCGTTGACGTGTCGGTGTGGTTTCGAGGGGCACGCTGACCTCGTGGCTTCAGAATCGTTCCTGAGACAGCAGACAACAGAAGTAAGGCCGATGGCACGGCCCGTGTACCTCAAGTGGAACAATCATAATTGGCGGGAACACCATAGCCCGCCCTCCATCGCGGTGGAGACAACAGCCAACGAGGAGTACACAAACCAAAGTACCGCGTCGAGCGAGAATATCGCTCTCGGGGACTCAGACGACTGAGACTCCCACGAGAGGAATCCCACGACTTCAGTCGTGGGTGGATGTCAAGTCCCCGTCCGCGACGATCTTCACCTCGTAGTAGCGATCGTCGTGTCTGAGGTAGGCGTCGTCGACGAGGATCACCTCGGCGAGGAGCAGTTCGTCGTCCGTCTCGTACACGTCGTTCTCGATGGCTGCCAGTGCCTCGGTCTCAGCGGGTTCGGGCAAATTCGAGATCCGAACGATGCGGTTTTCACATCGGTCGTACTCCACGTCGTCGCTGGCGTCACCCCCGTCATCACCGATATCGCCGTCGTCTCCAGTCTCGGCGTCACTATCCTCATCATCGCTCTCACGTGGATTCCCGTCCCCGTCACCGTTCCCACCCAGACAGCCGGCGAGCGCAGTCGTCGAGAGAGCAATCCCCGCGAGGAGTTCTCGCCGCTTCATAGCGGTACGTCGAGCGCTGTTTATAAACGAGCGTCGGTGACTACAACACCTCTTTGAGTGACTTCGACGACGCCGACGAACCGAGTTACCCGCCGAGGAACTCCTGTCGAACCTGTTCGTCCGCCAGCAGCGCCTCCCCGGTGTCCTCGTAGCGGTTGCTTCCCTGGACGAGAACGTAGCCGCGGTCACACCGTCGAAGCGCCTCCTTCGCGTTCTGTTCGACGATGAGGACTGCCGTCCCATCGTCGTTGATCTGGTCGACGCGGTCGAACGTCTCCTCGACGAGATCCGGTGCGAGTCCGGCGCTCGGCTCGTCGAGCATCAGCAAATCGGGGTCGAGCATCAGCGAGCGTCCCATCGCCACCATCTGCTGTTGCCCCCCGCTCATCGTTCCGGCCTTCTGTGACTTCCGCTCTTCGAGCACCGGAAATCGATCGTACACCCGTCGAAGACGGGATTGAGGAACCTCGTCGAGGATGTACGCCCCCATCTCGAGGTTCTCTTTCACCGTCAGCGAGGGGAAGATGTTGTCGTTCTGTGGGACGTAACCGATTCCCTTCGTGATGATCCGCTCTGGCGGGAGCTGGCTGATCTCCTCGTCAGCGAAGGTGATCGAACCGCCCATGTACGCCGTCAGCCCGAAGATCGACTTCATGACGGTCGATTTCCCGGCCCCGTTCGGTCCAACGATCGCGACGTACTCCCCAGCGTCGACCACGAGATTGACCCCGGCGAGGATCTGGAGATCGCCGTATCCCGCGTCAAGGCCGGAGACCTCGAGGAGGCCCATCAGACGGTCCCTCCGAGGTATGCCTCGAGAACCTGTTCGTCCGCCTGAATCTCGTCGGCAGACCCCTGCGCGAGTACCTGCCCCTGATGCATCACGATGACGCGTTCGCAGTGATTCATGATGACGTCCATGTCGTGTTCGACGAGCAAGAACGTGTACCCGTCCTCCTGGAGTTCGTGGATGTGTTCGAGCAGCCGTCGTTCGAGCGAGGGGTTCACCCCCGCCATCGGTTCGTCGAGCAGCACCGTCGACGGGTCCGTCTGGAGCGCTCGCGCGAGTTCGAGCAGTTTTCGCTGTCCGCCCGAAAGACTGCCGGCATACTCCCCGGCGAGGTGATCGAGTTCGAAGAACTCGAGCGTCTCCCACGCCCGCTCCCGTAACTCGTCTTCCTGCTCGACGACGCGGCGTCGGGCGACCGGCATCACCGACCGCCACAGCGACTCGCCGAGCTGGCGTTTCGGCGCGAGCATCATGTTCTCGAGGACGGTCATCTCGGGAAGCTCCCGGGCGATCTGGAACGTTCGGACGAGGCCCCGGTCGACGATCGCTTCGGGGCTCAGTCCCGTGATATCTTCGCCGTCGAACGTGATGCGGCCGCCGTCAGGCCTGTGAACGCCCGTGATGCAGTTGAACGTCGTCGATTTCCCCGCGCCGTTGGGTCCGATCAACCCGGTGATCGAGCCGCGCTCGACCTCGAAGCTCGCGCCGTCGACAGCGACGATCCCACCGAATCGCTTTCGGAGGTTCTCGACGACGAGGGTGTTATCCGCGTCCACCGCTTCCGGCCTTCCGTTCGCTACGGTCGCGTCGTCATTCGATTCGATCGGGTCCGACCCCTCTGCTTCCGAGTCGGTGTCACTCATCGCGCTCACCTCCGTCCTGTTCTTCGATCTCTCCGCCGTTTGATTCTCCAGTTCCCCCGCCGTCGGTCGCCGCTGTCGGGCGGTTCGAGAGGTCGGTCGCGGCAGCGATCTCCTTTCGGTGGCCGAGTACGCCGTCGGGCCGCCAGAGCATCAGCACGATGAGCGCGACGCCGACGAGCATGAACCGAATCTGCTCCATGTTCCCCTCGACGTAGCCGATCATCGGAAGCGGATCGGCCGAGCCGAGCGCAACGAACGCGTCGTAGATCGTCGGCGGCGTTCGGACGTCGAGGTGCAGCCGGATGATCCGCTGGACGAACGGTGGTCCCTCCCAGAGGATGGCAGCGAAGACGATGCCGCCGACGATGCTTCCCGCGTTCGAGCCGGCCCCGCCGATGATGAGCGCGACGAACACGTAGAACGTGAGAATCGGCATGAACGATTCCGGCGTGACGAAGCCACGTCCGCCCTGCCAGAGGATGCCGGCCAGTCCCATGAGCGCACAGCCGAGCATGAACACCTTGATCTTCGCGACGTTCGTCCGCTTCCCGAGCGACCGGGCGGCGAGTTCGTCCTCACGGATCGCCTTGAGTACCCGCCCGAACGGCGAGTACGCGATTCGAGCGAGCACGAGATACAGCGCCACCACACACAGCAACAGGACGAACGTGTAGAGGCCGCTCTGGACGACCGACGCCTCGATGCCGATCGTCCCGGCAGCCGCGAACAGTCTGTCTCCGAGCGCGCCGAGCACCGGCAGGTCAAGTAGCCACGGGATGATGCTGTTGGTCGCCGTGAAGCTGATCCCGCTGCCGCCCCCGGTACCGATCTCGCGACCCGCGAACTCGAACTGCCGGAGCGTGCCGGAGATGATGCTCAGCCGGATGATCTCCGAGAGTCCGAGCGTGACGATGGCGAAGTAGTCCGCCCGGAGACGCAGCGCCGGCAGCGCCGCGACGAGACCGACGAGGGCGGCGGCCAGCATCCCGCCGATGATACCGATCGGAAGCGGCAGCCCGAACCCGGCGGGCGAGCCGTCGACCGGGGCGGTGAGAATCGCCATGGTGTAGACACCAACGGCCATGAATCCCGCGACGCCGATGTTGAACAGCCCCGTATAGCCCCAGTGGAGATTGAGCGCGAGCGTCAACAGCGCGTACACCGCCGCGAAGTAGGTAACCCGACGGAGCGTGCTCACGATGCCGTTGAAGCTGAGCCCGAGCAGCAGGCCGAAGATCGTAAACAGCACGTAACTCGCGAGCAGGACGCCGAAGACGAGCAGTAGATCGACCTGCCAGCGCTCGAACTCGTCAAGGTCGACCCGGCCGGTCAACGCGTCAGCTCGCTCCCGCAGGCGATCAGTCATGCGGTTTCGACCCCCCCGAACAGCCCGGCTGGGCGGAATATCAACACGAGGATCATCAGTCCGAACGCCGCCACCTCGTTCAGGTCAGCCGGAATCCAGACGAGCGAGACGTTGATCGCCAGCCCGATGATGAGCGCGCCGACGATCGCGCCGTAGATCGATCCGATCCCACCGAGGATCACCGCTGCGAAGATCAACAGCAGCAGGAACCAGCCGAGGTTGAACGTGATCGTGCCGCGGTCGAGAACGACCAGATAGCCCGCGACACCCGCAAGCCCGGCACCGATGATCCACGTCGCCCGAACGACACGTTCGGTTGGGATCCCGGTGACCAACGCGAGATCACGGTTGTCGGCCATCGCACGCATGGCTTTCCCGAGCGTCGTGTACTGCAACATGAGATGAACGCCGAGCATGAGAACGATAGCCGAGACGACCATCGTCGTCTGATGGAGATTGATCGAGTCCGTCCAGAAGAGCAGCCAGTGGTCGGACTCCGGTGCGCTCGCGGTCACACCGCGGGTGCTCGAGGTATAGAAAAACGCGATCACGTACCGGAGGACGAGCGCGACGCCGACGCTCGCGATCAAGAGTGCGATCCCGCCGGCGTTCCGCATCCGTCGATAGACGAGGTTGTCGATCGCGAGGGCGACGAGGATCGTCGCGACCGCTGCGAACACGAGGCCGCTCACGATTGCGATCGGCTCGGCGAGAATGTGCATGTTCATCTCACCCGGTGAGGCCCCGCCGTCGGCTCTGAGCAACAGCCGGCTGCTGAGGTCGGCGACTCCGATACCACCGATGATGTAGGCTACCGTCCAGCCGGTGAACGCCCCCGTCGTCACGAGATCACCGTGTGAGAAGTTCGCAAATCGGAGGATGCTGTACGTCATCGACAGCCCGATCGCGGCGAGCCCGATGATGAGCCCGTCGACCAACCCGCGCCAGAGAAAACTCGACAGTGCGTCCGCCGAGAGATCGCCGGTGGCGACCCGGCGGAACAGATCGAGCACGAGGATCACGACACCAAGCAGCAACACCCCGCCGAACAGCCGCTCGGGTGTGACGGCCGTTCTCAACCCACGTGCGTCACGGGTGCCCATGTGCCTCACTAGTAAACGTGCGGTATCATATACCTCATTATTAAATGTGCGACATAGGAGTGGTTCGTGGCCAACCCCTCCGGTGTAACCGCCGAACCACCTGGTTAGCTCGACTCCCCGTACACGGGAACCGCGGCTCCGCTCGTCACGCTCGTTGCGTCGCTCGCGAGCACGAGAACCGTCCGGGCGATCGCCTCCGGATCGACCCATGCGTCGTGATCGGCATCCGGCATCATCTCGCGGTTCGCGGGCGTGTCGATCACGCTCGGCATGACGCAGTTTGCCCGAACCGTTCCGACGTTCTCCTCGGCAATCGTCTCGGTCAGCAGTCTGATCCCGGCCTTCGAGATCCGGTACGGCCCGTCACCCTCGCCGCCCGCGAGCGACGATTTCGCGCTGACGCTCACGATCGATCCGTCGGTATCGCGCAGGTGTGGGAGGGCGTGCTTCGACGCGAGAAACGCCGTTTTCAGGTTCACGTCGAGCAGGAACTCGTACTCGTCGAGTGCCGTCTCGTGGATCGGCGTCCCGCCCCGCCACGTTCCGGCAACGTTCGCCAGCACGTCCAACCGACCGTGATCGTCGATGACGGCGTCGATCATCCCCTCGACGGTCCCTTCGTCGGTCAGGTTTCCGGGGTAGAACGAGGCGTCCGCTCCGTCGAAAAAGTCGGAGTCGAGGAGGGCATCTTCGTCATCAGGCTCGACGAGGTCGGTCGCACAGACGGTCGCGTTTGCCGCGCCGAACGCCTCGCAAACGGCGCTTCCGAGGGCACCGGACGCCCCGGTCACGAGCACGACACGGCCGTCGAAGTCGAAACTGGCGGACATACGGCGACCTACGGCAGCCGGGTGCATAAGGGTGGTTCAGCGGGGATTCGGACGCGTGCTGCCCGCAGGGCTCCGGCACCCTTTTGCTCCGAGAGCACCGACGGCCGTTCGTGCAGCTGACGGCCCATCGGGGATTCGCGGCCGAGCATCCGGAGAACACGCTCACAGCGGTCCGGGCGGCCGCCCGAACAGCCGACGAGATCGAAGTCGATGTCCGCCGGTGTGGTTCGGGTGAACTCGTCGTGTTCCACGACGACACCCTCGACCGCGTGACGGACGGCGAAGGGTTCGTCTCCGACCACTCGATCGACGAACTTCGAGCGCTGTCCGTCCTCGGAAGCGACGAGGGGATTCCCTCGCTCCGGGAGATTCTCGACGTCCTTCCGCCGGACGTGACGCTGAACGCCGAACTGAAAGAAGAAGGCGTCGCGGAGGACGCGGCGGCGTTGGCCCACGACGTGGACCGCCCCGTCCTGTTCTCGTCGTTTCTCCCGGAAGCGATCGATCGGGTCTCGGCCGTCTCCGAGTGTCCGACCGCCCTCGTTTTCGACGACCGTCCGACCGAGAACGTCTCCCTCGCGGCCGACCTCGGCTGTGAGCGGGTCCACCCCCACTGGTGGCTCGCCCTCCGGACGCGCGTCATAGAGCGCGCCAGTGAGACTGACCTGGAGGTCCACGCCTGGACGATTCGTCACCGTACGACCGCCCGGATTCTTCGCCGCCGGGGGGTCGACGGCGTGATCGCGGACATCCCGATCGGCGTCTCCGGCGTCCGGAGCCGTCGGGAGCGAACCGACGGGATTTAAGCGCGACGGAACCTCGTTTTCGAACGTATGCGACTACACGAGTATCAGGCGAAGGATGTCTTCGCCGACGCGGGAATTCCGACCCCGGAGTCGGCTCTCGCGTCGAGCGTCGACGAGGTCGTCGCTGCCGCCGAGGAGATCGGCTACCCGGTAGCGGTGAAAGCGCAGGTCCACGTCGGAGGCCGCGGCAAGGCGGGGGGAATCAAGCTGGTCGACGACGAGGACGAGGCGCGCGAGGCGGCCGACTCGATTCTTGGAATGGATCTCAAGGGCTACCACGTCGACCGCGTGCTCGTCGAGGGGGCGGTCGACTTCGAGAACGAACTCTACGTCGGCATCACGATGGACCGCGGCGAGGGACAGCCGGTCGCGATGGTCTCGACGAAAGGCGGCGTCGACATCGAAGCGGTCGCCGAGGAGGACCCCGACGCGATCGCGACCGAGCACGTGGACCCGGCGTTCGGACTCCACGGCTATCAGGCCCGACGGGCCGTCTACGATGCGGACGTTCCACCCGCGATTGCCGGTGACGTCGCGTCCGTCCTCAGCACGCTCTACGATATCTGGGGGACCAACGACGCAGAGGACGCCGAGATCAATCCGCTGATGGTCACCGGGGACGACGAGGTCGTCGCCGCCGACGCCGTGCTCAACATCGACGAGGACGCGCTGTTCCGCCAGCCCGACCTCGCCGAACTCGAAGAGGAGTCCTACACGGACGACCTCGAACGGAAAGCCGGCGAGTACGGCTTCGACTACGTCCGACTGGAGGGCAACGTTGGCATCATCGGCAACGGCGCGGGTCTCGTGATGACGACGCTCGACCTCGTCGACCACTACGGCGGCGAACCCGCCAACTTCCTCGACGTGGGTGGCGGCGCGAAGGCCGAGCGGATCGCGAACGCCCTCGATATGGTGTTCTCCGACGAGAACGTCGATTCGGTTGTCTTCAATATCTTCGGCGGGATCACCCGCGGCGACGAAGTGGCCAAGGGGATCAACGAGGCGCTCGGCGCGTTCGACGAGATTCCGAAGCCGGTCGTCGTCCGACTCGCGGGAACGAACTGGGAGGAGGGAATGGAGATCCTGAACACCGACCTCGTGCAGGTCGAGGAGACGCTGGAGGAGGCCGTTCAACGGGCGGTCGCGAACGCACAGGAGGTCTCAGCATGAGCGTGTTCGTCGACGACGACACCCGCGTCGTGGTACAGGGCATCACCGGCGGCGAGGGCTCGTTCCACGCCGAGCAGATGATCGAGTACGGCACCAACGTCGTCGCCGGGGCGGTGCCGGGGAAGGGCGGACAGGAAGTACACGGCGTTCCGGTCTACGACACCGTCAGCGCAGCCGTCCGTGAGGAGGACGCCGACGCCTCCGTGATCTTCGTTCCCCCCGCGTTCGCCGCGGACGCCGTCTTCGAGGCACTCGACTCCGATCTCGACCTCGCGGTCGCCATCACCGAGGGCATCCCGGTACAGGACATGGCGCGGGTGAACAAGCGTCTCTCCGAATCCGACACCCGCCTGCTCGGTCCGAACTGTCCGGGGATCATCACCCCTGGCGAGACGAAGCTAGGTATTCTCCCTGGGAACATCTTCCAGTCGGGGAACGTCGGACTCGTCTCCCGGTCCGGCACCCTCACCTACCAGGTCGTAGATAACCTCACCAAGCGCGGGATCGGACAGACCACCGCGATCGGCATCGGCGGCGACCCGATCATCGGCACGTCGTTCATCGACGCCCTCTCGGCGTTCGAAGAGGATCCCGACACCGAGGCCGTCGTGATGTGCGGCGAGATCGGTGGCGAGGACGAAGAACAGGCCGCAGCGTTCATCGGCGAGCACATGGACACGCCCGTCGCGGGCTTCATCGCCGGACGGACGGCCCCGCCGGGCAAGCGGATGGGTCACGCCGGCGCGATCGTCTCCGGCTCCGGCACCGGAACCGCACAGTCGAAGATCGACGCCCTCAACGACGCGGGCGTGCCCGTCGGCGACACCCCTGAGGAAGTCGCCGACCACGTCGAACGCTTCCTCTAACTCACGATCGTCTGCAGTCGTTCGATCCGTTTTTCGCGTTCACCCGTCGCTTCGGAACGGCTCTTCCCCGGTACGTCCACCGTTTCCGACCGATTCGGTCGGAACGAGCCCCGAACCGCCCGCGCTCTCGTAGGTGACCCATCCAGGATCGTGGGGCGTCCCGACCATCTTCCGGACACTCAGCCGCGGGATCCGTTCGTCGGCCATCCGGTTTCCGTCGAGCCACATGTCGATCACGCCGTCGAAGTGGGCGGCTCGGAGGGCGGACTCTCCCGCATCCACGACCACGAATGCGGGGACGAACCGAGGCGTGCAGACGCCAGCCTTGAGGGTTGCCACGAACTCACGAACGGCCCTCCGTCCGTCGTTCTCTCCCTGTGTCGCCGTCGGTCCTGCGTTTCCACCGACCGCCTCCGCGACCGTCGACAGTGAGTCCACCACGATCAGACCGGTTTCCGACATTCCGACCTCGTCGACCACGTCCTCGACGGTGTCGAGAACGGCTTCGACATCGCCTGGATCGTCGACGTCGACGACGGCGTCTTCGATCGTGTCGCTGAGGAACGCGAACCAGTCGCTTTCACCCGACTCGGACGGGTTCCGTCCATCGACCCCTCCCGCACGGCAATCGAGCAGTCGCAGGTCGTCGCGCTCGATGGCGGGGAGAACGTTCCAGTCGAAGTCGAGAAAGCGCTCGACGACAGCCGCGGGCGGGTCATCGAATGAGACGACGACGGCGGGTTCGCCGCGAGCCAGCGCACGCCAGACGAGTTCGGTGTACAGTTCGGTTCGTCGGGTACCGGCCTCCCCCGACAGCAGGATCGCCGCGTTCGCCGGGACTCCCCGCGGGAGGGTCGCATCGAGGGCTTCCACGCCCGTACGGAGCCGCTTGTAGCCGTGATGGCCGGCGAACGAGCCGTCGCGTTCCTCGAAGGCGTCCGCACACGCCTCCGAACAGAACGTCTCGTTCGCGTCGTCGAGGACCAACGGCGTGCGAGGGATGGCGTACCCGCAGAACGAACACCGCGCCGCTGGCCTCGCGGACTCGCCGGTCGCCTCGTGCGGGCTGGTCATGGCGCATTCTACGACGGATCCGGGGAAGAATCCCTATGTGCTCACCGTGACCTGTGGGCTGTGCGTCCTGTCCGAACGCGAAGGCCGCTTCGTGCCGGTCGGACGTGAGAGTCCCTCCATCTTGGTCGGACGTGAAGATCGCTACTCGCGTCCGGCTACGACCGGCAGGTCAGTATCGCGGATCCTGATGTCGAGGCCGTCCCTCCTCGTCAGTCGGGTTGTACGTCGGTCCCCGGCCGCGGACGCCGGGTTCGCTCGCCGAGGCCGGCCACCGATACTCCCATCCCCGCTCGGATTCGTGCCGTCCACCCTCCTCGTCGTATCGCTCCCGTCCGCTCCGCTGCTCGTGACGCTCCGATCCACCGCGTTGGTGTCCTTCCCCGCCGCGACGGTACCGAGGTTCACCGCCCTGTTGTGAGCCCTGATAGGCCGCCTGATCCCGACCGCCTTGACCGTAGCGACGGTCGTCATCGTGTCGACGCTGCCGTTTTTCGTCTCGGTAGTCGTCACTGCGTCGACGCTGTCGTTCATACTTTCGGTAGTCGTCACCGCGTCGACGCTGTCGTTCATCCTTTCGGTAGTCGTCCTTCGGCGGACCACGGTGTCGTGGGTCGTCCCGGCCCCGTCGACGCTGTCCTTCGCGACCGCGTTCTCGCTCCGGTGGCTGGGGCTGTCGTTCCATCGGCTCACGTCGCCCGCTCCCGCCGTACCGGTATGATTCTTCCTCACCGGATCGGTATGAGTCACGATCCTGCGGTTCTCCCCTCCTCGCCGGCTCCTCCCGCTGGCGAACTCGATCGTGCGACCATGGCCGATTGCCCCCGCCGCCTCCACGTTCGACGCGGTCTCGACCGTACGACCACGGCCGTCCGCTCTCTTCGGGTCGAACATCACGCTCTCGAAGCCGTCGATCCCCTTCGTCACGGAACCGCCGGCCCGCCCTCCCGTACTCGTCCGGCTCACGGTCCTGTCTTCGTGGGGGCGGGTGTCGCTCGTCTCGGTACGACGGTCGTTCGTGGTTGTCCCTGGTGTCTTGCCCGCCCTCGGGCCCACGCTCCCGTTCATGGTTCCGCCCCTGATCGTTCCTCCGCTCCCGTCCGGGGTCCTGCCCCTGCTCGTATCTCCGTGCCCGACCGTGCTCCGGACTCGGATCGTACCCGCTGTCTCGACCATACTCCGGACGCTCCCGGGGCCGGCGAGAATCGCCACCATAGTGAAGCGACGGCTCCGCTCTCCGTTCGCTCCGAACGGTGCCTTCCGATCGGCGTTCGCCACCCGCTTTTTCCTGTCGGTACCGAACGCTCGACGGTCCCTCCCCGGCGACGCCGTGGGGCCGCTCCCGATAGCGCTTCCCCTCATCCCGTTCGTTGCCGCGTCGGTCCTGAACCCACGGTTCGTCCGGTTCACCACGGCGAGGCGGTCGCCGGTCCCGCGAGTCGGAATCGTACTCTCTCCGCTCCCGTCGGTGTCGTCGGTCGTCGTCAGTCATGGCGTGCTTTCGGGACGGCGGGTGTGCAGTCCCGCGTCCCGTCCGGGAGCCGTATGGCACGACTCGGGTAAAGCGTCCCGGCGGTTCACGACTGTTCGGAGAGGAAGGGTGGCGTATCAGCCGGTACGATCGGCGTAACTAGATCAGCGCGGCGACACGCTCGCCGATACGCTCGCGGGGGATGGACTCGGGGACGTCGATGTCGGCGTCGATCCCCTCCGTGAACGCGGTTCCCGTGGCGATCAGGACGACCTCGTCGTCCGTTTCGACGATTCCATCCTCACATAGCGCACGAAGCCCGGCCAGCGCCGTCGCCGAGGACGGTTCGACCGCCAGCCCGAACGCCGTCGACAGCTGTCGGACCGCCTCTCGGATCGCATCGTCGGAGACCGAACTGACGGTTCCGTCCGTCTCCCGAGCGGCCGTCAGCGCGCGCGTCCCGCTCGGCGGATCGGGATTGGCGATCGAGTAGGCGATCGTCTCGCCGGGGTCGATCCGCTCGACGGTCTCCGCCCCGTTCCGGTAGGCGGTCGCGATCGGATCGCAAGCGGCGGACTGCACGAGATGAAGCGTCGGAACCTCGTCGTCGTTGATCAATCCACCCCGTCGACACTCGCGGAGTCCCTTCCAGACGGCGCTCGCGTTCCCGCCACTGCTGACGGGGAGGACGATCGAATCGGGGGTCCGTTCCGCGAGAATTTCGAGGACGACCGTCTTCTGACCTGCGACCCGAAGCGGTACGTCCGAGTTGAGCATCGGGACGCCGACCTCCTCGCCGACCGCGAGCGAGTCGTGATAGAGCCGGCCGTAATCGCCCGCCACGGGGACGATTTCGGGTTCGAATCGGGCGAGGTTCGCGATGCGGGCCGGCGGAACGTCGTCCGGGACGAACGTCACGGCAGTCAGGCCCGCTCCCGCGGCGAGCGCGGCAACACTCAGCGCCATGTTGCCGTGCGAGACGGTCCCCACGACCTCTGATCCCGCCTCACACGCCGCGGCGACGCCGACGGCCGTTCCGCGGTCCTTGAAGCTCCCTGTGGGGTTCGCGGTTTCGTCTTTGACGTGGAGTCGACAGCCCGCGTAGTCGTCGAGGGCGGCCGCCCGAAGCAAGGGCGTTCCGCCGACCCCGGCGACCATCCCCTCCGGCGGATCGGTCGGAAGAAACCGGGCGAATCGCCAGCACCCCGACCCCTCGTCAGGTGCGGGCCAGTCGGCGGGGACCGGCCGTGTATCGAGCCACAACGGTTCGCCACACGCACACCGCGCGCCCGTTCCCGTCGACCCGCAGGCGTAGCATCGTCCATCGATCGACCAGTCGTCGAGCGATCGGTCACTCATGGCTCCGGAAGGGGGTGACGAAGGGTAAAACACAGGGGTTCCGGAACGAGCCGAAGCCGTCCCGTCGCCCGTGTCAGTTCCCGTGGAAACAGCTATTTGTGTTCGTCTCCCGTCTCCCCGGACAGTGGGTGCGGTGACAGGGGGGAACGGTTCTACCGGCGGGAGTACCGGCAGCGAGAGCGGTGAGGCTCGAACGGGCGATGAGCGTGAACGCCCGAGCCGAAACGCGGGTGCTGACGGCACAATCGGTGAGACCCGTCGGTCGGTTCTTCGGTCGATAGCCCACGGGAGCGTTGCCGGTGGGGTTGCTGGGCTGTACGGGGCAGTACGACCGGGGGATAACACCGTGGACGTGGTCTATGCGCTCACCCACCCTGGTGACGATCCGTGGGAACTCACCGAGCGCAGACGAACGGTTCCCGAACCCTGGCTCACCGGGGTTGAGCGGGCGTTCGAGGCCAACGCCCGACTGGCCGACGCGAACATCGCGGGGCTTCTCGGATCGTTCGTCGTTCCGGGCGATGAGGCGGATCCGACCGCAACCCTCGGGGTCGAACTCCAAAACGAGACCGTCATCGACGAGATCCGACCGCTGGTCGACGGTGTCGACCTGACGGTCTCGACGCTGGACGAGATCCCACCACGGGACGACGAGGTGGACGACGATCCCGTGCAGGTCGTCGACACCGACGAAGACGATATTCCTGGCGGCGTTCAGTGTGCGGCCGGGGATTCGATCGGGAGTCTCACGCCAGCGCTCTACGATCCGGGCCAGGGTGAGACGCTGTTCGGCACCTCGAACCACGTCTTCGGCGGCGACGGCGAGGATCACCGGGGAGCCTCACTTGACCTCGTCGCCGCGGACGGGAATCGCCGCGAGATCGGGACGGTACGTCGCGGTCACGCACGAAGCGACCTGATCGTCGCGCGTCCCGTCGATGGTATCCGCCCGACGAGCGCCATCGTAGACGCCGATCCCGAAGTCGTCACCGGGCAGTTCACCCGGATCGGGTTGGCCGACCTTGCCGCACGGGGCGAGCCGGTCGAGAAGGTCGGCGGAACGACGGGCCACACCGAGGGAACGATCGAGGGAGTAGACGGCGTGACGGCGTTCTACGACCCTGTTCCGAAGATCGGTCAGCTCAAGTGGGGGAGTCAGGACGACATGAGCGACGGCGACAGCGGATCGGTCGCTTATGCGACCGATCCGCACGGGGAGGACGGTGGGCTGCTCGTCGCGGGAATGAACAACGCCCGGACGTGGTGGCCGGGTTCGGACTACGTCTGGGGGACCGCCGCCCACCAGCTCCGATCAGCCCACGGGTATCGATTCTGATCGACGATCTGGCCATCCATTCTGATCGACGACGAGCGATCCGCTGCTGGCGTTCGTGACCGTGGCGTTTAGGTGCCCAGTACCCGATGGGAGAGACATGACGGACGAGCCAGCGGACGTTTCGAGAACACATCGATCCCACCGTCTTCGATGGTTTCTCCGGGAGAACGCGCTCGTCTGGGGGTTCGACCTGTTGGCCGTCGCTCTCTGGATCGTCGTGGCGTCGGAGGCGTTTCTCAGGTTCGGCTGGCCTCGGTGGACGTACTACGCCGTGTTGTTCTGTGGGCTGGTGATCTACGTCCAGGTCTCTCCGGGATGGACGTTTCCCGACCAGCGAGAGCCATAACGCGTCCAGACGACCCGCCAAACCGGTCGATCCGAGTCGTTCTAGACCACAGTTCCGTGAGCACTCAGGCGATTCGAACCAGCGGAACGACGAGCGCTACCATCCACAGCAAGATCCCGATCCGAAGGTGCTGACCGTCCGTTGGTTCCGGCCAGGACGCCGAACCGGCCGCGATCAACCCGACGGCGATGGCGACTCCGAGTCGGTGGAACATGATCGTGATCGGCAGCGCCGTCACGCCCAGATAGCTGTAGTCGATCAGAAACGCCGCCAGCGTGCCACCGGCAGCGACCGTGAACGCCTGCACGGGCGACAGTCCGCGGGAGAACCGGACGGCTGCGAGCGGGATGCCGAGCGCGATCAGCGGATAGAACACCGCTGTGATGATGTACGGATGGTCGACGACCCCTGCCCGTTCGACGAACACGCCGCCGAGCCGTACGAACAGGTACAGCGACACGATCGCGCTCAGCAGCGTCAACGGCCGGAGGTCGATCGCCTCGATCGTCGATGTTTCCTCACGAATCCGGGTGAGGAGACCGCGAGCCGACGTCGCGGAAGCGAGGACGACCCCGGCTACGAGCGGATAGAGCGGATTCACCGTGACGGGTATCTCGTTTCCGGACGATTCCGATCCCACTTCGTGCACTTCGATGGTCTCCGGGGGGACCGAGATGTTCTGGAGTTCGATGACGGTCGCCCACCCGTCGGCGTCGGACGGTCCGTGGTTACCGAAGTGCTTCCGCCAGACGTCGGCGACGAACCATTCATCCATGAACTCCCGCTCGATGTACGTCTGTGAGCGGTCGGTGCTGTCGACCGTGTGACGGAGCCGGAACCAGTCCCAGTGTTCGCGGTGGCCCTGGATGGCGACCCACTCGTCGTCGGCATGGGTCGCTTCGTAGACCCGGAGGTGATGTCGAGCGCCGAAGTACTCTCCGTCGTGAAGCTGATAGCTCTCGCCGATCCAGCGACCGTCCCCGCCGTGGACGTGTTCGTCGACGTAGACGTATCGCGAAGAGCCGTGGGCGTGCCCCCAGTCCCGATCGGTCACGTTGAGGGTGGCTTCCGTGGTGTTCACGGTGACGTCGGTGGCGTTGACCGTGGTTCCGGTCGCGTCGTAATCGACGTCACTCCACTCGTCTTCGGTTTCGTTCCACCGGGCATCGGAACGCTGCGTGAGGTGGTACCGGACGAGTTCCGCATCGCCGATGAACACGACGTTGATGTCGATCGTCCGCTCGTCGAACGACTCGGATCGACTCGTGTACGGCCACAGTTGGCTCTGATTGTCGCCGCCGGGTGAGACCAACTCCTCTCGGGGGTCGGCGGGTTCCGGCTCGTCGGCGACCGGTGCGGCAACGAGCAACGTCGTCGACACCGCGACGACGATCACCAACGAAAGCGTCGCACTCAACGTGCCAGTGGACGACATCCGATCACCTTCCCAGATGTATCCGTAGCACATAGGTCTGTTCCCGGTCGAGTTTGGTGACGATCGGGGATTCGTTCGGACGATCGCCGAGACGATCATGCTTCGGACGAGTCCCGTTCTGACTCACGCGTGGGTGGGTGGCGTTCTACATACAATGATAAGTGCTCTTAGAATTGAATATGGGACTGCCTGTATGTCGATTGCGGGGGCGTTGGAGGGGCATCTTCGCCCCGATACCCCTGGGGTCTGACCTCGGAGGAAGGGGTTGTTCCGGGGTGGGTACTGACCTCGGTAACCAGGTGTCGAACCGCTGGTGCATCAAGTGCGTTGTTCGTCGGTTAACCGTTGAGTTGGGGCGTTCGTGGACCGCCGCTTTTGGAACGGTCTACGCTAATCCGAACCTACCTTTTTTACAGAGATATCTGAATGATTCGCTCGCACGAACTGTCTCGACGGTTTATTCGGGTTGCTGGCGAAGGGCCTGTGGTGAGTCCTATGAGTGATCAACCCCACGATGAGCGTGGCGGGCGCGGAACGAGCGACGCTAACCGGACGGACGCGACGCCCGAGTCGGATCGAACCGGGACGGCCGATACCGATCCGACTGACCGCGACACGGCCGATGCTGACTCCGAACGTGACACGGCTGCAGCGGGGCGAACGGATCCGGACGCGAGTGACTCTCGCAGTGCCTCCGCCATGGAACGCGCGGAAACCGACGACCCGGAGGGACTCAGTCCCGAGGGGGCGGGGGAAGGAGCCAATGCCCACGGATCGGACGCGTTGATGTGGATCAGCGGAATCGTCTCGCTGCTCGGGCTCTGGATCGCGGCGTCACCGTTCGTCTACGACACGACGGTGACTGCGCTCTGGAACAACCTGCTGATCGGGGCTGCGGTCTTTTTGATCGCAGGGTACAACTACTACCGGTACACCGACGGCCTTCCCACGAGCGTTGGCGCGATGAGCCTGGTGGCGATCCTCGGTGTGTGGACGCTCGCGACACCGTTCGTCGTCGAGATGGTCAGCGACGCCGCGTTCTGGAGCAACGTCATCACGGGGCTGTTGATCGCGCTCCTCGCGGGGTACGTCGCGTACGCGGGACGGAGCGTCGAGGCGACCGCACCCGCCCGCGCCGAGGCGTGATCGGTCGTCGCCCGCAGGCTCGATGTTAGTCGGTGTCCGGTGACCGCAGCTCCCGTTCGAGCCGTTCGAGTCGGAGTTCGGCGCGGTGGTGGTCCGTCAGTGCGACGGCGGACGCGACCATGGTGAGCGCGAACGCCGTCGCGACCCAGAGCGGTAGTCCGGTGAGCAAGCCGTTGACCAGTTGACCGACTGCCAGCGCGACCGGAGTCACGGACAGAAGCGCCATCCGTATCGGTGAGGTGCGGAACAGATCCGCGAGGGTAGGGGCGTCGTAACCCGCCATTGTCCTCCGTTTCGATCCACCCGATAAGGCCGTTTCGATGCCCGAATCTGTCCGTCGTACGACACCCACCTCTTTTTACGGGTCATCTCCACTTCGGGTCGGCCGTAGACATCTCGAACCGCAACCACGATCGGCGCAACGCTTAGTGCCCCACCACTCGACCATCACGTCGATGACTGATCACTCGTCCGACCGAACGTACCGTTTCGAACTTGAGGGAGGTTGTGTGACCGCGATCCCCCGAAACGGGGATGACGACCCGGTTCGATTCGACGGGAGCGTCGCCGCACACGGCGATCCTGACGACCCTGAGGCGAACTGGGAACCGATCGTGGGGGCGCTCGTCGGTGCGGGGTTAGGAACGTGGCTTCGCTTCGAGGACGGCCTCGGAATCGCCGATCGCGACGCGGCAGCACGGGCGCTGGCGAGTTCGGACGTGGGGCCGGAGGACGGACGGACCGCCCACGCGCTGATCGAATACCTCGCCGAGCAGGGAATCTTCGGTCTCGACGGTTCCGACGTGATCGTGTTGCCCTGTCCGGACGTCGAACACCGAACCGACCGAGCGCCCACGCTCACTAGCTGGGCGGCGGCGATCGAGGTCGTCGGCAATCGTCTCGATGACGCCATCCAGCGGCTTCGGACCGCGAGCGAGCGAATCGATCGCCAGCGCGATCACGATGCCGACGACGACACGGTCGGGGCGGACGTGACTAAACGGCTGACACGGACGGTCGACGACCTCGAATCGATGCGGATGGCGTTCGAGGACCGAGCCACGATGTATCGGACGGCAGCGCTCACGACCGATATTCGCGGGGATGAGTCGATCGACGTGGACGACGAACTTCACGACGCGATCGCGGCGATCGCCGACGCATTCGAATCTGCCGACGAAACCAATCGTGTTGCGTCCGATCGACAGACCTGAGTCAACTCGATCGCCAGCGGCCGATTCGTGTCAATGTATCCGATCGCAATGCTTAGTATGACGTGAAACTGTTATTACGTCGATGCCCCTTCGCCCACTCGACGAGGATGTCCTCACGGAGATCTGCATCGATCTCGCGACGAACCACTACGGATTCCTGTACGTCGACGAGGTCAGCGGGGACATTGCCGACGAGTACGAGTCGAGCGACGTTGGCATGCTGAACGCACAGACGGTGGGTCGGTCCGACCTCAAGGCGTTTCTCAAGGAGCTCGCGAGCAACCCAGACGAGAATTTCGAGCGACTTCGTCCCGGCGTCTACTTTCGGAACCCGTTTGGGCGGGACGATAGGGAGGTGTTCGAGGTTCTCGCGGAGCTATTCGCCGGTCGCCAACAGGTAGTCACGGTCGAGCAGATCCGAAACCAGTTCGGGATCGCTCCCGACGACATCGAGTTCTTCATCACGGAACTCGAAAAGCGAGGGTATCTGTTCCGAATTGCGGCGGGAAGCGAGAAGTACTATTCCGTCGGCTCGAAGCTGGAGGAAGACCACGGGCAGAACCTGCTCGAAGACGAACTCCGGGACCGATCGCTCACCGGACCCCCGCTCGGGCAACTCTCACACGACGAACTCGAGGAGATCATTCAGGTTAGCGCCACGTCGGATGTGATCCACTACCTCGAGCGAAACGAGGAGCTGATCATCGATCTCGACGGCGAGTACCTGATTCGGGACACGATCGAGGCGTACGGCGAGTGGCTGGCACAGGAGATCGCCGACGACATCGCCGAGGAGCTCGAAGCAGCGGGCTACGCTATGCACACCAACGAGTACGAGGAAGTCGCCGTTTCCGCCGTCGAGAACCGGACGGACGTACTCGATCAGGTCGGGCCCGAACACCGGTCCGACGTCGTCAAAAACGTCGTCACGGCGCTTGACGACGAGTTGAATGCCGAGCGCGACGACGGAATCGTCGTTCATCGGGAACCGTTCGAGAACGAGATCGACGCCCACGCCGAACGAATCGTACAGCCCGTACTCGGTTCGGGCGCTGCGGCGACGCCCACGGCGAAGTTAGCGGAGGTCGAATCCGACATCGAGAGCCTCCAGATTGCGGACGCCGAGGCGACCAACAAGTATCTCCAACGGCGCGTTCACGAACGGGCAGAGGAACTCATTCGGGAGGATTTCTGAGTATGGGCGAATCGAAGCGGACGGATCGATCGACCGACATCGGACGGAACAGCACACGGTCATCGACGAACGGCCACGATCGACCGAATCGAGCACTCACAACGGAGCTACCATGAGCCAGTTCACATTCGAGGAACGAACCGAGAACGAATCGCCTGTCGTCGTCGCCCGACCTGCGGGCAACGGAGAACCGGTCAAGTTCGACGGAAGCGTCGCAGAGCGTGGAAGTAGTGACGAACTGAAAGCGAACTGGGAGCCGGTGATCGAAGCGATCGCCCGCGATAAACTGGGCAACGAACTGACAATCTCTGACGGTCGTGGGGTGATCGATCGTGAGGAGGCCGCGAAGGCGCTCGTCGAAAGCGGCGACGACCTCGTGACGAGCGAGTACGCAGCCGAGGCCCTCCTCGAGTACCTCGCAGATCCAGACCAAGGGGTCCTCGAACTCGACGAAAACGGGGCCAAAGTCATCGTGCTCAAACAGTTCGACGACATCATCGACGCCGACGAGAGCCGCATGCTCAACAACTGGGCGGCGACGCTCGATACCTGCGTGGGTCGAATCGAGGCTGCGGTTGAGCGTGTCACGGAAAACAAAGAAACGCTCGAGAAACACATCGAGAATGGTCCCGATCCGACCGAGACGCTGCAGCAGTTCAAAGAGAAGAAAGGGGAGATCAAACAGGAGATGGCCGCGCTATTGGCGGGTCGATCCCCATCCGAACTCCCGAAAGACAAGCGGCGCGAGTTCCGCATCATGCGAGAACGGTACCACCGCTACGAACTGCTAGCCGAACGAATCGAAGATCCCATCCCTGGGAACGCCGAGATACGGTTGGGCAGAATCGTCGACGACCTCGAGTCGATCAAGGAGGTGCTGATGACCCAGAGCCATGAGTTCCGCACTGTTGCCCTCGCCAACGGGTTCACCAAGGGCAACGCCGCCGAGATGGTCGACAACCTGACCGGCATGGTTGCGACGCTCAGTGAGGCGACCGAACCCAAAGAGAAGATGCGCGAGCAGTCCGACGACGAGTTCGCCAGCGAACTCTTCACCCTCGAAACGAGCGTTGAACCCGAGACTGTCGAAGACCTCGGGGAGGAAGCACTCCTCCAACCGGATCAAGAGAGCCAGCCGCTCTAATAACGCATGCGAGCTGTGTCGTTTGTCGGGACCGTGGAGTACGTCGCCGAACAGGTCGAACGACTGTACCGTTTACACACGTTCGATAGCCATGACGAAATTTGGGAGCGACTCGATACGTCGTTGGGGGCGGTCGACGATCTGACCGCACTGTGTGTCGCGGCGCTTCCGCTCCCATCCTTACGCGACCCGCCGGTCCCGGAGGACGACGAGACCGTTCATGATGCACTCTCACGGTTGGCCAAGAACCCGAACGTCCGTGGCGAGCGAGTGGCTGACGGCTGTGACCGACTCGTCAGTGTCGATGGCCACTTGATCGTCCCGCTCAGACGGACGGGGCCGACAGCAGCAAACTGGTACGTGCTCTTCCGGTGGCTCGCCGATCGGCTAGAACTGATCGCTCGGCAGTGTCGGCGACTCGCCGACCGACTCTTCATCGAGGGTGCGACGTTTCTCGGCGAGTCGTGGGCTGATCTCGGACAGTTTCTCGAGGAGGTCGCGTTCCTGCTCGTCCACGTCGAATCGATGACTCGGTGGATCGACACGCCGGGCGACGGACTCGACGATCGAACGAGGCGGCTTCCCGACGTCGCAACGAAACTCGCGGAGCAATCGATCGAACACCGATGACGAGAGTGACCCTCACCCCGATAGTGAAAGACAGCCAGCCGACCTCCCACGTGACCGTCGGTCGAAGCAAGATCGGTTCGACGACGGAGGTGGTCAAGATCAGCCACCGTGGCCGGACGGCGTTCTTCCGCGTCGAAACAGAGAACGACCGGGTCATGGATACAATCGGCAACAATGTGTACATCAACAGCAACATCGCCGATCTGTTCGGCGGGATCGACCGCACGGACGGACGGTTCGACGTTATCACCGACGTCAGCGAACACGCGATTCCCGCGTGTGAGTCGGCGACGCTGTACGTTCACAACGCGAATCCCGAGCGTCTCGCCGAAGTGCTCCGGGAGGAACGCTACCTCCTCCATCGAATCGAGGAGGTCGCCGAATTCGGTTCCTCGCCGATCCGGTTCACCGTCAACGAGATGACCCCGAGCGACTACCCGACGCTACAGGTGACTGACGACACCGAGTTCGAGTTCGCTGACGGTCCCGTCGAACCGATGCCCGCGTCGGAGGACGCGAGTCGGGGTGGTGACGAGTCGACCGGTGAGCGTCGTGGTGGTTCGGGACCTGCCGCCGAGACGGATGGACCGACCGTCGAGGTCGAACCGACTGAGCCGACGGTCAATCTCGACGAGGACGTCGCCGGATTGGAGGACGTAAAGGCGACCGCGAGGATGCTGCTCTCGCTGTACGATCCCAACGTCCGAGACGAGATCGTCGACCGCTACGGGGAGCAGTTTGTCGATCGAAGCGGCAGCATGCTCATGTACGGTCCACCCGGCTGTGGCAAAACCTACGTCGCGGAGGCGATTGCCCACGAAGCGAAGTACGAGACGAGCATCGTCGGCGAGGTGAAGTACGTCGAAACGAAGGGCAGCGATATCCAGTCGAAGTACT
>SKSS01000027.1 GCA_007122875.1 Salinarchaeum sp. | reverse complement strand
GGACGGGGAAGCGACCGACCGGACGGTCCGGCCACCTCGGGCGAGTCGTCGATCAGCGTCGGCTCAAGGCCGGTCTCCTCGCGAGTCTCCCGAATCGCCGTTTCGTGCGGGAGTTCGTCGCGTTCGATGTGGCCACCGGGAGGGATTCGAATCCCGAGTCGACCGTGCTCGTGGAGGGCCGTCGCCCCGTCGTTGACGACGTACGTGGTGGCGGTGAAGTGCCGTGTCGTCTCCATAGAGGGTGCTCGGAGAAGGGGCCCTTACCGATTGCGATCATCCACCGACACCTTACCGGTTGCGATCACCGAGGGACTCGTCGGTGGTCGGGGTCGTGGAACTGACGGTCGTGCACTTCCTGTCCCGACGACCATCTCACCGGATCAGGGAAGCCGTACCTCACCGTCGGCCTCCAGCAACTCGTGATACCGGTTTCGGATGGTGACCTCGCTGATGTTCGCTACCTCACCGACCTCCGACTGGGTGACCTTGTCGTTGGTGAGCAGCGCGGCGGCGTAGACGGCCGCGGCCGCGAGTCCGACCGGACTCTTCCCCGAGTGGACGCCCTGCTCTTTCGCGGTCCGAAGCAGTTCTCGGGCGCGGCGTTCGGCCTCGTCGGAGAGGTCGAGTTCGGAGGCGAATCGGGCGACGTAGCGCTCCGGATCCGCCGGCTCGATCTCCAGCCCGAGTTCGCGGGCGACGTACCGATACGTCCGGGCGATTTCGTCCTTCTCGACCCGTGAGACGGTGGCGACCTCGTCGAGACTGCGCGGCTGGCCGGCCTGTCGAGCCGCCGCATACAGCGACGAGGTGGCGACGCCCTCGATCGAGCGCCCCGGCAGGAGGTCCTCGTCGAGCGCTCGTCGATAGATCACGCTCGCCATCTCCCGGACGCTGTCGGGAAGCCCGAGTGCGCTGGCCATGCGATCGATCTCGCCGAGCGCCTGCTTGAGGTTGCGCTCTTTCGAGTCGCGCGTTCGGAAGCGCTCGTTCCAGGTTCGCAGTCGCTGCATCTTCTGGCGCTGACGCGACGAGAGCGCATTACCGTAGGCGTCCTGATCCTGCCAGCCGATGTTCGTCGAGAGGCCCTTATCGTGCATCATCCGGGTGGTGGGTGCGCCGACGCGGCTCTTCTGATCCTTCTCACGGGCGTCGAACGCCCGCCACTCTGGCCCGGGGTCGATCTCGTTCTCCTCGACGACCAGCCCGCACTCGGTGCAGACGGTCTCGCCGTGCTCCTCGTCGCTCACCAGCGAGCCACCACACTCCGGACAGATGCGTTCGTCTGTCCGTTCGCGTTCGTCAGTGGACTCCTCGCTCGAACGAGCCTCCCGCTTCTCAGAAGTGCGCTCGCGCCGGTCGTCGGCGCGGTCGCGCTCGTCGGTTCGAACTCGCTCGCCGTTCCGTGCACTGGTGTCAGTCATTGTGGGGAGTTGGGGCAGGCTACCGATGAAAACTCCTGACCGGGTAATGTGTTGTGTCTGTGGCGACTTAAATCTGTCGTCCGGTGGACCGACAGACTCGGCGATCCGCGGACAGTGATCGTCCACGTCGAGTCAGCCCGTGGCCGGGATCGACGTTCACGTGGATCACCCCGCCCGCCCGTGGCCCGCGTACGGGCGGCTGACGGATCGGTCGACCGAAACCCTTACTCCCGCGCCGCGGGTTCCTCCGGGCATGAGCGACACGCCGGTCGGACCCGACGAGGTGCGCCACGTCGCGGCGCTCGCACGGGTCGACCTCGACGACGAGGAGGTAGAGCGCTTCGCCGACGAGTGCGCCGAGATCCTCGGCTACTTCGAGACCCTCGATGAGGTTCCGGAGGTCGATCCCAGCCCGGATCTCGTGAACGTACTCCGTGTCGACGAGGTGCGCGACGGACTCACCCGCGAGGACGCGCTGCGGAACGCCGCCGGAACGGAGGACGGCTACTTCAAAGGTCCCAACGTCTCCTGATATGGCTCCCGATCTCAACGTTTTCGTCTCCGAAGAACGGATCGAACGCGACGAGTCCGGCCCGCTGTCGGGCCGGACCGTCGCGGTCAAGGACAACATCTCGACGGCGGGCGTCCCCACCACCTGCGGGTCGGCGATGCTCGCCGACTACGTCCCGCCGTACGACGCGACGGCCGTCGAGCGCGTCACCGCCGCTGGCGGGACGATCGTCGGCAAAACGAACATGGACGAGTTCGGGATGGGAACGACGACCGAGACCTCCGCGTTCGGGCCGACCCGTAACCCGGTCGCGCCGGATCGCGTCCCGGGTGGCTCCTCGGGTGGCTCCGCGGCCGCGGTCGCAGCGGGCGAAGCCGATGTCGCGCTCGGCTCCGACACCGGCGGCTCGATTCGCTGCCCCGCCGCGTTCTGTGGCGTCGTCGGGATCAAGCCCACATACGGGCTCGTCTCCCGATACGGTCTCGTCGCCTACGCCAACAGCCTCGAACAGATCGGCCCGTTCGCGTCCACGGTCGAGGAGGCGGCCCTCTTACTCGACGTGATCGCCGGCCCGGACGAACGGGACGGAACCACTCGCCACGACGCCACCGAGGGCCAAGCCGACGCCCACCCCGCCGAGGAAGCCGACTACGTCGGCGCTGCGGACGGTAACGGCGAGGGACTGACCGTCGGCGTTCCGACCGAACTCGTCGATGGAGCCGAAGACGGCGTCGTCGAACAGTTCGAGGCGGCCCGCTCCGACCTCGAAGCCGCGGGCGCGGACGTTCGAGAGATCTCGCTCCCGTCGGTCGAGTACGGCGTCGAGGCGTACTACGTCATCGCCATGTCGGAGGCCTCGTCAAACCTCGCACGGTACGACGGCGTCCGGTACGGCCCAAGCGTGGACGTAGAAGCCGGAAACTGGAACGACGTGTTCTCCGACGTTCGCCGCGAGGGGTTCGGCGACGAGGTGAAACGGCGGATTCTGATGGGGACCTACGCGCTCTCGGCCGGTTATCACGATAAGTACTACCGACAGGCACAACACGCCCGTGAGTGGGTCAAACGGGACTTCGACGAGGCGTTCGCGGACGTCGACGTGATCGCCAGTCCGACGATGCCGACGACGCCGTTCGAACTCGGCGAGACCCTCGACGATCCCCTCAAGATGTACCTCGCCGACGCGAACACGATTCCTGCGAACCTGGCGAACCTGCCCGCGATCTCGGTTCCCGCGGGAACCGCGAACGATCTCCCCGTCGGAGTTCAGTTCGTCGGTCCCGCCTTCGGCGAGGAGACGATCATCCGGGCGGCGAGCATCATCGAAGACTGACGCAGGGCGTTCGAACAGCGTTCATACATAACTAGTAACCGTTGCATACTTTTGAATATCGGCGTTATCAATACGGTCGAGAGCACCCGTGAAGCTCCTGTTTCGAGCAGTCGACCGGCTTCGGCGTGGGGACGGCGGTACGTTTCACGAGTGTCGGATCTGTGGGACGACCGTGGACACACCCGATCGACCCTGTCCTACCTGTGATTCGACCGAAATCGCGGCGTACGAGTGTTAACCGTCGATATCGGTCACTCACGGTGATCTGGCGTCCACCCGATGGAGCGTTCCGACGCCCACCCCCACGTCGACGGCGACTCCGCGGAACGACCTCCGGAGCCGTATCGTCCGCTCCAGCAGTGATCTCGTCAGTTCGACGACCCCGACGGCGACCAGGAGGGTGACGCCGAACGCGTCGATCGTCCACTCGACGATCTCCGCGAGTTCGGAGAGCTGTATCGTCAGCGGAAGCGATCGAACCTGATCGACACGCCCGCGCAGTTGTGCGACCATCTCGTACACTTCGGGACGGACGTACACGGTCGGTGGACTGGACGCACAGGAGAGGCGCTCGACGACCGGGAGATGCCGCACGAACGATTCGCCCATTTACTCCTCGTAGGCGAGGTTCATGATCCACTGCGAGAACGCGTCGCTCTGGGGATCGATCTCCTCCTCGCCGATGAACGGCGAGAGCATGTCCCCGGCCATCAGCAACTCGAATTCGAGGTCGCGTGCCGCCGGCGTGAGCAAGTAGGTGTTGTGGCCGTTGTAGACGGTCTCCTCGCGCTGGATCAGATCCTGTTCGGCAAGCGATTCGACGACCCGACTCCCCTTTCTCGAAGAGATGTCTAATTCCTTCCAGAAATCGCTCTGGTGAATTCCTCCCGTCTCCCGGATCAGTTCCAGTCCGGCGCGTTCGATCTCCGAGAGTTCCTCTTCGATCGCTCCGACGCTCATGATCGTCCTTCCGTGCGCGACACATTTAGTCTTGGCTCTCCGCGTTCACCGGTTCGAACTCGACCGTGCAGGGCGGCCCATCTGCGAATCGAAAGTCGGTCTCGCGATCGGTCCCGACCCAAAGCAGCGACGCCGATCGCGTGCCGAATCGGTCCCGGTGGACGCACGCACCGACCTCGTGATCCGACAGCGTCTCGGCGGCCCGATCGAGCCACGCTCCGCTCCACTCGCCCGGTTCCGGCTGGAGGCGTTCCAGCACGCGACGACCGACCGCGGCGGCGTGCTCGCCCGCACCGGGGCGGTCTCGTGGAATCGATGCGACCCCGTCCACGCCGACGTTCGTGACGACGTGGACGCCGGGTTCGAGCGTCTCGATCCGTCGACTCCCGTCCCACTCGATCGTCACGGCCGCAGTCGGATCGGCGAGCAGGAGCGTGTACGGTTCGTACGCCGTCCGGTCGAGTTCGCGCTCAACGAAACGCGCCGCCTCCTCGGCCGACGACTGGCCGAGCGCGTCACGGACGAGCAACCCGCGCGATCGCTCGCCGTCGATTTCGGCGTCGGTCCAGCGGTTGGCGATCGCCACGACGAGTCCGAACTCGTTGTGACCGATCCACGTTCCACCCGCCTCCTCGTCGCGCGGCGCGACCACGAGCGAGGCTTCGTCGAGGACGTCTGGCGGGCGAGATGGCCGGGAGAACGCCTCGTCGCGGGTCGCAGCCAGCAGGACGGGCGCGTCCGCGAACACGCCCCAGGCGAGTGCGAGCGTACACATGATCGAGCTAGGGGCCACAGTCGCGTAGCCCTTTTCGTCACGTGTCAGGTCCCGTACGGAACGGCCCATATCGCCCCGTTCTCGAATCGAACGGGACCATCATCCGATCTCGACGCCGTCTGCCAGCAACCGCTTGCGGGCCCGGTCCCGGTCGACGGTGCCGGAGACCGTCCGCGGAAGGGCGTCCACGACCGCGACCGTCCGTGGGTGCTTGTAGGGGGCCAGCCGATCGCCGAGCCCCTCGCGAATCGAGATCGGTTTGTCGGACGGGTCGAACCCCTCGTCGTCGCCGGCCGGAACAATCAGCGCACCCACCCGTTCACCCCACTCGGGGTCGGAGAGTCCGAGGACGAATGCGTCCGCGATGCCTGGAAGTCCCCGGAGGGCCGCGATCACCTCGCCTGGGTGGACGTTCTTCCCGCCGGTGATGATCCGGTCGGATCGGCGGTTGAGCACGTATACGTATCCCGATTCGTCCCGGTATCCGACATCTCCAGTGTGGAAGCCGTGCGGCCCGAACGATTCGTCCTCGCCGCCCTCCTGTTTGTTCCGATCGAGGTAGCCGGGGGTGACCGTCGGCCCATCGACGACCAGTTCACCGGTCTCGCCAGCCGGAACCCGTTCACCGTCGTCGTTGACGACCGTCACCTGCGTCGTCGAGAGCGGCCGGCCGGACGATTCGGGCCGTTCGTGTGCGGCTCCGGGGGTGGCGGTCGCGACCTGCGAGGCCGTCTCGGTCATGCCGTAGGTCGGACAGACGGGAATGCCCGACGCCGCACAGCGCGCAACGAGCGCGGGTGGCGTCGGCGCACCGCCGGTGAGGACGAACCGAAGGGTCTCGGGGAGCGACTCGTCGGCGTCGAGCAGCCGCCGAAGCATCGTCGGCACCACGGACATCCCGGTGACGCCGTATTCGGTCGCGAGGGTCACCGTTCGGTCGGGATCGAACTCGCGCTGGAGGACGACGGCGGTGCCGTACACCGCCGAACGAACGATCGGTGCCAGCCCGCCCATGTGGTACGGCGGGAGCGGATCGAGCCAGCGATCGTCGGGGAGGACGCCGAGTCGGAGTGCGGACGCCGTGGCACTCGCCCGGAGGTTTCCGGCCGTCAGTGGAACACCCTTCGGTTCGCCGGTCGTGCCGGACGTGAACAGAACGACACGGTGCTCGTCCTCTTCCCACCGGTGGGGTTCGACACGGGGACCGTCCGGCGAACGCGACCGGTCGACGGAGAGCGTCGGGCCGTCGACGAGTGCTTCGGCCACGGACTCGGTGCCGCTCTCACAGACGAACAGATCGGGATCGACCAGTGAGGCGTGTTCGCGAAGTTCGGGGACCGTCAACTGTACGTTGAGCGGGACGAGAACCGCGCCGAGGCGAGCGGTCGCGTGAACCAGCCGGACGAACGCAGGCCGTGGTTCCATCAAAACCGCAACGCGGTCGCCGGGGGCGATCCCCTGGGACGCGAGGACTCCCGCGGTGTCACGAACGTCGGCGTCGAGGTCGGCGTAGCTCCACGTCCTGTCGGTCGCAGGGTCGATCAGCGCCTCGCTATCCGGCGTCGTGTCCGCCCGACGGGAGAAGGCGTCTCGCATTCGGGCGAACTGATGGGTCCGGGGAGTACGTGCGTTTCGGTCGCGGACGTGAGCGATCGACTCTCCCGATCAACCGAGCGCGGGCCACGCCAGGCCGACAGCGAACAGGACGGCGTACAGCGCGAGCAGCTTTCCAGTTCGCTCCAGCGCGGGATTGAGCGCCTCGCCGTCCGTGCGGGTGCACACCGTCCGGGCGACCACGACGGCGAGCGGGAGCGACGCGAGCGGGAGGAGAACCGCGAGCGACTCGCCGGTGGCGAAGAGCCACGCTGGGACGACGTACGCGAGCGTCAGCAGGGAGACGTACTCGACGCGGCTCAGCCGGTAGCCGAGGATCACCGCGAGCGTGCGTTTGCCGGCCGTTCTATCGGTTTCGATGTCGCGGACGTTGTTCACGACGAGGATGGCCGTCGAGAGCGCGGCGATCGGCAGACTGGCGAGGACGACCGTCTCGGTCACCGTTCCCGGCGGGACCCACGTCGGAAACGGCTCCGCGAGGAGGGCCGCCGCTTGCACGTAGTAGGTTCCGGTGACGGCGATCACGCCGAAGAAGACGAACACGAACAGGTCTCCGAGTCCGTAGTAGCCGAACGGGTACGGCCCGCCGGTGTAGGCGATCCCACAGAGGACGCTCGCCAGCCCGATCACCAGGATCGGGACGCCACCGACGGACACCAGATACGTCCCGACGAGGATCGCCACCGTGAAGGTCACCAGCATGGCCCGCCGAACCGCGTCGGGCGGGAGCAAGCCGGCCTGCGTAACGCGGGTGAAGCCCTCACGCTCGTCCGTGTCAGCGCCCTTGATCGCGTCGTAGTAGTCGTTGGCGAAGTTCGTCCCGATCTGGATCAACAGTGCCCCCACGAGCGCCGCGAGCGCCGGGAGCGGGGCGAGCACGCCGTCACGGACTGCCAATCCGACGCCCACCATCACCGGAGCCGCCGCCGCCGGAAGCGTCTGGGGACGTGCGGCCATTAGCCACGCCCGCCGTCGGGAGGGTATCTCAGCAGTCGCCGTCATCGGCGGGAAATGGGGTGCGAGGGTGTCAACGTTTACGGTCCGGTTTCGATTCACCCGCAATCCGAACGGTCACGATTTCGTGTCTGCGCCCTCAGCCATCGCCCTCGCACGTTCGATCACGGTCGGACGCCCTGAGAGCGCGATCGTGACCGTATCGTCCCGGTAGGCGACGTTCTCGACGGCGGCGTGATCGTACGCCCACGAGACGGTTCGCATCGCCTCGTCGGAGCTGGGCATCGTCAGGGTGGTGCGTTCGGTCGGGAGACGATCGACGACCCGGTCGGTCAATCGGTCGAGATTCGTTCCGGCGGCCACGCTAATGGGAACGGGAGCCGGCGCGAGGTCGGCGGTCTCGTCGAGTCGCCGATCGACCGTCGCGTCGTCGAGCAGATTCACCTTGTTGAGCGCCGTGACGATCCGATCGCGATCGACGCCCTGTGCGTCGAGGACATCGAGCGAAACGCGCAGCTTTTCGCGAAACTCCTCGTGGGGATCGCTCGCATCGGCCAGCAAGATCACGACATCGGCGGCCGCCGCCTCCGAGAGCGTCTCGCTGAACGACTCGACCAACCAGTGTGGGAGGTCGGAGACGTAGCCGACGGTGTCGGTGAGCAGGGTCGGCCGGCCGTCGAGGGTTGCCCGCCGGGTCGTCGTCTCCAGCGTCTCGAAGAGGCGGTCTTCGATGGACGCGACCGCCTCCTCGTCGGGATGGTCGGGTTCGGCATCGACGAGGGTGAGGTCGTCTGCGAGGCGGTGAAGCAGGGTCGACTTTCCGGCGTTGGTGTAGCCGGCGATCGTCACGAGGTCGAACCCCTCCTCTCTGCGACGGTTCCGGAACTTCTCGGCCGGGTCGGGAAGGCGATTGAGCGTTCGCTCCAGTTCGTCGATCCGATCTCGGACATCGTACAACGGCGAGCCTTTCTCGACGCGCTTGTTGAACCAGCCTTCGTCCGCCCCTTCTGTCAGCCTCGGAAGCTCGTACCGGAGCCTGGCGAGTTCGACCTGAAGCTGTGCGCGGCGCGTCCCCGCCCGATCGGAGAAGATCTCGAGGACGAGCCGGTACCGATCGTACACCTCGACCCCCTCCGGCATCGCCGACGCAATCGCGTGGCTCTGTCCGGGCGTCAACTCGCCGTCGACGACGACGAGTCGTGCCGCACCTTCCTCGACAACCTCGGCAAGCTCTTCGACCTTGCCGGTCCCGAGGTGTGTGCCAGCATCTTCGGCTCTGGTTTGTGTGACCCTGCCGGCGACGCTGTAGCCGGCGGCCTCGGTGAGCGCCTCGATCTCGGTGGTGTCGACGGGGTGGTCGTCGCCGAGTCGGGCGACGACGGCGATTCCTCGATGTGACGTGTCTGCCATGTGATGTGTGTACTTCGATGGCGTGTTGTCAACTGACGACGCCGCCCGCCGAGCGCCGTCGCTCCAGCGGGGTTACAGGGTGCCGGGAAACCGTGCCGAGTACCTGAATACAGGTCGTTACGGGACGACCGTGTCGCTACGCCTAGGCGACGCGGCCGAATCGATCGGCGCGGATAACCGGACTCAGAACGAGGAGAGGGTCTCCATTGGCCTCAAATAGAGGATTACGGGACCAACAGAAAAACGTTTCGAAAACCCATCATTCTTCGTCACAACGAACGTCGAAGCCGTTTGACCTCCAGGAGTGGACGACAACACGACAGTTCAATTCTCATCTGATATCAGTTTAATCGTGAAAACATTTCCCGACGAAATATGGGTCTTACGACGGCCAACAGAAGTCAACGTTCAAGACCCGGGGGTGAGAAATTCGACCGTGACCGTACGGGATCCACGCGAGGTGTACGACGACCTGATCGTCGACCGGGTTGAGCGTGACGCCGACGCCGAGGAGTTTGCCGCCCTTTACGCGAACGAGGCGTTTCGTGCGGGGTGGGTGGCTGGCGGCATCGTACTCGACGACGACGACCGCGTTCTGCTCGCGTACCACGGACACGACGAGGCGTGGCTCGCTCCTGGAGGGACGCTCGCTCCGGGCGAATCGCTCCGTGACACGCTCATCAGAGAGGTCCGCGAAGAAACCGGCGTCGAGATCCACCCCGGACGACCGCACGCACTCGTCGAATCGGTCGTCCACCACGACGATGACTACCTTCGGTTTCGGTACGTCCTGTTCTGTGCCCGAGCGATCGACCCGGAGACGGGCGAGAACCTCGGGGAACCGGACGAACCGATCGAAGACGCACAGTGGTTCGAGGAACTTCCCGACAACGTATATGGGCAAGAGCTCACAGCGAAGGTATTGAAACGGTGTCAGGAAGGGATTGACTAACCCCGTCGCTCCGCTCGGTTCGTCGACGATCAGTAGTGCCAGGGGTACTCGTCGAACGCTGGCTTTCGCCCCTCCAGAAAGGCATCCCGTCCCTCGGCCGCCTCGTCGGTCATGTACGCCAGCCGGGTGGCCTCGCCCGCGAACACTTGCTGGCCGACCATCCCGTCGTCCGCGGCGTTGAACGCGAACTTTAGCATCCGGATCGCGGTCGGACTTTTCCTGGCAATCGCGTCGGCCCACTCCAGGGCGGTCTCCTCCAGTTGCTCGTGAGAGACGGTTTCGTTGACCATTCCCATCGTCTCGGCCTCCTCTGCGTCGTACGTCTTTCCGAGGAAGAACACCTCGCGGGCCTTCTTCTGACCGATCTGTCTCGCGAGATACGCCGAGCCGTATCCACCGTCGAAGGACGCCACGTCCGGGTCCGTCTGGAGGAATTTAGCGTGGTCGTCGCTCGCCAGCGTCATGTCACAGACGACGTGGAGGCTGTGACCGCCGCCAACGGCCCACCCCGGTACGACGGCGATCACGGGCTTCGGCATCACGCGAATCAGCCGTTGGACCTCCAGAATGTGGAGTCTGCCAGCCTCGGCTTCGCGAACGCGAGGATCGTCGTCGTCGCTCGCGTCGTCCGCTCGGTACTCGTAGCCCGAGCCACCTCGAACCGACTGGTCGCCGCCGGAGGAGAACGCCCAGCCCCCGTCCTTCGGCGAGGGACCGTTCCCGGTGAGGAGGACGCAGGCCACGTCGGCCTGCCGGCGAGCGTGATCGAGCGCGTCGTAGAGTTCATCGACCGTTCGCGGACGGAAGGCGTTCCGAACCTCGGGGCGGTCAAAGGCGATCCGAACCGCGGGGACGTCCGTCCCGCGATGATAGGTAATGTCGTCGTACTCACGGACGGATTCCCAGCGATCGGGATCCATGATCTCGGAGGCCATACCGGCGGATGGGTGCGCGCAGACCAAAAACGGGTCGAAGGCGAACGGCGCACGACGATGGCACAGGGGCGTCGGCGCTGGCCCGACGTGAGTGTCGACGAACAGGCCGAGCAGGACGAGAAACGGTGTGTGAGCTCCCACGTCCTCGACCCACGCCCCGAAGAGATTCGTATCAACAAGCCGAGGACCCGTGGTGCGGCGACCAATAACCCGAGCAACAGCGCCGAGAGACATCTCACGTATTCGAGGCGGCCGTCCACGAGTTCAGTCGTGGGTGGTTCACCCCATGTCGTCCTCGCGTTCGGTCTTTCTGAGGATGAACGGACCCATCGCAAGCGTTCGCTTCGCGACGGTCGCGATTCGCAACACAAACGCAATGAAGACGACGAACGGGGCGATTCCGACAACCAATCCCGCGCTCGTCAGCCACACGAGGTTGTCGACACCGAGCGTCCTCCCAGGGAGTACGGCGTCGTCGACGTACATGATCATCGCCGCAACCGCGACGAGTGCCGGCACCGAGATGTACAGCAGCGCCCGAGAGAGGTCGATGAGCTCCCACTGGAAGTACAGCGTCTTGAAGTGTTCGCGGGCCGGCCCGAACAGCGTCAACACCTCGATCATCCCGTCGATGGCGTCATTCGCCTCCTCGGACAACGAGTCCGAGTGCTGGGCTCGGATCTGTCTGGCTCGGTAGATCTTCCAGGAGTAATTGAAGTTGAGCGCGTTCCAGATCACGTCGAACGTCCCGAACTGGGCCTCTTCGAGTTCGGCTTGCACCGATGCCACGTTGCTGGTGAGGTCGTCGACGTACTCGGTAATCTCCTCCTGCAGTTTCTCGTCTCGTTCGTCCTCCATCGTCGCTTCGAGTTCGGTCGCCCGGTCCTGGATGCCCCCGAGAAGTTCGTACAGAAACGCCGCGGGTTCGGGGGGACTTGCGCCCTCAACGAGTTCGCGTTCGACATCCTCCCGGAATCCGATCGACTCCTGCATCCGTTCGCGTTGATCGCCGATCGCCCCGAGTTCCTGTGAGAGGACGAGTTGGTTGATCGTGACGACGATCGATGTGCCCGTGATGATCGCGCCGATGAACGCCGAAAAGAGGAAGTCGAGGCCGTCCTGGCTCTCGACGATCTCCCGCAACGGCGTGAGGCCGATCTGGCTGAGCGCCACGAGCGTGACGAACACGGCCGAGAGCACGAGCGCCGTCAGCAGCCAGCGGTTCATCCGGAGCAGGAGCCACAGCCAGAGCCGACTTTCGCCGACGCGTTCACGCATCGTGTTTCCTGGGCCGGAATCGGTCATGGACCCCGAAGACCACGCCCGGAATGAAATAGCTCAGTGAGGGCTCGCTGAAATACGTCCGGTCTTCCCTATCCGATTCGCTCCAATCGATCCTCCGCACGAACGAGCGCGGGTTCGTCGTCCGCGCTGAGGGCGGTTCCGAGATCACGGGTCGCTTCGACGAGTCGATCCGAGACCTGTGGCGCTGCGTCCCCGTCGAGGGCGTGAAGCCATCGGGTTCGGTCGTCGAGCGTGCCGAGCACGGCTCGAACGTCCGGATCGGGATCGTCGAGCCAGTCGCGAATCGCTCGGCGATAGTCGTCGACGGCGTCCGCACAGGCGAGCCCACGTGCCGACCGAAGCGCATCGGGCACGTCGTCCGGGCCTGGACGCTCGCCCCGATCGGCACCCTGCAATAGCGTCAGCACGTAGAGTTCAGCGCGGTCGTCCAACTGCAGCGAGCGATCGGCCTCGGCCGCGACGTGCGCGAGTTCGAGAGCGGCGAGGTAGGTGTCCCCGAGCGGCTGCAGTTCGCCCGCGTGGATGAACCCCGTCCGGCGGCGATACTGCCGACAGGCGTCGCGGGCCATCAGGAGGCCCTCGTGAATCGGGCCGTTCGCTGCGGCGTCACGGGCGTCGGTCAGGTCGAGGGCGACGGGACTGGCGGTGTGCAGCGTCCGGTCGTCAAGGCCCTGGCTGTGTAGGCTCCCGCAGTTCGGGCAGTCGACGCTCCCGGTTTCGTAATAGGACCACTGCGTTCCACAGTCCTGACACTCGCGCTCGCCGCGGATCTCCATGCGTGAGGTTGGAGACGCACGGGCAAAACAGCCACGAAGTGGAGAGAGTGAACGCCGGACACACGAAATAGGGAGATGACCGCCGACACACCACAGGGTAATCGGCGACTTTCGGTGGGACAGTCACGACTGCACGATCCCCGGGGTTTATGCCGGGTCTCGTCCAACGGTCGATCGGAATGTCGTCCCACGACACCACAGAGGATAGAGGAAGTCGCCAGCCAGCGGCTGGTCGAGAAATTCTCCGACGAGTCTGACTCCGAGGGACGAACGAACGCGCTCGTTCTGAACGACGACACCACGGACACGCCGACGGATCAGCCCCGCATTTCGGTCCGATCGGACGGTGACCGCGTCCTCCTGGAGGCCAACGGGGAGCCGTTCGAGTTGACCGCTACCGAGGCCCGAACGCTGCGGGAGACGCTCGCCGACGCGGTGACGGATCGGGCTGAATACCTCCACACCGCCGGGGAGCACCGTTCCGACGGTAGCTACGCGATCGAACGCCGGGCGGCGAGTTCGTCGGGTCACCGAAAGGTATTCGACTCGTTCGCCGACCTGAAACGGCTCTATCGTGAACTGCCCGAGGAGTTCACCGCCACCGAGGTCGGCCGATCCGGCTTGACTGGCGGACGACGACACCTCGTCGTCAGACACCTCGTCGAACACCCGGAATTCGACTGTGAACTCGTGAGCCGCCAGCCGCTCACGGTTCGCAAACTGTCGGACGCCGTCGGCACTGCCGACTCCTCGCCGGTCCGGGTCGACGGAGGTGCTCACGGGGACTGAGTCCCGACGAACCGCCGATTGATCGGCGGCTGGTCGAGAGCTTTTTGTCGCGCGTATGCGTGGCGGTGGATATGTCACGCAACCAGTCGAGCGCCGCTGGTCCGCGCCCATCGACGTTCTCGATCGTCGCCCGCGATCCGAGCCGGGACGCCGTCGGAATTGCGGTTCACTCGAAGTTCGTCGGCGTCGGAGCCGTCGTCCCGTTTGCGGCCGCGGACGCGGGCGCGGTCGCCACTCAGAGTTTCGCCAACGTCGCGTTCGGTCCGGACGGTCTCGACGTACTTCGCGAGGGACACACCGCCGACGAGGCGCTGGAAGCGCTGCTCGCCGAGGACGACCGCCCGGAGCGACGACAGGTGGGCATCGTCGGTGCGGACGGTTCGGTCGCCGCCCACACGGGGGCGGAGTGCTTCGACGTCGCCGGGGACGTGCAGGGTGCGGAGTACACCGTCCAGGGAAACATCCTCGAAAACGAGGAGACGCTGACCACGATGGCCGACGCCTACGAGGACGCGTCTGGCGGGTTCCCCGAGCGACTGCTCGCGGCGCTCCGGGCGGGGAACGAAGCCGGCGGGGACAGCCGCGGCGAACAGAGCGCTGCGCTCTACGTGGCGAAACCCGAGGGGGGCTACGACGGCGGGAACGACCGTTGGATCGACGTGCGCGTCGACGATCACGAATCGCCGATCGACGAACTGGAGCGAGTCTTCAGGGTGTACGACGTGACGTTGCTCTCGCGGGAAGCCCCGGAGAACGTTCGACCGCTATCGGGGACGACCGCCGAAGCGGTGACGGCGACGCTCGGAGAACTGGGCTACTACGATGGCGAGCCGACATCGACGTTTGGCGACGCCGAACGCGACGCCCTGGAGGCGTTTCGTGGGATGAACAACTTCGAGAATCACGACCTCAACGTGCTAGAGGATGCGCTCGCGCGCGGATGGGACGACGCCGAGGGCCACGGGACCGACCGGATGGTGAACGCGATCTGGCGGGGGCTCTCGCGACTGGAGCGCCTGTAGGTCGAACCCAACCCGTTTGTTCGGTCGTCCCGTAGTCGCGGCCATGCGATCGGAGGACGAGATACGCGACCAGTACGAGTTCCTCTGCGAACAGTTAGAGAGCGACGACATGCGCCACGAGGGCGTCCGGGAGATGTTTACGTACTACCGACGCGCCCTCGGCTGGGTTCTCGAGGAGGAGCACATTTAGTGTGGTGCGACGATCGTATTGCTGTTACGCAGTCAGGTCTGTATCCAGCCCCGTTATCTTTAAGTGGTAACGGCGGCATGGTTCAGATGACGCTTCGCTTGGAGGGCCGAAGCGTCAGCGGGGACCAATCAGGGCGGCAAGCGGTCGTGCGAGGGCGTTTCGCCTTCGCGCTCCGCTTTTCCTGCGAACTTGTGCGTCAAGCGGTGAACTCACCAGCGAGCGCTCGGGAAGAGATATCTCAGGAGACATGTCCGTCGATCATTAAGTGGGACGTCGAATGACAACAGCGGTTGCGGACGCATCCCTACCGGTAAGTTTAATGCCATCATGAATACTATAGTAAAATGGCAGTGTACCATGTACGACCTGACAGGATTCCAGCGTGACCTCCTATACGTCATTGCCGGGAAGGAACAGCCCCACGGGCTGGCGATTAAGGAGGAACTCGAACAGTACTACGAGAAGGAAATTCACCACGGCCGCCTCTATCCCAACCTCGACACGCTCGTCGACAAGGGCCTGGTCGAGAAAGGTGAACGCGACCGTCGGACGAACTACTACACGTTGACCGGTCGTGGCGCTCGCGAACTCGAAGCGCGCCGCGAGTGGGAAGAACAGTACGTCGAGACTGTCATCGCCTGATCGCCCGCAACGACGGACGTGACGAAGCGGTCACGCTGCGAGCCCGAACGCCCTGTTGCCTTGCCCCCGGTTCACAGCCCGGTGAATCGTTCCCGTCACGCCGGATGGCGTGATGAATCGGCGGTTTTTGTCGACGGTTCCACCGCTCGCACCGACGGTACCGATCCGTCGCCACGTTTATGCGATGATACATCCAACGAAACCGGGTGTACGAGGTTGCGTTTCCGCTCGCGACGACCCCGCTCGACCACGATGTCGTTCGGATCGCACTGGCCGGAGCGCTCGGCCTCTTTCTCGGACTCGAACGCGAGTGGTCACAGCGACCAGCCGGCATTCGAACGTTTTCGCTGATCGCGCTCCTCGGGGCGGTGTTTACGATCCTCGACAGCCCCGTCCTGATCGCCAGCGGTGGCGTTCTCGTCGTCGCACAGGGCGTCTTGCTCGCCGTTCAGGGACTCATCGCGGATGACGACGACGCGGGCCTCTCGCTGACCACGTCCGTTTCGATGCTCGTCGCCTACGGTGTCGGCGCGCTGGTGGCAGCCGGCTGGATCATTGAGGGCGTCACAGTCGCGGTGCTGTCGTCGCTGCTGCTCGTCCTCAAGCGGGAGCTTCACAGCTTCGCGTGGGGGCTCTCTCGCAACGAGGTTCGGTCGACCACGGAGTTCGCCATCCTCGCGTTCGTCGTCTACCCGTTACTGCCGTCCGAGTATACCCTGGAGATGGGCGAAGTGTCGGTTACCGTCGAACCGCGCGTCGTGTGGTTGATGGTGGTGTTCGTCGCCGGCATCGGCATCGTCAACTATGCCGTCGTTCGAACGTACGGCGGACGGGGGATCGCGGTTACTGGCTTCTTCGGGGGGTTGGCCTCCTCCGCTGCGGTCGTGGGGACGATGATCGATCAGGTTCGACAGCGACCCGCGGCCGCCTCCTACGCCGTGGCCGCGATCTTACTCGCCGACGCGGCGATGGCGCTCCGAAACCTTCTGATCGCGGTCGCGTTTACGTTCCCCGAACCGTTGCTCACAGTGGCGATCCCGCTCGGAGCCGTGATCGTCGGGAGCATCGCCATCGCGGCGTTCGTCGCCGACTGGGACGAGCAGATCGAATTCGACCTCGAAAGCCCGTTTTCGCTCCGAAACGCGCTCGCATTCGGGGCCGTGTTCCTGGTGATCGTCGTCGCGGGTGGCGTCGCGGAGGCTGGCTTCGGCGAAACCGGATTCTACGTCACCGCTGCGCTCTCGGGGCTCGTCTCCAGCGCGGGGGCGACGACCTCCGCCGTCGTCCTCTATCGAGCAGGTGAGATCGCCGACACGACGGCCGTCATCGCCATCCTGCTCGCGACGGCCGCGAGCATCACTGTGAAGGCGGCGTTGACCGTCACTGCCGCGAACCGACAGTTCACCTACCGGGTCGCGCTCTGGTCTGCGATCCTGCTCACCGGCGCGAGCGTCGCCACCGCGGTCATCACCGTGTAGCCGGGACCCGCGGGCTGGCACAACGAACTGTTTATGATCCGATTCCCCCTACGTGGTGACATGGACCGAGAGACGGCTGAGCCTCAAGTCGAGTCCTTCCCGGGTGACCGGGCACGAGAATGGGCCGAATATCACTCCGACGTCGCGGCAACCACGACCTACGTCTACGAGTTCGTCTGGGACGTGACCGCCGACGCTGAAGGGCCGTTCTGTACGGACGTCGACGGCAACGTCCTGATGGACTTCACCAGCCACGTCGCGGCCGCCCCGCTCGGCTACAACAACCCGAAACTGATGGATCGTCTGGAGGCGTTCGACCTCGTCGATCCGCTGAAGATCGCGGGTCAGGACTTCTACGTCGGTTCGCCCGGCGGGCCCGAGGATCCCGAGATTCCCAGTCCGACCCAGTTGATGGATCGGATCACCGACCTGACCGATCACTACGATCTCGACACCGTGTTCCTCTCGAACAGCGGGGCCGAGGCCGTCGAGAATGCGATCAAAGCCTGCTACGACGACACGGGCGGACATCGCGCCGTCGGATTCCGCGGTGCGTTTCACGGCCGCACGCTCGGGGCGCTCTCGCTCAACCGCTCGAAACACGCCCAGCGCAAAGGGTTCCCCGAGATCGCGGGCGTCACCACGGTTCCCTACTCCGAGGAGGGCATCACCGAACTCCGCTCGATGCTCCATCCCGAGAAGGGTCACCTCCCGGCGGAGGATGTCGCCTACGTGATCGTCGAACCGATGCAGGGCGAAGGTGGCTATCGGTTCCCCGATAAGTCGATGCTGGCCGAACTCGGCGAGATCTGTACCGAGTACGACATCAATCTGATCGCCGACGAGATCCAGTCCGGACTGGGTCGAACCGGCGAGTGGTGGGGTGCGGATCACTATCCGATCGAACCCGACGTGATCACCAGCGCGAAGGGTCTGCGCGTCGGCGCGACGATCGCCAACGAGGAGACGTTCCCCGACGAGCGTGGACGACTCTCCTCGACGTGGGGTGCGGGTGACGTGATCGCCTCCCTCCAAGGCGTCGCCACGATCGACGCCATCCACGAGTACGACCTGGTCTCGCACGCTGGAGAGGTCGGTCGGACGTTCCGCGAGAAACTCGAGGACGCGAATCTCGCCAACGCCGTCGACGTGCGCGGCCGCGGGCTGATGCTCGCCGTCGAGTTCGACACCAAGGATCGCCGCGAGGCGATCGTCGAGAACTGTCTCAAGCGCGGCCTGCTCACGCTGGGCTGTGGCTACAAGACCCTCCGGCTGCTGCCCCCACTCGACGTGACCGAACGCGAGGTCGAACTGGCCGTCGATCTGCTGGCGGAAGCCGCTGACGAAGCGGCGTAGATCGGTCGTACCTCGTTCTCGCGGTTCGCTACGCCCGAAGATCCATCACGAACGCACCGAGTCCGACCGTCGCGACGACAAACCCGACCAGCGCGCCGAGAATTGGGACCGCGGCGACGAAGCCCGCGACGGCTGCGGCGACGATCAGGACGGTCCCCCAGTCGTCTCCCGCGGATCGGCCGACCGCCAGGTAGCCGAGCGTACTGGTGAGGATGCCGATCGGGATCAACGCCAGCAGGATCGGAATCGCGATGATGAGACCGATCCCCGTCAGCCCAAGCACGATCGCGACGGCGAAGATCGCCACCCCGATCCCGAACCCCCAACCGAACGCCGCGACGGGATCACCACGGGCGTGATCGGTCACACGGCGAACGTAGTCGGGAGCGAGCGCGACCAGCAGGCCACCGATCGCGAGGGTGAGCAACGCGGCCACGACGGTCTCGACGAACCACGGCACGGCCGGAGCGGGATCGGTCGCTGGACCGGGTTCGAACTGGGCGACGACCGTCGCCCAGTTCGAACCGATCGCTACCGCTGACTGCTGGAGGGCGGATGCGGGAACCATTCGTTCGACACGATGGTGGAGGATTGAATAAGTCTTCTCCCGCAACGATTCTACGAGCGCGTTCGCTCAGAAGTGATACCGTCGGTCGTCGCGCTCCGGAGCCGTCGGCGGGCTGCCGCCCATCTCCTCGTACGTCGCGCCGATCAGGTACTCGTCGTAGGTCACGTCGTAGGTGCTCCGGAGGTGAAAGTCGAGTCGGCCCGTGTCGACCGTGCTCTGAAAGAACAGGTGGACCGCTCGCGCGAGCAGTTCGTCCGGATCCGCGTCAAGGCCGGCGGCGAGCATCGTCAGTTCGCGTTTCGTCTCCTCGTCGATCTCGAACTCGCGGTCGGATAGCTCCGTGTACGACTCCTCGACGTCGTCGATCAGATTCTGTAAGCTCATGATCGTGGGTTGCCCGGAGCGCGGAAACCGGTTTCGCTCTGGAAGAACACACTCACCGCACGACGTAGCGATCGTCGGTGGCGACGAACCGAGAGAGATCGGCCTCCTGCCGATAGTCCTGTTCTAGCAACGCAGCCAGTCCGGCGAGCAGCCGGTCGTCGTCCCCGCTCTCCCACTCGCGGGGATCCCGAATCGGAATCACCAGCCAGCCGCTTCCGCGGATCTCGGTGCCGTGGATCGCCGGGAGGTCGTCGGCGAGGTCGGCCGGCTTCGCGGTGTAGTGTCGGAGGACGTGGCGAGTCGCCCGTTCACCGACTGGGAGGAGGACGTGTGCGCCGATCGCTCGCAGTTCCGCGTCGAAAAAGCGCTCCATGTCGTCGTACTCGTCCTCGGTTGGCTCCCGGCCGTCGGGGAGCGTTCCCATGTGGAGGTAGCTCGCGAAGAGGTTCGTCGGGGCGGGATCGTCGGCGTGTGGCTCCGCGAGAAACCCGAGGTCGTGGAGGATGGGTTGAAGTCGACGGCCCGCTTCGCCCTCGGTGAACGGGACGCCCGTTCGCTCGCCGCCGTGTGCGCCCGGGTGATCCCCGATCAGGTGGAAGTCGGCGTTCGCGTCGCCGTACCCAGGGACGGATGGCTCGCGCCCGTCGTCGTGGTCGTAGGTCGGAGGGGACATCCCAAACGGGTTGCTAATCCTGTCGGTGACGTTTCGCACGCTCACCGATAGCTCACGGGTCCCTAAAACGAGCGCGGTTTTCCGTATGCGGAACAACGCGACGTTCCGCGCCGTCGCTCAGTTCACGAGTGGTGACGAGCGATCACTCGTCGTCTTCTTCTTCCTCGTCTTCGTCGTCAACCTCTTCCTCGTCATCGACTTCGTCCTCACCGTTGCCGTTCTCGCCGACGACGACGGCTCCGACCATCCCCTGTGCGATGTGGGGCTCACAGACGTAGCGGTAGGTTCCCTCGTCGTCGAACGTGTGTTCGAACGTGAACCCCTCCTCGTCGACGAGTTCCGACTCAAACTCGGGATCGTCGGCCTCGTCGACGACGTTGTGTGCGCCCCCTTCGCCGGTCCACTCCCAGATGACCGTCGTTCCGGGGTCGATCTCGATCGCCGACGGATCGTACGCGTTGTTCCCCTCGTTGCCCTCCGCCCCGACGAGTACTTCGACTTCGTCCTCGCCGGTCATGTCCTGGACGCCGTCGTAGGTGTCGTCGTCCGCGAACCACTCGTCGAGATCCGCTTCCTCGTCGTCCGGCTCTTCTTCTTCCGCTTCGTCATCCTCTTCCTCGTCGTCCACTTCTTCCTCCTCGTCGTCCACTTCTTCCTCCTCGTCATCCGGTTCCTCCGGGGTTTCGTCGGGTGCGTCGGGATCGTCGTCGTCCGGGTCGTCGTCCGCACAGCCAGCCAGCGCTCCGATCGCCACTACCCCCACCGTCTGGATCGCGCGCCGCCGCTGTCGGAAGTGTTCGTCTGTCATAGATATTCCCCGACAGTACGTCACCTTCCCCACGAAAATGCCTACCTACAGGTAGGCAGTCGCGTACGTGCGACTTGTCCACTTCCTGTGTGATTCGTCACCACAGCACTCGCGTGGAGTTCGACGGAAAATCAAGTCATCCGCTCAGGTCGCCACGCCGGCCCTGCGTGGGCGGATTGACGAACAGGGCATCGCCCACCGCGACCGCAGCCACGGAAGCCCCGAGCACGACGGCTGTGTTGATCGGAAGCGAGGCGACCAGCGAACCGGCGAGCGCCACCGCGAACGAGAGCGGGATCACCGCGAGTACCAGATCGTAGCGCGTGACGCCCGCCGGAAGACGACGTTCGAACGATACGGGAGGAATGCGTTCATCGTCACTGACAGCCATCAGGTATCACCTCGACAGGACCTATAGTGATGATCCCACAAAAAGGTATCTCTATGACGCTCACCGAAGGTAGACTTTCAGTTGTGGTAGTATTGGTGTCTCGTGAGAGAATAAACCTCATCCCATATTCATAACTTATCGGTCGTTGAATATCTTGTTGTCCCTTCTTGGGCTAGCAGAAAATCGGCGCTCAGTCCCTTTCCTCAAGGATCGGACGATGGCAGCCGCGAGCGGGTGAGGAAGGCAGTTTACGCTGATTCCTCGCTGAGACGGTCGTACCGCTCCTCGAAGTTCGAGCGACAGGACGAACAGCAGAAGTGGTATCGAGTCCCGTCGATGCGAAGGTGTTCACCCTCGTTGGTGACTGTGTTGTCACACTCCGCACACGACAGGGCGAAGCCCCCTGGATCGAGTCCGGTTCGGTGATCGACCGCGACCAGCGGGGTGACCGACCGGCGCTCGACCGCCTCAGGCTCCACCACCCCGTCGAGGGGATCGCCGATCCCGTCGGCGCGGATCGTCGCGAGTACCCGGCCGTCAGCCGTCGAGAGGACGTGTTCTGCGTCCGTTCGCTCCGCGATCGCCTGCCGGACGGATTCGCTCCGTCCAACGGCGCACTCGACCTCCACGAGCAGCGGGACGCCGTCGTCGAGCAGCGAGCGATCCACCTCGGCGGTGAACCCCCGAACGACCCCGGTCTCTCGCAGCCGATCGATGCGCTCTGAGACCGTCGGCGGAGCCAGCCCAACCCGGTCGGCAATCTCGCTGTACGGCCGCCTGGCGTCCTCGGCCAGCAGCCGAACGATTTTGAGGTCGGTGTCGTCGAGTCCCGTCATCGGCCCATCGTGTGAAACTCGGCGTTTGGACGCATGTCCGCGAGGTGCGCCATCCGGTTCGAGAGGTTGAAAAACGCCGCCACGGACCCCACGTCCCAGGCGGCCCGTCGCGAGAAGCCGTGGTCTTCCAGTCGCTGTATGTCCTCCTCTTCGACCCGTTCGGGAGCCTCCGTGAGTTTCACCGCGAGGTCGAGCATCGCCCGGTGGCGGTCGCTCACGTCGGCAGTCCGGTAGTTCGCGACGAGCTGGTCGGCCAGCAACGGATCCTCGGCGTAGATCCGAACGAGCGCGCCGTGGGCAACGTTGCAGTAGTAACAGTCGTTCGCCGCGCTGACGGCGACGACGATCATCTCGATCTCCGCTCGGGTCAACTCGGTGTCCTTGACGAGCGCGTCGTAGTACTCGAAGAACGCCCGGAAGTGCGATGGGCGGTAGCCGTACGCGAGAAACACGTTCGGAACGAAGCCGGCACGACCCTCCTCGTAGTCGATCCGTTCTCGGAGGTCCTCGGGCAGTTCCTCGCGGTCCGGAACGGAAAATCGAGTCATCGGCTCGGTCTCGTGGTCCGTGGTCTCGTCGGCCATGGATACCCGTTTCGTGCGCGCCACCATAGGTTATGGCGCTCGTCGGACTCGAACGCGACGAGGCGGTCGTCGACGCTTCGGATGGACCGGCACCCATCGGGTCCGACGCTCAGGCCCCGTCGGCCGGGGAATCTCTGTCGACGCGATGACGGAGACCGAGCGACGTCTCGGTGGCGTCGGCGACCGGCGGTAATCGGCGAAGCCTCGGGTTGACGACGAAGTACGCGCTGAGGAGGACGAACGCGACCGTGAGGACGCCCATGACCGCCACGACGCCGACACGCTCCGCGACGATACCACCCGTGAGCGAGCCGAGCGGAAGCATAACGGCTGCGAGACTGGAGGTGATCGAGGTCACTCGCCCCAGCAGTCGATCGTCGACGGCGGACTGAACCATCGACCAGAAGAGCACGCTGAAGGTTCCGATCGGGACGAACGTCACGAAGAAGAACGCGACAGTCACGATCCATCCCGAGACCACGAGCGCGATCGACAGCGCGGCGGCCGCCCAGCAGAACCCGACGGCGCAGATCAGTCCGTACCGATACCGCTCGACGAGCGTCGAGCCGATGGTGCCGACGAACAGCCCCCCGGCATACGCGGCCATCAGCGCGCCGTAGATTTCCGGGCCGCCGAGGAGATCCGCGAACGCCGGAAGGACGGCCAACGTCGCCCCGAATGCGGCGTTCGCCACCATCACCCCGAGAACGAGCGCCAGCACCGCGGAACCGCGAATGTATCGGATCCCGGTGACGAGGTCGGCGAGGTAGGACGAGCCAGCGCCGTTCTCGGTATCTGAACGGGTCGTCGACTCGGAATCCGAATGGCTCGTCGTCGACTCCGCGTCTTCGGAGTCGTCCCGTACGCCACCGGCGCCGTGATCGGATCCCGACGGCGGAACGACCACGCCGAGAAACAGCAGCGCCGCGATCGCGAATGTGATGGCGTTGACGACGAAGAGGGCGATAGTGCCAATGATCGCGATGACGATGCCGCTGGCCGCGTTGAAGATGGCGTCCGACGACTGGTAAGCCATCGAGAACAGCGAGTTGGCCCGGACGAGCTGGTCGTCGTTGACGATACGGGGAAGGGCCGCGTTCTGTGCGGGATAGACGAACTGATTGATGAACGCGAGCGCTGGCATCACCGCGAGGACGACCCAGACACTGAGGTGGCCCGCGATCGCTGCCACCGGGACGACCAACACGCAGGTTGCCTGAATGACCTGGGAGTAGACGAGCACCGGGCGAAGCGGCCACCGGTCGACGAGCGGCCCGACTAAAAACTGGAGCGTCCGTGGGATCTGTACGAGAAATCCAGCGAGACCGGTATACATCGGCGAACCCGTCAGTTCGTAGACGAGCCACATCGCCCCGATCATGTACAGGCTGTCGCCGACGTTCGTCACGAGTCGGCCGGTAAACAGCCGGACGAACGATCCGTTCGAGCGAAGCTTCGACATGGACGGGAACACGGCCGCACTCCTCGTAAATGTAATTAGAAATTCATTTCTGTTCGGAGAGCTACTGAACTCCATTCATGTAAACCGAGAGCCACTTCCGTCGTGCTGGAACGTTATTTCCGTCGTGTGTCGATCACGGTGAGTTCGTCATCGGTGGTGACGACGAGCGTCTCGTCACCGAGCGTGATCGGGACGTCGAGTCGGAGCGGGTCGTCGTTCGTGATCGAGGAGACACCGGTCGTCAGCCAGTCGAGATCCCAGGAGGCCGTCGTTCGCACGTCGATTTCGTGTTCCGCGTGGAACGCGATGACCGACGGCTTGTTGAGAACGGCGGCCGCCGGAAACTCGATCCAGTGCGCGCCACACCGTTCGCAGTCGTTTCTGACCGTCGCATCGAGTCCGAGTCGGGCGCGGTTTTCGGGGGTTTCGTCGTCGATCGGGCGGACGCGACGGTCGACGCGTCCACCGCAGACGTAGCACAGACCCAGTTCGGCCGTCTGACGGATGTGGGTCACCCACCGATCGACCACCTCCGGGCCCTGCTCGTGCGGCCATCCCTCGAGCACCCCTGGTGGGATCGAAATCGGGTTGAACGTCGTCTCGCAGTCGAGACAGCTCATCCAGAGGGAGGTCTCTCGAAACTGCATTTCCATGTCGCTGCCGCAGTGGAGGCACGCGTCGGGCATCGGAACCGGACGGGCGTCGAGTGTGTACGTGTAGACCCCCGAGAGAACGGCACCGACGACCTGTCGTCCCGGTCCACCGATTTCGTATCCGTCGTCGCCGTCGCGAACGAACCGACCGGTCAGCTTCTGAAGGTGGTAGTTGAACCCGCCGGCGTCGTCCACCTCCGTCGCCGTTCGCAGTTCACTGAACGTCATCGGACCGTCGGCGTCGTTGAGCACCTCCAGGATCCGAAAGCGGATGTCGTGGGCCAGCAACTCGAACGCGTCCGAGGGATCGAGCGCGTCGACGATGCGTTCGTCGTCGTCCATCCGAGGCTCGTTCATGGATCCGGATTCGACCGACCGATTGTTAGTGTTGTTGAAGGGGCGCACGCCGGCCGACCCATGGCGATCCCGGTTCGCGGGATCAGTATTAAGCCACCTCCGTCGCATACTCCGTCCATGTCGTTGCTTCCACCGATCGGACTCGGAACGTCCGGCAACCGCGACCCCGACCAGTGTGCCGAAAGCGTCGCCACGGCGATCGACCTCGGCTACGAACACGTCGACACCGCCCAGATGTACGACAACGAGGCGGCCGTTGGCGAGGGCGTCCGGCGAGCGGAGACCGACGCCGACGAGGTGATCGTCGCCACGAAGATCCACCCCGACAATCTCGCGTACGACGATGTCCACGATACCTTCGAGGACAGCCTCGATCGGCTCGAGATGGACCGGGTCGACCTGCTGTACGTCCACTGGCCCCGGTCGGCCTACGACGCCGAGGAGACGCTCGCGGCCTTCGACGAACTGTACGACGACGGCCTGATCGAGCACGTCGGCGTGAGTAACTTCACGCCCGACCTCATGGACGAGGCGCGCGACCTGCTCGACGCCCCGATTTCCGCCCACCAGGTCGAGATGCACCCGCTGCTCCCCCAGGAGGCGCTCGTCGCCGACGCCGAGAACCACGGCCACCACCTCGTCGCGTACTGTCCGATCGGTCGCGGCGAGATCCTCGATCAGCCGGAACTCGTCGAGGTCGCCGAAAAGCATGATGTCACGCCCGCACAGGTGAGTCTGGCGTGGTTGATGGAACACGACCCCGTGGTGCCGATTCCGAAGGCCACCGGCGAGGAGCACCTGCGCGAGAACTTCGCGGCACAGGAGTTCGCACTCGACGAGGTGGACGTAGAACTGATCGATGGGATCGACGAGGAGCGCCGGTTGATCGATCCGGACGACGCCGCCTGGAATCGATGACGGTGCTTCTGACCGGCTACGAACCGTTCGGCGACCACGAGACGAACCCGAGCGAACGGGTCGCCAGCCGCCTCGACGGAGCGGAGATCGCCGGCGAGCGGATCGTCGGCGAGGTGCTCCCGGTCGCGTTCGACCGCGTGGACGACCGTCTCCGGCGGCTGCTCGACGAGCACGACCCGTCGGCGGTCGTGTCGACCGGTCTCGCGGCCGGCCGATCCGCGATCAGCGTCGAGCGCGTGGCGATCAACGTCGCCAACTGCGCCGGAACGCCCGACAACGACGACGCTGAGCCGCGGGACGAGCCGCTCGATCCCGACGGACCGGACGCTCGGTTTGCCACGCTCCCCGTCCGGGGCGCGGTCGAGACGCTCCTCGATCGCGGAATCCCGGCCCGCCTCTCGAACACCGCCGGAACACACTGCTGCAATCGGGCGCTGTACGCGGGTGTGGGAGCCGCGAGCGGACGAACCCCCGAGCCGCCGGTCGGGTTCGTCCACCTGCCGCTCACCCCGGAAGCGGCGGCCCG
>SKSS01000055.1 GCA_007122875.1 Salinarchaeum sp. | reverse complement strand
CTCCGTGTCGGCGATCGAATCACCGCCTGTGGAGAGATCGGTCGAGGAACGATCAAACTGGAGAAGTTCGCCGTCCGACACCTGCGCCGAACCGAGCGAGTCGTCCCCGAGTGCCCGGACTGTGGTCGGTCGATGGAGAGCGCGGGCGTCGATCAGGGCTATCGCTGTCGAGCCTGTCGCACCGCTGCAACCGACAAAGTCGAGATCAGGATCGAACGCGACCTCGAAGTGGGGTGGTACGAGGTCCCACCATGTGCGCGACGGCACATCGCGAAACCGCTGATCCGGGGCGGCTTCGACGCGCCGATTCATCCCGAACGATAAGGGACGAACGCGAACGGTCAAATACCGGAACGGGCCCACCCCTCCGTGGACGGATCGGGCAGGACGCCCGGATCGTCGGCCACGCCGATCGTCAGCCCACGGCCAACGACCAGTCCGGATAGTCCGAGCGGACAGCGCCCACCAATCAACGAACGACGAGCGATCTCATCCAGCGTCTCAGAGTGATCTCGCCGAGCGTCTCAGAGTGATCTCGCCGAGCGTCTCAGAGTGATCTCGCCGAGCGTCTCAACGAGTCGGATTCGGCGGTTCCGAGCCGATCCACTCAGGTAGAGTCCTTCAGTCCGCTCCCGGTCAGCGGCACGACCACGTCGGCGTCGTCGTCGATCTCGCCTCGCTCGCGGAGTTCGCGCACCGCAGCGGGCGCGACCGCCGAGGTCGGTTCGACGTAGAACCCGCCGCGTCGGAGCGCCGAGAGCGCCCGCCGGGTCGCGTCGCGATCGACGACGACGGCCCGGCCACCCGTCGCCTCGATCGCCCCGACCATCTCCGACCCCCTCGCTGGAGCCTCGATCTGTATTCCGTCGGCGAGATCGTTGTCGTCGTCGTTTGCGGCGGCTTCCCCACCGTCGATCGCGTCCGCGATCGGGGTCGTTCCCGCCGCTTGCACGGCGACCAGCCGTGGGACGCGGTCGGTCCAGCCGGCCCGCTCCAGCGCGCGGAACCCGCGGTACGCCCCGAGCAACAGCGTTCCGTGGCCGGCCGGGAGGACGACCGCGTCGGGGACCGTCCAGTCGCGCTGGGCGGCGACCTCCAGCGCGAACGTCGTCGTCCCCGCGAAGAACGCCGGATTCCACGCGTGCGAGGCGTACCAGGCGTCGCCCCGCTCGACCGCGGCGACACAGGCGTCCGTCACCGCCGCGCGATCGCCCTCGACCGGGATCACGTCCGCGCCGCAGCGCTCGATGGCCGCCGTCTTCCCCGGCTTGGCGTCGGCCGGGACGTAGAGCGTCGCGTCGATCCCGGCGCGTGCGGCGTACTGAGCGATCGCGGCCGCGGCATTTCCGGACGAGTCGTCGACCACCGATTCGACGCCGAGACCGGCTGCCCGAGAGAGGAGGGCGGTCGCACCTCGGTCCTTGAAACTGCCGGAGGGGAAGACGTACTCCAGTTTGAACGACGCGTCCCACCCGGGGGCGTCGACGAGCGGCGTCCACCCCTCCCCGAGCGAGACGCGGCGCTCGACGGGAAGGAACTCCTCGAACGCCCACAGTCCGCGGTTGCGGTCGAGCGTCGCGGGATCGGGAGCGGGACCGTCCGGGCGCGGATCGACGGCGAGTTCCAGCGGACCGCCACAGGAACAGCGCCACGGTTCGTCCGGACCGGCGTCGTAGTGGCGATCACAGGACGGGCAGACGAGATCGGGGGGTGACGTGGCCGTCATCAGTACTCATCGATGTCCGTCGCCACCGAGCAGACGTACTCGCCCGTGGCGACCTGCGGGAGCCGACGCGCTCGCCACAGTATCCCGTCCGTCTCGGCGACCACCGTCTCCTTGTGCTGGCCGAAGACATCGGTCACGTCGAAGAGCGCGTCGCCGCGCTCGACGCGGTCGCCGAGGTCGCGCTGCATTCGAACCAGCCCGCCGACGGACGCGCCGTGCTGGTCGAAGCCGGTCGCCCGGACCTGCGGTTCGAGATCGACGTCGCCGTCGAGAAACCCGTAGTATCGGAGCACGTTGAACACGCCCTCGGTGCCGATCCTGACGCTCTCTTCGTCCAGTCCGACGCATCCGCCGAGTTCGGGATCGACCGTCGGGATGCCGTCGTCGGGAGCGACGCGCGCGAGCTGTCCGTCCGGTCCCTTCTGATCGAGGACGTGACCGCAGCCGAACGCCTTCGCGAGTTCGAGACACTCGTCGTGTAGCCGGTGTCGCGGGCCACACCGAACTCTGACTTCGTTGATCATTCGGGAGGTCGACCCCTGGTGAAGATCGACGACGTAGTCGGCCCGGCTCGCAGCCTCGAAGGTGGCGGCCGCGATGCGCTCGCTCGACGTCCCGTTCTCGTCGCCCGGATACGCCCGGTTCATCTTCGTGTGATCGATGGGGTTGCGGTGTTCGGCGACCTGGAACGCGTGATAGTTGACGATCCCGACGACGAGGACGGTACCGGAGAGATCGGCCGGATCGAGCCGAGGGACGACGTGACTGACCACGCCGACACCGTTGAGTTCGTCACCGTCACTGGCCGCCTGGATGTACAGGGTCTCTCCGTCTTCCTCACCCTCGATCACCGCGACGGGAAGCCCGAACTCGCTGCCATCGCGCGTCTCCCCGACCGGGAGTCGTCCAATGGCGATCTCCCCTGGGGCTGCCTCCGCCGTTCCGAGCCGTGTCATTATCGAGGTAGGACGGTCCCACTACCTTTAGCGGTTCGGTCCGACCGATTCGAGGACACATCAAATATCTATCACCCAACCGACCGACGATCGTACGTACTGCCTAGTGCTCACGTTCGTGACCGCAATCTCGACCGGTGTCCTGGTTACGATGGTGCTCTGTACGCTCCGGGCGGGTCGACTCGCACGGCCCGCTCCGGAATCCGGCGGTCGCGACGGGATACGGTAACCCTTTACAGCCTACCCTCACAAGGCTAGGGTATGTCCGACGAGCTGAACTTGGGACTCGACGGCGTGCTCGTCACGGAGTCGTCGCTCAGTCACGTCGACGGCGAAACCGGGCGACTGATCTACCGCGGATACGCCATCGAGGACCTCGCGCGGGAGGCCAGCTTCGAGGAGGTCCTGTACCTGCTCTGGCACGGCGAACTGCCGGACGCCGACGCGCTGTCGTCGTTCGAGGACGCACTCGCCGACGAGCGGCCGATCGACGACGATGTCGTCGAGACGCTACGCGCGCTCGCCGCGGCCGACGAGACACCGATGGCGGCGCTTCGGACCGCGACCTCGATGCTGTCCGCGTACGAACCCGAACACCCGGATCCCGAGGACCTGGACGCGAGCCTTCGGCAGGGGCGGCGCATCACCGCGAAGATGCCGACGATCCTCGCGGCGTACGATCGGCTGCGCGACGGCGACGAGCCGATCGAGCCGCGGGACGACTTAGGCCACGCGGCGAACTTCCTCTACATGCGCGACGGCGAGGAGCCCGACGAGGTCGCCGTCGAAACGCTCGATCAGGCACTCACCCTGCACGCGGATCACGGCCTGAACGCCTCGACGTTCACGACCGTCGTCGTCTCGAGTACGCTGGCCGACGTGTACAACGCGATCACCGCGGGGATCGGCGCGCTCGCCGGCCCGCTCCACGGCGGAGCGAATCAGGACGTGATGGATATCCTCCTCGAAATCGACGACAGCGACCTCGATCCCCGCGAGTGGGTCGAGGAGGCGATCGACGAGGGACGGCGAATCCCCGGCTTCGGGCACCGGGTCTATCAGGTGAAAGATCCGCGTGCGCTCATCCTAGAGGAGCGGTCGGCCGAGTTGGCCGATTCCACGGGTGACGACCGGTGGTATGACTACGCGAAGACGATCGAGGACTACCTGACCGACGAGGTCGGTCTCGTCGAGAAGGGCATCGCGCCGAACGTCGACTTCTACTCCGGGTCGGTGTATTACCAACTCGGCATGCCGGCGGACATGTACACGCCGATCTTCGTGATGAGTCGCGTCGGCGGCTGGCTCGCACACGCACTGGAGTACCGCGAGAACAACCGAATTATCCGCCCGCGGGCGCGCTACGTCGGCGAAACGGACGCGGAGTTCGTTCCGATCGACCAGCGCTGATCCTCACGGCGTCTCGTCGTTCGCGATCCGCTCGACCAGCCGCAGCGTCCCGACAACGGCCACTAACAGCACGACGAGGTTGAACCCCGCCTGAAACAGCGGCTCGTACTCCGCGGCGATCCACAGCGAGATCGCTTCGCTGACGCTGCCGTAGAACTGAATGAGCGCGTAGATCGCCAGCAGCGAGAGGACCCCAAGCGCGACCCACTCCAGCGCACGAAGCGGTCGGCTCGTGTCCGAGAGGGCGTACCGGCGATCGTCGAGCGATTCGTCGTCGTCGGCAGTTTTCGTCATGGTCTCGTCGGGGGCAGTTTCTGTCATGGGCCCATCCTCGGTGGCCGTCTCTGTCATGGTCTCATCCTCGGTGGCCGTCTCCGTCATGCGCTCCTCCGTGCCAACGCGGCCGCACCGAGCAGCGCGACGATGGCCATGAGAACGCCGAAGCCGGGCGCGCTCTCGTCCTCGTCGACGTCCTCATCGTATACGGGTTCCGGGGCGGGCGTCGTCTGGGGATCGTCGTCCGTGAAGTCGGTCACTTCGAGGGTGCGTTCGTAGTCGGTCGTGTTCACCGTCATCGGCTCGCCGGGTGCGAGATTGGCCGCAGATCGGGTGTCGCCGACGATGACGCCGTCTCTCCACAGGGTGGCGTCGAGGTAGTAGTTGTACCCGTCGGGAACGGTCAGCGAGACGGTCGGCGTGTCCGTGCGTCCCGGATCGATCGTCCCAACGTCGATGCGTTCCTCGTCGGCGACGACGTTCGACTCGGCCTGTCTGGCCTGCACGACGAGTTCGAGTTCGGACTCCGGCTCGTCGCCGGTGTTGGTGAGATACGTCGAAACCGACAGCGTCGCGTCAGCGTCCTGGACGGAGTCGACGGCGTACTGGATCACGGGCGGCGCATCGTCGGATCCGCCCGCGAACCGGTGGAACTCGACGGTCGTCTCGGCGTGCGGCGGCGAAAGCGCGTCGACGGTGCGCACCGTCGCCGTCGCATCGGCGGTGCGGGCGTCGTCCTCGTAAACGATCGTCTCGATGTGGTAGTCCCCTTCACGGGGGACGGTGACGTTCGCCGGAACCGACCGTTCGTGATCGCCCGAGAGTTCGGAGACCTCGGTCTCGACTGTCGTCTCGACCATCTCCGAGTCGTGATCGACGGCGCGGACGGCGACGGTGACGTTCTCCGTGGTCCCACCGTGATGAGCGAGTCGGGTGTCTACGACGAGTGTGGCGGTCTCGCCAGTTACCTCACCCGGTGCGATCGTCACCTCCTCGATCGCGACGCGCCCGGGTGGTTCATCGTCCGATTCGTCGGCCGCCGGATGGACGACCGCACCGGGAAGGAGGGCGATCGCCAGCAGGGCGAGTGCGACCACGGCGATCGCCCCGCCGACCAGCAGGGGTTCTCGGCGCATATCTGACGATTAGACAAGTTCGGTATATGTTTTCTGTAACCCCGATCGATCACCGCCGTTCGAACGATCAGTCCGTCCTGGCTCCGTCCGTGCTGCCCCGATCGGCCATCATTCGCGTGGCACGGTCGGCCCAGTGCCCGCGGTAGAACCCTCGGCCGACGATCAACAGCGCCCAGCCGTAGTAGAGGACGATCCCAAGGTAGATCCCGAGGAGACCGAGACCGAACCCGACGCTGGCGACCCAGGAGAACCCAAGGAAGAACAGCAACAGCCCGGACGCCCGCGCGACGAACGGCGTCGTGGTGTCGCTTGCGCCTTTCAGCGCACCCGAAAGGACGGTGTACAGCACCGAGAGCGGTGCGGCCAGCCCGTACACCCTGGTGAAGTCCGCGGCGTGTTCGAGCGTCGCCGGGTCGTCGGTCAGCAGGCGGGCGATCCACTCGGCCTGCGTGACGAGGACGAGTCCGATCGAACCCACGGTGAGGACGCCGAACGCCGCCGTGGCCCAGCCGTTAAACCGGGCTGCTTCCGCATCGCCATCGCCGATTGCCTGGCCAACGACGATGCTCGCGCCGACGTTGATCCCCCGGGAGAGCGGACCCGTGACCTGCTGATAGACGCGGAGTCCGACCTGATAGGCGGCGTTGACCTCGGCTCCAAACATCAACAACAGGGCGTTGAACGGGAACTCGATGATCGTCGCGACGAGTCCTTCGGCGACCGGAGGGACCGCCAGCACCACTAGCTGTTTGGTGATTACTGGGTTTTGGGGACGGGTGAACGACGCGTCCGTCCAGTCAGTGGCGATCGCGAGCGCGAGGAGGACGGCCGTGAACACGTTTCCGACCGCCGTTCCGATGCCGACACCGACGATCTCCAGCCGGGGCGCACCGAATAGCCCGAGTCCGAGAAGTAGCGAGAGCAGGATGTTGAGCGTATTCGAGACGATGTTGACGTACATCGGGGTTCGGGTGTCACCGGTTCCCTGGAGCGCCCGCGCACCGACGAGCGCGACGTGCCGTGCCGGGGCGGTAGCGAAGATAATCGCCAGATAGAGCCCGCCGAGTCGGGCGACCTCGGCGATCTCCTCGTCGTCGCCGAGAAAGCCGATGACCGCGATCGCCTGTTCGCCGAACAGAAACCCGAACGCAACGAACGGGATCCCAGTGAGAAAGCCGAGCAAGAGTGCCTGTGTGACCGCCTCGTCACGGTTCGCGATCGCGTCGCCACCGGTGTCCTGACTGGACAGCGCGATGGACGCACTGCCGAGACCCAGTCCGAGCCTGAGCGGAAGCCGGGCGTAGAGGTCCGCCAGCCCGATCGCCGCCACCGCGAGCGGCGACATCATCGCCGTGACGATGATGTCGGTGGTCCGCATCAGGGTTCGCAGTACCTGCTCGACCATCACCGGCCAGGAAAGCGACAGCACGCGTCGCCAGACCGAAAAGAGCCGCTCACGTGAGGGAGACCAAGACACGGGTTTGTTTCGGATGTGTACCGCTTGAGCCTGGCGGAACGGACACCCCGTTGCCGCAACCCGGGGGAGTAGATGGAGCCGTCCTCGTTCGGGGGATCGTTCGTCAGACGTGCGGCCGACAAGCGGCTGACGCCCGTCTTGCGTTCCGGCCATCACCGGAGCGGTCTATCGATTTCACTTTCAACCCGGATGGGGAGGATTTATATCCTTTCAGCACCGTGCTTTATTCGCACGTCACACGCGTCGTGCGTCCCTTCCCCCACCTTTTTCCCCACTCGTTTCGACCAGCGGTGTCACTGTCCTGACGTCGGATCCCACGTCGGTCCGCTTAACTTTCGTGGCGCCCATCTCGCGGCAATGATCGACCTCTCGGACGTCGAGGCGGCGCGCGATCGGGTTTCGAAGACCACTCGACGGACCCCGCAGTGGTACTCACACGCGTTCTCGACGATGACCGGTGCCGAGGTACATCTCAAACTCGAGACGTTCCAGCGCACGGGGTCGTTCAAACTCCGCGGCGCGACGAATCGAATCGAGACGCTCTCGCCGGCCGAACGCGACCGCGGCGTCGTGACGGCGAGTGCGGGCAACCACGCACAGGGCGTGGCTCTCGCGGCCTCGCGAGCGGGCGTCGACGCGACGATCGTGATGCCGGAGCACGCACCCGTTTCGAAAGTGAAGGCAACCCGGAGCTACGGTGCCGACGTCGTCCTCTACGGGGCGGACTACGACGCGGCCGCCGAGCACGCACACGAACTCGAACGTGAACGGGGGCGAACGTACGTCCACGCCTTCGACGACGAGGCGGTGATGGCCGGACAGGGAACCCTCGGGCTGGAGATCGTCGAGGACTGTCCCGAGGTGGACACCGTCGTCGTGGGGATCGGTGGGGGCGGTCTCGCCGCCGGCGTCGCCACAGCCGTCACCGGACTCGCTCCCGACGCGCGAGTGATCGGCGTACAGGCCGAAGGGGCGGCGAGCGCCGCCGCCGCCCTCCAGAAGGGCGAGGTCGTCGAACTCGACGGCGTGGACACGATCGCCGACGGGATCGCCACCCGATCGATCGGTTCGAAGACGTACGAGGTGCTCGCCGAACGCGTGGACGACGTGGTCACGGTTTCGGATTCCGAGATCGCCGTAGCGATGACCTGTCTGCTCGAACGGGGAAAGACGCTCGTCGAGGGCGCTGGGGCGGTACCACTCGCCGCCCTGCTATCGGGGGCGTTCGACTACGATGACGGCGAGGTGGTCGTCCCGGTGCTGTCCGGCGGGAACGTCGATCTCAACACGCTGACGACGGTGATCATGCGCGGGCTGGTCGAGACCGGTCGCTACGTCAAACTCCGGACGGTGCTCAAAGATCGCCCCGGAGCGCTGGTCGAGCTGTCGAACGTGATCGCCGAGCAGGGTGCCAACATCTACGCCGTCCAGCACGACCGCACGTCCCGTGACGTGGCCATGGACGCGGCGTGGATCGAGATCGATCTCGAAACCAGAGGTCCCGAACACGTCGACGACCTGCTCGCGGCGCTTCACGATCGGGGATACGAGGTCGAGGTACTGATCTGAGCGGCATCTTCCCGCTGTCCCGCCTACCTTTAAGGTGGCCCCGCCCAAGAGGTGGGACATGAAGCGCGTCATCAGCACGCCGGACGCCCCCGACGCGGTCGGTGCGTACAGCCAAGCCACCACGAACGGATCACTCGTCTTCACCGCCGGGCAGATCCCACTGACGCCGGACGGCGAACTCCTCGACGACGAGCCGATCGCCGTCCAGACTCGGCAGTCGCTCGAAAATATCGAGGCGATTCTCGCCGAGGAGGGACTCTCGACGCACGACGTGCTCAAAGTGACGGTGTTTCTCGAGGACATCGACGACTTCGACGAGATGAACGAGGCGTACTCCGAGTACTTCGTCGACAACCCGCCGGCCCGCAGCGCCGTCGAGGTGGCGAACCTGCCGAAAGGTGCCGGCGTGGAGATCGAGGCCATCGCCAGCGCCGAGTGACGTGCACACCCGGACGAAGTCGGCGGTCCTGTGGGGACTGGTCGGGGCGCTTTCGTTTCTCGTCCTCCTGCAGGGCTACGAGGTGATCGTGGATGCCAGTACGCCGCTGGTGATCACCGCTGCGGTGACCGTCGTGATCGGCGTGCTCGCGGCCGGGCTGTCGTACGTCGTGGAGGGACGGCTGCGGTTCGACGACGCGAAGGGACACCGTTAAGTGCAACAGGGCGGTAGTTTCGACCGAGCCGGGATGGCCGAATGGTAAAGCGCACGCCTGGAAAGCGTGTTCCCGTATGGGATTCTGGGTTCAAATCCCAGTCCCGGCGCGTTTTGCGATGAACGGACGTGAAGAGCAACGCGCCTCCGGCTGGATTTGGGCAGACGAGACGCGCGCAACGCAGTGAGCACGTCTCGGCGAGTTCACATCCCAGT
>SKSS01000097.1 GCA_007122875.1 Salinarchaeum sp. | reverse complement strand
ACGGCCATCGCGACGAGATACGTGCCGACCGTGGCCGCCGGGAGCGCGAGCCGTGGGCGATCGATCGCCGTTGCAGCGCCGACGATTCCCATCGCCGCAACGCCGCAGACGGCTCCGATCAGGACGGTGTCTCCGATGATCCCACCCGGCCAGCGCGCGTCGAGATAGGCATCGTCGTCGAACGGAGCCGTCAGGAGCGCGCCGAGCGCGACGATCGGCGGTGCAATCAGGGCAGCGGCGAGTGCGATCGACGTCGGATCGGCGACATTCGGTTCGACGACGGCGGCGGCCACGACGGTGGTAGCGATCAGCAGCGCCAACGCGAGCAGGAGACGACGGCCGCTACCGACGAGGGACATGCTGTCTGGAGGCTACTCGGAGATGTGTACTGAATCCTTCTATACGCAACCGTGAATTCGACGGCGCACGATCGGGCGTCGTCGGAACCGACCGAACACTCCCCGTTCGGAAGGGCGGACAGTGGTAAGCAGTTCGAACCCCGCTTTCCCCGCCCGCCCCAGTCCGGCCCTCGTATCCGTCCGGCGGCTGTGTCGATCGTGGCTATTCGGCTTGACAGGCCCCGCTCGCTCCCCCCTCGACGTCAGGCTCTTCGAGCTCCTCGGCGGTGATCTCGTAGAGGTTCTGACGGGCGTCCGCGAAGTAGATGTTCTCCTCGACCGCCCCGATGTCCTGCAGTCGTTCGAGTGCGTAGCGCACCGTTCGAGCCGACAGCATCGACTCCTCGACGATCTTCTTCTGGGTGAGCGGTCCGTTGTACTCGAGTACCTTGAAAACCAGTTTTGCGCTCGGAGGAAGGTCGTCCATGGTCTCCTGTGCTGATCCTGCCATCATTACGAATCGAAACGACCGCAGCGTCATAAATGTTGAGGACTAACAGACCACACATGGCTGATTACCGGGCGTCGCTGGCCACCCCGCCGCCGGGCAGTGGGTTCACTCGCTACGCCGTCGACGGCGGCCAAGCGAACGCCTTTTGGTGAGCGATCCCCGACTCGGAGACATGGCGACCGAAGCTGTAGAGGAGCGATCCGACCACATCCGCGGGGTGACGGTCACCGCGATCTCCTGTCTGTTCGGGATCGCTGCGGCGCTGGTCTCCTCGTACGCGACGGCGGGAGCAGGCAGCCCGGCCGAAGACCCCCTCGGCGTCTGGATTCTGGGCGCGTTCGTCGTGATCCAGTTTCCGCTCTTGAACATCACGGGGTTGAAACCCGAGTTCTCGATCAAGGACTACCTCTACATATTCTTCATGACGTTCGCGCTATGGTTCGTGTCGTGGACGATTCTGCTGACCAGCGGCGTCACCGTGGGGACCTGAGATGGCGAGCGACAGCATCGCCGTCGTCGACCTCGAACGCTGTCAGCCCGATCGGTGCAACTACGAGTGTTCGAACTACTGTCCGCCGAATCGCACCGGAAAGGAGTGTATTACGCTTCGCGGCGAGGACGCCGACGAGGGCGACCCCGACCAGGTGCGGATCAGCGAGGAGGTCTGTCTCGGCGAGACCTGCGGGATCTGTGTCGAGAAGTGCCCGTTCGACGCCATCCAGATCATCAACCTCCCACAGGAACTCGAGGAGTCGCCGGCCCACCGCTACGGCGAGAACGCGTTCTCGCTGTACGGACTCCCCGTCCCGAAGGAGGGACAGGTGACCGGCATCCTCGGCCCGAACGGCATCGGGAAGACGACGGCGGTCCGCATTCTCGCCGGCGAACTCACTCCGAACCTCGGCGACCACGGGACGGATCCCGGCTGGGAGAACGCCCTCGATCACTACCGAGGCACGGAACTGCAGGACTACATCGCCGACGTGCGCGACGGGTCGATCACCGTCGCCCGGAAGCCCCAGTACGTCGATCGGATTCCCGACCGATTCGAGGGGACGACCCGTGGCCTGCTCGAAGGCGTCGACGAGCGCGGGGTGCTCGACGAACTGGTCGACCGACTCTCGATCCGGCGCGTGCTGGATCGGGACATCGGGGACCTCTCCGGCGGCGAACTCCAGCGGGTCGCGCTCGCGGCCACGCTGGTTCGGGACGCCGACTTCTACTTCCTCGACGAGATCACCCCATACCTCGACATCGGCCAGCGGGTGACGGCCGCCCGCCTCATCCGCGAGGTGGCGGACGCCGAGGAACGCTCCGTGCTGGTCGTCGAACACGACCTCGCGGTGCTCGACTTACTCGCCGACAACATCCACGTCACGTACGGTGAGCCGGGAGCGTTCGGGGTCGTCACGCCGCCGAAATCGGTTCGAAACGGGATCAACGAGTATCTGGCGGGCTATCTGGAGAACGAGAACATGCGCATCCGCCCCGAAGCCATCGAGTTCGAAGAGCACGCGCCGCGGCAGTCGACCACGGGTAACGTGCTCGTCGAGTACCCCTCGATGAGCCACACCTACGGCGACGACGGATTCTCGCTCTCGGTCGACGGCGGGAGTCTCTATCGAAACGAGGTGCTCGGGATCGTCGGCCCGAACGGGATCGGAAAGTCGACGTTCGCGCGACTGCTCGCGGGTCGACTCGATCCGAACGAGGAGGACGCCGATCTCGACCTCGGGATCTCCTACAAGCCGCAGTACGTCGAGGTCGATCAGCCGATGCGCGTCGACGCGTTCATGTCCTCGGTCGCCGACGAGTTCGGCTCGTCGTACTGGAACACCGAGATCGCCCAGCCGCTCCAGCTCGAACGCATCATGGAGCAGAACCTTACGGACCTCTCCGGCGGGGAGCGCCAGCGGGTCGCCATCGCGGCGTGCCTCTCCCAGACGGCGGATCTCTACCTGCTCGACGAGCCGTCCGCACACCTCGACGTCGAACAGCGCGTGCTGGCGACGCGGGCGATCCGGCGGCACGCCGAACGCGGCGACGACACCGTGCTCGTGATCGATCACGACATCTATATGATCGATCTGCTCTCGGATCGGCTGCTGGTGTTCGACGGCGAACCGGCCGAGCGCGGTCACGCCAGCACCCCACAGGACATGCGCTCGGGGATGAACGAGTTCCTCGCGAACCTCGACGTGACGTTCCGCCGGGACGAGCGCGTGGGCCGCCCCCGGATCAACAAGCCCGGCAGTCAACTGGATCGAGAGCAAAAGCGGGAAGGCGAGTACTACTACGCACCCTGAGCGCCCGACGCAAAAGGGGATACTTTTCCCATCGGCGTTCGATCGTCGGCCCATGAGAGTCGGCTTCATCGGTGGCAGCGGCATCTACGAGGCGCTCCCGCTCACGGACACCCGCGAACGGTCGGTCGAAACGCCGTTCGGCGAACCGAGTGCACCGCTGACGATCGGGAGCCTCGCGGATTCCGACCGCGAAGTCGTCTTCGTGCCACGACACGGTCGACATCACGAGTACTCGCCGACGACGTGTCCGTACCGCGCGAACGTCTACGCGCTCAAAGCGGCCGGCGTCGAGTGCATCCTTTCGAGCAATGCGGTCGGAAGCCTCCAGGAAGAGTACCCCCCACGGACGCTCGTGATTCCGGATCAGGCGGTCGATCGAACGCGCCACCGGCCGTTCACGTTCTTCGACGACGGGATGGTCGTTCACATGCCCTTCGCTCACCCGTACAGCCAGAAACTGGCCGACCACCTGGCCGAAAGCGCGCGGGAGGCGATCGACGAGGAGGGCGTCGAGACCGACGGCGACGTGGTCGAGGGTGGAACGTACGTCTGCATCGAGGGACCCCAGTACTCGACGAAAGCCGAGAGCGAGTGGTTCCGCGCACAGGGCTGGGAGATCATCGGCATGACGACGATTCCGGAGGCGAAACTCGCGCGCGAGGCCGAACTGCCCTACGCGACGATCACGGGCGTCACCGACTGGGGCGTCTGGAAGGGGGCGAACGAGGACCGGCTTCAGGAGGTCCTGGAGAACGCCGAACGCAACCAGGAGGCGATCAAAGCGGCTGTCGAACGGGCGATCCGAACGCTGCCGGAGGACGAGGAGTATCCCGCCCAGAGCGCCCTTTCCGGGACGATCAACACGCCGTCCGAGGCGATTCCCGACGACGTGAAAGAGCGGCTGGATCTCCTGATCGGCGAGTACGTGTAGCCGTCCCGAACGACCGGTTCCCACCATCGCGCCGTTTATCCTCCCGGGAACCCAACGTTCCAGCGAATGCTCCTGCTCCTCGACAACGAGCCAGATCCCGAGAAGCGCTACCACGTCGAGGCGCTCCGTGACCACCTTCCGGAGCACGAAGTGTACGCCTATACCAAGAAGGGCGGTCAGCCCGACCTCGACGGTGTCGACGGGGTCGTGATCTCCGGGAGTACGGCGGGCGTCTACGAGGACGACGACCACCCGTGGATACGCGATCAACGCGCGTTCGTCCGACGACTGGTCGACGAGGAGATGCCGACGCTCGGGGTCTGCTTCGGCCACCAGATCGTCAACGACGCGCTCGGCGGGACGGTCGAACACCGCGGGATGCGGGCGGGGTTCGTCGAGACCGACTTGGCCGACGATCCGCTGTTCGACGGCGTCGAATCCGTCGTGCCGGCCGTCCACGGCGACTACGTCACCGAACTGGGCGAGGGCATGGAACCGATCGGCTCCGAACCCGACTACCCACTCTTCGCCAGCCGCCACGAGACCGCTCCGGTCCGGACCGTTCAGTATCACCCCGAGTTCACCGCCGACCTGGAGAACTATCTCACCGAGCAGTTCGACTGGGACGGGTCGGGCCACTCCTTCGAGGACTGCACCGCCGACCGAACGTACCGAAACTTCGAGCGACTGGTCGCGGACGGCGCGTGATCGAACCCGTCACTCCGCCGTCGGAGCCACGTCCCGCTCCGTATCGGCTCCCAGGGCATCTTCGATGCCTCGGTCCTCGATCCACAGATCACCGAAGAGGTCGTCCTGTTCCAGCCGAACTTCGCCACGGTGGGCGAGAAAGAGCAACGCGAGGTATGTCTCGACGGCCGATCCCCCGGAATCCCGAATCTCAACGTACAGCACCTCCTCACGGCCGGCGGCGTAGCGCTCTGTGAGTTCGGCCGCCACGTCCTCGATGACCGTCTCGATGTCCTCGGTGTGCGTTCGGCCCGTGATGTCACCTTCCGTCGGTTCATCGTCAGCCCGGAACTCGTCGCCGGATCGGTAATCCAGCGTCTGCGTTCCCCGCGAGAAGCCGCGAGGGGAGCCGCTGGTATCGTACTCGCGAGCCTCCTTCCACCAGGCCCGTCGACGCTCCCGGTCCCGAAGCTCCCGGACGAGTTCGTCGAGCGTCTCCGGCTTTCCCCGGGCACCCTTCCGCTCCAGCCGCCGATCCATCTCCTGTTCCAATCCCGCGATCGGATCCCCGTCGCCCTCGAACGGATCGTCCCACGCGATGTCGTCCTCGTCTTCCCCGTCGTCTTCGTTCCCGCCGAGCAGTTCGTCGCTTTTCATCCGCAGCAGGACGCTCGCGTAGAACAGCGCCCGTCCCGACGTTCGCAGATCCGTCGCGTCCAGTCTCGCGAGGAACTTGTCGGTCACGTCCACGATATCGATGTCCCACGGCTCGATCTCACCCTCCTCGGCCAACTGAACGAGCAGTTCGACCGGCTCGACCTCGTCGTCGGGTTCGCCAGCCACCGATGGTCCGGCGGTCAGGTCGTCGCTCCGGCCGACGTCCTCAGTCATCCGCGGTCGCCTCCGCGGCGAACTCGATTCCCGTGACGGCGCTCACGTTGTTCTCTTGCATCGTGACACCGATCGCGCGCTCCGAGCGTTCGAGCATCGCCGACCGGTGGGAGACGACGACGAACTGCGCGTCGTCGGCGAGTTCGTCGACGAGTTCGCCCACCCGATCGGCGTTGGCCGCATCGAGGAACGCGTCCACCTCGTCGAGCGCGTAGAATGGGGCCGGGTTGTACCGCTGGATCGCGAAGATGAACGCGAGCGCAGTCAGGCTCTTTTCGCCGCCGCTCATCGCGTCCAGGCGCTGAATCGGTTTGTCGCCTGGCTCCGCTTTCATCGTCAGTCCCCCCTCGAACGGCTCGTCCTCGTTCTCCAAGTGGAGCTGACCCGTCCCGTTCGAGAGCTGCTCGAAGATGTCCTGAAAGTGGGCGTCGATTCCCTCGAAGGCGTCCATGAACGTTTCCCGCTTTCGCGCCTCGTAGGCGTCGATTCGGTCGGCGATGCCGTCGCGCTCCTCGACGAGAATCTCTCGCCGCTCCTGAAGATCGTTGAGTTCGGACTCGACCTCGTCGTAGCGGTCGATCGCTCGCATGTTTACCGGCTCTAACTTCGCCATCTCGCGTTCGAGCCGGTTGACGTTCCGTTCGACCTCATCGTGATCCGGAATCTCGTCGGGATCGTACTCGTCGACTTCCGGTTCGAGCCGCTCGATTTCGACTTCCAGTCGCGTCTCGGACCGCCGGAGGCTCTTCAGTCGGTTCTCCATCGACGAGACCGTCTCTCGTTTCTCGTCACGGTCGGCTTCGGCCTCCCTGAGCGTCTCCCGAAGGTCCTCACGGTCGTCTTTCAACTCCGCGAGCTGCTCCTCCAGCGCTTCGACCTCCTCGTGTTTCTCCACTAACGTCCCTTCGTGATCGTCGATCTCGGCCTCCAGCTTCTCGATTCGGTCCTCCGACTCGGCGCGTCGCTCCTTCGCCGTCTCGATCTCCGATTCGAGGTCCTCGATCGCCTCCTCGACGTACCGCTTTTCGAGCGCCAGTTCGTTCAGCCGCGCATCAAGGTCATCCGTACGGTCGTCGAGATCGTCGATCTCTCCGCGGACCGCCTCGCGTTCGTCCTGTAGCGCCGGAATCTTCGAGTCGGCGAGTTCGGCTTCGAGCTCCGCGACGTCCGACTCGATCCGTTCGATCTCCGCATCGTGGTCGGCGATTGCGTCGTCGATGTCGGCCATCTCCCTGTCGACCGACTGACGCTCGGCTTCGATCTCGTCGAGACGGTCGGTCAGGTCGTCGATCCGGGCTTCGACCTCGGATTTCGTCTCCTCACGGCGCTCGATCTCGCCCTCGATCGAACGGACCGCATCCGCCGCGTCGCTCCGGCGGTCGCGGGCCCGGTCGAGGCGCTCTTCGAGGTCGCGGATCGACGCACGGATCGACTCGCGTTCGTCGTGAAGGTCGGTGATCCGCTCGGCAACCCGTTCGAGCCTCCCTTTACCGGTCTTCGAGAACGAGTATCGCGACCCGCTCCGGCTACCACCGGTCATCGCCCCGCTCTTCTCGACGAGTTCGCCCGAGAGCGTCACCATTCGGTACTCGCCCATGTACGCGCGGGCGGTGTCGAGATTGTCCACGACGAGCGTGTCCCCGAGCACGTACGAGAAGACGCCCGTGTACTCGTCATCGAACTCCACGAGGTCGTACGCGAACCCGACCACGCCATCGTCGTTGGGAGCGGACGGGAGCGAGCGCGAGTACATCTCCGAAAGCGGCAGGAACGTCGCCCGGCCCGCGTTCGTCGTCTTCAGGTGTTCGATACAGCGCTGTCCGACGCCGTCGTCGTCAACGACGACGTTCGCCAGCCGCCCTCCGGCAGCCGTCTCACAGGCGGTCGCGTACTGCTCTTCGACCCCACCGAGTTGGCCGACCGTTCCGTGAACGCCGTCGAAGTCGGCGTTCAGAACCGTGGTCACCGCCCGTCCATAGGAAGCGTCCCCCGACTCACCCGCTTTCGCCTCCAGCTCGGCGTACTCGGCCTGTGCGGCCTGAATGTCGTCCTCGACCGCGTCGAGGTCGTCCGCGAGTTCCCGGCGCTCGGCCGCCAGATCTTCGACGACGCCCTCGATCTGTCGTTCGTTCTCCCGAGCGTTCGCCAGTTCGTCCGTCAGATCCGCGAGTTCGGCGTCGAGTTCCGGCAGACGTTCGCGAACTTCGTCGAGTTCCCGTTCGACCGTTGCGGCTTCGTTCGATCGGCGACGGGCCTCATCGAGCAGTCGGTCCTTCTCCCGCCGATGTTCGTTTTTCTCCTCACGAACCGTTTCGAGCGTCGATTTTCGTTCCTCCAGCGCGTCGGTTAGCTCCTCGTACTCCTCGCCGACGGCCTCGATCTCGGCAGTGATTCGTGCGAGCTCGACCTTGAGATCCTGTTTTTCGGCCTTCAAGGACGCCTTCTCGACCTTGACATCGCGGAGTTCGTCGTCGAGTTCCTCGACGGTCTCGTTCTTCCGGTCGAGTTCGACGAACGCCTCCCGTCGGCGCTGCTCCGCCTCCTCGATCCGCTCGCGTTCGGTCTCGATTCGGCCGTCCAGTCGGTCGATCTCGCCTTTGATTTCTTCGATTTCGGCCTTCAATGCGAGCTGTTCGTCCTCGCCGGTGCGCTCGATCTCGGCGTTGAGATCTTCGATGTCCTCCTGGATGCGGACGACCTTCCCCTGTCGTCGGTCGAGTTCCACACGGTGGGAGTCGAGTTTCGCCTCGCGCTCGGCGGCATCCTCCCGAGTCGCCGCGAGGTCGTCCCGAAGCTGCTTGAGTTCAGCGGCCTTCAGATAGCCCTCGTACTCGCGTTTCTCGTCGCGGAGTCCCTGATACTCCAGGGCCGTCTCCCGCTCATCAGCGAGCTGTTCGAGCTGTCCCTCTTTCTCCTCGATTCGGAGGTCAGCCTCGCCGATGCGATCCTCGACGATCTCGAGTTCGCCCATCGCATCCGCCTTCTTCGCATCGAACTCCGCGACGCCGGCAATCTCGTCGAGAATTTCGCGGCGCTGACCCGCCGTCATGTTGATGATCTCGGTCACGTCGCCCTGCATGACGACGTTGTAGCCTTCGGGCGTGACGCCGGCGGCTGCGAGCAGATCCTGTACGTCCGAAAGGTTGACCGCGCGCTCGTTCAGGTAGTAGTACGAATAGTAGTTGTCCGCGGTCTCTTTCACCCGACGCCGGATCGATATCTCGTCAACGTCGCCGATCTTCTCGGTGCCGGCCGCGGAGACGACCTGTGAGCGTGAGAGCGTCCGATCGGAGTTGTCCAACACGACCTCGACGCTCGCCTCACGCGGGCCGCTTTGATCGGCGTCGTCACCGTGGTGGCCCGGATTGTAGATGAGATCGGTGAGCTTTTCGGCGCGAATGCCACGCGTCCGAGCCAGTCCGAGCGCGAACAGGACGCCGTCAATGATGTTGCTCTTTCCCGAGCCGTTCGGCCCGCTCACCGTCGTGAAGTCCTCGTAGAACGGAATCTCGGTCTTCCGGCCGAAGCTCTTGAAACCGTCGAGGACGATCGTTTTGATGTGCATGGGTGGACCGACGAGCGGCGTTCAGGCGACGATGATGTCGTCGCCGTCCTCCTCGGCCGCATCCTCGGAGTCCTCCCCCGTATCTCCTTCGGTCGGCCGATTCCCGTCGTCGGTTGTCCGTCCAATTTCGTCGGTCGATCCCCCGTCGTCGACCGATTCGGGCTCGTCATCCGGGCCGATCGACCAGGGCCAATCCTCGTCGTCGAACTCGCCGGTGTCGTCCGGATCGTCCGACGAACCACCGTAGACGGCCGGATCGTCGTTCGACGTGGTCGACCCCGCCGACGGTGCCCCCGCTCCCTGCGGTGCCCGATCGGCCGACCGTGCCGTTGTATCACCACCGTTGTCGTTGAACCCTGCTGTCACGTCATCGTCCTGACCGCTCGGTCGGTCACGATTCGATTGTGTCAGCACGGTCGCATCCCGCCCCGTGTGGGCAGCAGCCGCGCTCATTCCGGGGACGAGATCCGGATCGATGGACTCGTTCTCGATCCCCCCGATCGAGTCGGATCCACCCGTTGATCCGCGTTCTCCCCGCGATTCGGCGTCGTCTACGGCGTTCTCGAGTTGCCGAAGCCGCTCGTTCGCGTCAACGAGCTCTTCGGTGAGTCCCCGAACGGTTGCCTCCAGTTCGGCGACCGTCCGTTCGAGTTCCGCCACGCGATCGCCCTCGGTCATAGTCGCAAAGCGCACTCCCTGACACATAAACGTGCCGTCAGACAGAGGTAAGATAATTGATGACTTCCGTCTTGCGGTCGTCTGACGTATCCTTTTGTGGGTCGCGTCCGTGGGGGCGGACATGGCGAGCCTTTCGGAGGTCTACGAGCGCGGGGTCGGGAGCGTTCAGAGTTCCCGTCGAGTGTATCTCGGGGCGGGGCTGCTCGCCGTGGGCTCGTTCGCGGTTCTCGCCGGGATCGTCGTCGCGACTACGGGCGTTCCACCGGGATTCGACACGTTGGAGTCACGGCACCTGGCGGGTACACTCGCCGGACTGGGCGTGCCGGTCGCACTGGTCGGCATCCTGACCGTCCTGCCGACGACCAGGGAGGTCCGTGGGATCGCCGCCGCGGGGACGGTCATCTGTCTCTACGGCGTCGTCCGGTTTCGGAACGCGTATCCGCATCATTGGGACGGGTACGGTGCCGATCTGACGTTTCTCGTGACGGCGATCTACTCGCTGGGAACGTTGCTCGCACTCGCGGCGGTCTTCGTGGGACTCATCACCCTCAAACTGCGGAACGATCCCGGCGGAACCGTCAGTCTGGAGGTCGTCCGCGACGGTGAGACCCGCGTCATTGAGGTCGATCGCTCGGCCATCGACGACGACTCCGCCGTCTTCGGCGGGGTCGGAACGATCGGTGAGCGGCCCGACGGAGAGGTCGAAACGCAAACCAACCGGCCGGAGCGGACCGCGCGGGAGGGACAGCGATCGGCTCGCGGTCGGCGTTCGGGTGGAGGCTCCCACAACCCTCAGCAGCGACGATCGACAGCGAGCGCGGCCGATCGACGCCGGCGACGGACCGATCGCAGCACGAAGAACCGCCCACCAGGAACCCGGCCGGCGAGCGACGGTGGAGGTACGGCGGCAGAGTCGTCGACGCGCAGTCAGAACACGCCACCCGGTGTCGGACTCGACGACCACGGAGACGGCGTCGAACCACATCCCACCGATCGCTACTGTGGCAACTGCACCCACTTCGAGTACGTCAACAGGGGTCAGGGGCTACGGCCCTTCTGTGCGCTCCACGGCACGCAGATGACCGACATGGACGCCTGTGACCGGTGGACATCGAATCGGTAGTGGTCCGTCTCATGTACCACTCACAGTGATGAGAGCGTATCAGCCACGTCCTCCCAGTGACTTCCCCTCCAAAAGTGTTGCTCACAGCCCACGCATTGCCAGACGCCGTCTGCGGCGTCGGGGACGTGGTTCGGCGTCGTCGCGCCGGCCGGGAGCTGAGAGAGACGACGGTTGCACGTCGAACAGCGCTGCGGTTCGTCGAGCGTGAGATCGACGCCTGCAGCACGGAGTTCTCGGAGCTGATCGGGTACGTCACGGGACTCGATCAACAGTCCGTCATCAGTTCGGTCGGCGAGTTCCCGATCCCGTGTCACGAGCGTCCGCCGCTCCCGCCGAGCGAGCGCCAGTACGGCGTCGTCGTCCTCGATCCCCCGATCCAACCCGTACGCTGCATCGTAGCCGCACATCCGGAGGTACGTCGTCAGCTTTCCGAGCATCACGTCGAGAAGAAACGGTGGACTGGGGCAACTCGGGGACATTCACTCCAGAAACGCGCGCACGCCGGCCACGTCACGGGTGTTCAGCACGTCCCCTGCCTCGGCCCACCCTCGGCGAGCGGTGTGGACGCCGTAGCGCAGGTAGTCGAACTCGGACGGTCGGTGGGCGTCCGTGTTCACGGCGATGATCGCGCCCGCCTCGACGGCAGCCTTTACGGCGCTCCCCCACAGGTCGAGTCGGTGTGGGTTCGCGTTCACCTCCAGCGCGACATCGTTCTCCGCGGCGGCCTCCCCCAACCGACGGGGGTCGATCTCCATCCCCGACCGGCTGTTGAGCATCCGGCCGCTGGGATGACCCAACACGTCGATTTCGGGGTGCTCGATCGCGCGAACGAGTCGATCGGTTCCATCCCCGTCGAGTCCGCTGTGCGGCGAGGCGACGACGAGGTCGAGGTCGGCGAGCACGTCGTCGGCCACCGAGACGTTCCCGTCCGCGTCGATGTTGGCTTCGACGCCCGTGAACACCTCGATCGGGGCGTCAGCGGCCGCGTCACGGATCACCTCTGCTTGCTCGCGAAGCTCGTCGTCCTCGACGCCGACCCCGCCGACCATCCCCGGTCCGGTCGCATGATCGGTGATTGCCAGGTACTCGTGGCCGAATCTGGCTGCCGCGTCGATCAGCCCCTCGATCGAGAGGTCGCCGTCCGACCAGTTCGTGTGCGTGTGGAGCTCGCCGCGAACGTCGATCGTCTCGACGAGGTCCGGGAGCGTTCCCTCCGCGGCCGCGTCGACCTCCCCGCGATCCTCGCGAAGTTCCGGCGGCATCCACGCCATCCCGATCGCGTCGTAGACGGTCTCCTCGGTCTCACTCGCCAGCCGCTCACCGACCCGCTGGCCGGCGTCCGGGTCGTCGACCCCGCTCGTGTCGAAGACGCCGTATTCGTTGACCTTCAGATCCTGGGCGAGCGCCCGGTTTCGAACCCGGACGTTGTGATCCTTGCTCCCGGTGAAGTACTGGAGGGCCGCCCCGTACTCGTCGGGTGCGACCACGCGGAGGTCGACCTGAACGCCGGCCGCCCGGACGCTCGCTTTCATGGTGCCGGCCTGCATCACCCGCTCGGTCCGGCCCCAGCCGGTCAGCGCCTCGACGACCGCCTCGGGGTCCTCGGAGGCTGCGAGGACGTCCACGTCACCGACGGTCGGCCGCCATCGTCGGATCGAACCGGCGACCGCACACCGCTCGACGGCGTCCTCGCGCTCCAGCCGTGCGAGGACGCCGTCGGCAACGGGTCGGGCCTGCCCGAGCAACGCACGTTCTCGAGCTTCCCGGGCGAACTCGACGTTCGAGAGGATGTTCTCTTCGGTCTTCGGGCCGTAGCCCTTCACCTCGCGGATCTCCTCGTTACGGGCCGCTTCCTCCAGTTCGTCGAGCGTCGTCACGCCGAGCGCCTCGTAGAGATCCCCGACGGTCTTCGGCCCGACTCCCTCGACGGCCGTCAGCTCCTCCATCGCCACCGGCAGTTCCTCGCGAAGCGCTTCGAGTTCCTCGATCGAACCCGTCTCGACGTACTCGACGATTTTCGAGGAGATGGCGTCTCCGACACCCTCGATCCGTCCCACGGCGTCGGTCCCTTCGCTGGCGAGTTCCTCGATCGGTTCGGGATGCTCGCGGACGTTGTCCGCCGCCCGGCGGTACGATCGGGGCTTGTACTCGACGCGCTGGGCGTCCAGCAGATCCGCGAACTCCTCTAGGATGGCCGCGATCTCGGCGTTTCGGCTCACCGCCGTACCCCCCTCTTGTCGTCTTCGTGGCCGAGGACCTGCCGGAGAAAGGACGTCCACCGCTTGCTGTCGGCGGCTTCCTGACGTTTCGTCTCCGTTTCCAGATCGGCCTCTTCGAGAGTCGTCAGGGCGTTCAGCGCGCGGTCGATCCCGATCACGCTCCGGGCGAGTTCCTCGCCCTCCGCGCGGTCGATGTCGCCCTCCTCGATCAACCCCTTCCGGCGGAGTCGCTCCCGACGGAGATTCTTCTTCGCGCGATCGACTCGCTCGCGTTCGCCGGGTGGGACCGTCTCCCGTCGGCGTACCTCGACGACGAACTCCCGCAGGGCGACCTCCTCGCCCTGGACCGTGATCCGTTCCGGGATCCGCTCCCCGACGGTCGCGCCCTCGCGCTCGATCCGTTCGAGGAGCATCTTTCGCTCGTACGATTGCACGGTCGACAGTGCGGGTTCCGGCGGCAAAACCCCTCCGGCGAGGGTGTCAGCGCGGCCCCCCGTTCGATGTCGACCCGAACCCCTTTTTGTCGGGCGGTCCGAAAGAAGGAGCAATGGCGACGTGTGACGTGTGTGGCCGCGAATCTGATCTCCCCTACCAGTGCAATCACTGTGGAGGAGTCCACTGCGCGGACCACCGCCTTCCCGAGAAGCACAACTGTCTCGACATGAGCCAGTGGAACGACCCGGGCGGGGTGTTCGACAGCGGATTCGACGACAGCGTCCGCGACGGGGGACGCTCGGGCTCTCGCCTGCAGGGGCTGTTCGATACCGGCCCTGGTGGGGTCCTGGGATACTTCCGCGGAAACATGACGTTCGTCTTCCTCGCCGTCATGTTCCTGATGTTCGGACTGCAGTTCATGGTCGCTCCGCTGCTCGGCATCCCGATCTACTCCCCACAGTGGATGAGTCTGTTCGCCCTCTCGCCCGAGAACCCGCTCTACGTCTGGACGTGGTTTACCTCCATCTTCGCTCACGGCGGCTTCACGCACCTGCTCGTCAACGCGATCGTGATCTACTTCTTCGGCCAACTGGTCGAGGACTACGCCGGATCGCGGGACTACTCGATCTTCTTCATCGTCAGCGGGGTCGTCGCCGGGTTCGCACAGATCGGCGCGTCCTCGGCGTTCGGCGATGCCATCCCCGTCCTCGGGGCGAGCGGGGCCGGTCTCGCCATCATGGGCGCGATTACGGTGTTGAACCCCAACCTCCGGGTGTTGCTGTTCTTCTTCATTCCGATGCGCGTCTGGATACTGACCGTCCTGTACGCCGTCTTCACGCTCTTTGCGGTCGGACTCGACCCCGGACTCGGCGGCATCGGCCACGTCGCTCACCTCGTCGGCCTCGTGATCGGACTGGGCTACGGCAAGCACCTCCAGTCGAAAGGCGTCAGTGCGCCCAACCAGATCCAGTTCGGTGGCCCTGGCGGACCGGGTGGTCCCGGCGGTGGTCGCCGACGGTTCTGAGATGCGCGTCGTCGCGCCCCGTTTTCGCCCGGATCCCGCGCTCTCGCACCACGAGATGGAGACGCTCCAGCGCGAGATCGCCGACGTGGCCGTCTTTTCGGACGACCTGCCCTTCGATCCGGAACTGGTCGGCCGACGGAACGAGACGCTCGCGGGAGCGGGCGAAGCCGCTCCCGCGAACCGCTCGACGAACGAGGACACGGACCCCTCGGAGACGACCATCCCCACCGTCGTCGCGGTCGATCAGGCCTTCCTCGACGATCGGGCGGTCGGAGCGGCCGTTGCGCTTCGCGGCGGCGACGTGATCGAGCGGACCCACGCCGTCACCCAGGTCGAAATCCCGTACATTCCGGGGCTACTCGCCTTCCGCGAGGGCGAGGTCGCGCTTGCGGCCCTCGAATCGCTCGACGCGAAGCCGGATCTCCTGCTCGTCGACGGTTCCGGGCGAATCCACTACCGCGAGGCCGGGATCGCCACCCACCTCGGCGTGCTCTTCGACGTACCCGCGATCGGCGTCGCGAAGGGACTGCTCTGCGGGACGCCGCGCGAACCAGTCGACGACCTCCCCGAGGGCGAGCGCGTGCCGATCGAGGCCGGCGACGACGTGACCGCACCGACCGGCGAGACGATCGGGTACGCCGTCCAGACCAGACAGTTCGACTCCTCGCGGCGGATCAACCCCGTCTACGTGAGCCCAGGGCACCGTGTGGGTGCGGAGACGGCCGCCGACCTCGCGCTGGCGACCTGTGCGGGCTATAAACTCCCCGAGCCGATTCGACTCGCGGATGCGTACGCAGCCGAGGCGAAGTCCGAGATTGACGGCGGATAGCGAACCGATCACCCGCGATTGACGATCGCCAGCACACCGAGGATCACCGCAGCGATCAGTTCGGCCGTCTTCGAGACGAGGGCGAACGGATCGTCGAGCAGGTGATCGACGAGGCTCTCGATCGTGGATTCCTCGTGGCTGCCGTGGCCGTGACCGGATCCGTGGTCGTCGTGGCCGTGACCGGATCCGTGGTCGTCGTGGCCGTGATCGTGTTCGACGCCCTCGAACGGGAGGACCGATTCGGCGTATCCCAGTACGTGCCAGTCGACGTAGGCGACGACGTAGAACAGCATCAGCACAGTCGCCGTGACGTAGGCCGGTACGGGCGCGATCCACCCCGAAGCGGACGCCCAGACGAGTGAGAGTGCGAGGATCCCCGCAACGACGTACGCCGTCGGGAGGAACACCTCGCCGTCTCCGAGAACGAGCGCCTCGTAGAGACCGATACCGCCCAGCACGAAGTGGATCGCCGCCGAAAGGAGGACGAGCATCCCAGCGACGGCGATCGGCCAACCGATACGGGTTCCCCCACGCACCATACGTTCGACTTCGGTTCCAATCCGGAAAGGTCCACGTTCAGGATCGACCGAAAGTGGTTGCGGAATACCACGGATAACACGTCATGATCTTACCACGAGAGCAGCACGTCGGCTCCCAGGTCGAGCCCGAACGCCTCGTCGCCGCGACCCTCCCGAACGTCGAGTTCGACGTACCCGTGACTGCCGACGGTGACCAGTCGCTCGCCGATCGGAACGTCGGCGAACGTCCCGACGACCGGGGTTAGGTCGCCGTTAACCCGGAGTTCGTCCGTCCCCTCGACGACCTCGCCCGGAACGTTCGTGATCGCGTTCCCGAAGTCGTCGACGACAAGCACCTCGCCGAGCGCTTCGGCCGGCCGTAGATCGGGATCGGGGAGGCGGAGGTCCTCGTACTCGTCGGTCGGAGTGAGCAGCGGGTGCCACTTGAGGTCGTCCGGAGAGTCGCGGGGTTCTTCGAACACCGCCGCGTGGATCTCGGCGGCAGCGGGTGCGAACACGTCCCGGCCGTGGAACGTGTCACTCTCCGGGTCGTCGATCCGGATCTCGAACGCCTCGATCGGGCCACCGTCTGCGAGCGCCCGAGTGGGAGGGAACAGCACGCCGTTGTCGGGACCGACGAGGACGTGCTCGCCTGCGCGGACCGCGAGTGCCGCGCGGTCGGTTCCGACGCCTGGATCGACGACGACGAGATGGGCCGCTGGCGGGAACTCAGGGAGGACGAATCGGAGCCAGAAGGCGGCTGCGCGGACATCCTGACGCGGGAGGTCGTGTGCGATGTCAACGAGTCGGGCGTCGGTTCGACGGCAGATGACGCCCTTCATCGCCGCCGGGTAGGGTGAGCCGAAGTCGGATGCGAGCGTGATCACGTCACGTCCTCGTGACTGTTCGAGTCGCTGTCGTTGACGCGCTGGATCCGCTCGATGCCGTTCACCTCGTGAATCACCTCGACGACGGGGTCGGGGACGACCGGCTCCCAGCGGTCGTCGGCGGCCATGCGGTCGCGGATCTCGGTTCCTTCGAGCACTTCCCGGTCGAACATCGGCGACTGGCGGACCTCGAGTCCGGACTCTTTGAACAGCTGGATGACGAGCGGGTTGTTCGAGTAGGCCACGTCGAAGTCCGGGCACATGCTCTGGACGTGACTGACCCAGACGGAGTTGCGATCGAGGTCTTCGATCGGCACGACGTACGTCACGACATCGAAGTCGGCGACCGCCTTGGTCAGCATCATGATCCGTTCACCTGCGGTGAACGGGTTTCGAACGGAGTGTGAGTCCCCGGCGCTGCCGATCCCGAGGACGAGTTCGTCGACCTCCTCGGCGATGGTGGCGACGACCCGGTGGTGGCCGTCGTGGTAGGGCTGGAAGCGCCCGATGTAGAACCCGCGAACCATGGCCGACCGATCGTGCCACGGGCGTATAAACCCGACGAGGTCGATTCGTGGGCGTGTCGTGAGACCGACCACGGATGATCATGAGATCGATCTGTTGGCTCGTCGGTGGCGGCGTGATGTACGCGACTCGCCGGTGACGGTGTAATACGCGCGACTCGTCGGGGAGCGTGATACGCGCGGTGCCTTCGCCGGACCGCAGGGAGAAAGTATATCAAGACCGGGGACCACCCTTTTGACACTGAAGAGCTTCTATGAGTGACGACGTGACTACCGACGGAGAGCCACCGGGTGACGGTGAACCCGCGGCGGACCGCGGGGAGTCAGCCGACGGCTCGATGCTCGAAGCCGACGACGAGGGGGGCGGCTCCGAGCCGGTCGAAAACGACCGTCAGACAGACGACGATGGTCGGATCGATTCCGTAGAGCAGAGCGACGAAGATGACCGAGCCGGCGACGGCGAGCCACAGCGCCACGTGGGCCACGAAACCGCCGATCACGACTCCGAGGGAGAGGAGTCGGACGAACGGTCCGAACTGCTCGAAGCCGAAGGCGACGGCGTCTACGAGGACGACCTGCTCGGCGGGTTGGACATCGAGACCACCGAGGAGATCGAGGTTCCCGACCGACTCATCGATCAGGTGATCGGTCAGGACCACGCCAGGGACGTCATCGAGAAGGCTGCCAACCAGCGCCGACACGTGATGATGATCGGCTCGCCCGGTACCGGCAAGTCGATGCTGGCGAAGGCGATGAGCCAGCTCCTGCCGAAAGAGGAGCTCCAGGACGTCCTGGTCTATCACAACCCCGACGACGGTAACCAGCCGAAAGTACGGACCGTTCCCGCCGGCAAGGGCGACCAGATCGTGGGCGCGCACAAAGAGGAGGCCAGAAAGCGAAACACGATGCGGTCGATCCTGATGTGGTTCATCATCGCCATCGTGCTCGGTTACTCGATCCTCATTGCGCGAAACCTGCTGTTCGGGATCATCGCCGCGGCGATCATCTATATCGCCTTCAAGTACGCCTCGCGCGGCAGCGACGCGATGGTTCCCAACCTGCTGGTCAACAACGCCGATACGACGACTGCCCCATTCGAGGACGCGACCGGCGCACACGCCGGCGCGCTGCTCGGCGACGTTCGCCACGACCCGTTCCAGTCCGGCGGCATGGAGACGCCCTCTCACGATCGGGTCGAACCGGGGGCGATACACAAAGGGAACAAAGGGGTGTTGTTCGTCGACGAGATCAACACCCTCGACATACGAACCCAGCAGAAGCTGATGACGGCGATCCAGGAGGGCGAGTTCTCGATCACCGGCCAGAGCGAGCGCTCCTCCGGGGCGATGGTCCAGACCGAACCCGTTCCCTGTGACTTCGTGATGGTCGCTGCGGGGAACATGGACGCGATGCAGAACATGCACCCGGCACTCCGCTCGCGAATCAAGGGGTACGGCTACGAGGTGTACATGGACGATACCATCGAGGACACCGACGAGATGCGCCAGAAGTACTCCCGCTTCGTCGCCCAGGAGGTCGAACGGGACGGTCGTCTCCCGCACTTCACCCGCGACGCCGTCGAGGAGGTCATCCTCGAGGCGAAGCGCCGATCCGGCCGGAAGGGCCACCTCACCCTCGAACTGCGCGATCTGGGTGGGCTGGTTCGGGTCGCTGGCGACCTCGCCCGCGGCCAGGACAGGGAGTTTACGACCCGCGACGACGTGCTGGAGGCGAAAAAGCGCTCGCGGTCGATCGAGCAACAGCTCGCCGACACGTTCATCCAGCGACGGAAGGACTACGAGATGACCGTCAACGAGGGCGAAGCGGTCGGCCGCGTCAACGGTCTCGCGGTGATGGGCGAAGACTCCGGCATCGTGATGCCCGTGATGGCCGAGGTCGCCCCTGCACAGGGCCAGGGACAGGTGATCGCCACCGGAAAGCTCCAGGAAATCGCAGAGGAGGCCGTCCAGAACGTCTCCGCGATCATCAAGAAGTTCTCCGGAACGGACCTCTCGGAGAAGGACGTACACATCCAGTTCGTCCAGTCCTACGAGGGCGTCGAGGGGGACTCCGCCTCCGTGACGGTCGCGACGGCAGTCATCTCCGCACTGGAGAACATCCCGATCGATCAGAGCGTCGCCATGACCGGTTCGCTGTCGGTCCGGGGTGACGTGCTGCCGGTCGGCGGCGTCACCCACAAGATCGAGGCGGCGGCGAAACTCGGTCTCGACACCGTCATCATCCCGAAGGCGAACGAACAGGACGTGATGATCGAAGACGAGTACGAGGAGATGGTCGAGATCGTGCCGGTCAGTCACATCAGCGAAGTGCTCGACGTGGCGCTCACGGCCGAACCGGAGAAGGACTCGTTGATCGATCGACTCCGGAACATCACCGGTCAAGCGCTCGATCAGGGCGTCAGCCCTGGCAGCCCAAGCCCGCAGTAGAACCGTGCCCGACTGGTCGGCGTTCGTGGGGCTGACCGCTGTCGTCGTCGTCCTGCTACTGGTTCTCGCTCGCCTGTCGTCCGACGCGATCTACGAACTGGACAGCCCAGCAGACGCCGAATCCGTCGACGGGACCGATCGGACGCCGATACCCGACGAATCCGATCGTACACTGACATCGGACGATCCCCCTCGTACACCGACAGCGGACGAATCCGAGCCATTTGCATCGTCCAGCGACGCATCCGAACCCGAGGATGTCCCCCATTCAGCGGCGATCGGCGGCCGTTCGCCAGCGTCCGAGGTCGACGCTGATCCCGGCCACCGCACCGATTCCGAGCCGATCGAGTTCGGATCGGGCGCGATGCTCGTAAACGTCGCGCTCTCGCACGGCCTGTTCGGAGGCGTGATCGTCGCGGCGGCGTGGTACTGGGCGATTCCGTCGGACGCACTCGGGATCGGACCCGGCGTGCCGATCGGTGGTCCGGTCGTCGGCGTGTACCCCGTGGCCGGCGTCGATGCCGTCGCACTCGGCATTGTCGCCGGAATCGCGCTCTACCTCGCCAACGAAGCGATGGCCGCGCTCGCCGACGCCTCGGGGATCGAGTATAGCGAGACGCTGCGAGAACTGCTGGCTCCGGAGTCGGGACGTGGGTGGGTCGTGCTGCTCGGTGGCTCCCTGCCGATCGTCGCCGTCGTCGAGGAGTTGCTGTTCCGGGCGGCCGCGATTGGCGTCGTCGCGGCTGGGTTCGGGCTCTCTCCCTGGGCGCTCGCCGTCGTCTCGTCGATCGCGTTCGGGTTCGGCCACGGCGCACAGGGTCGGGCCGGCGTCCTCGTGACCGCGGTTCTCGGGTTCGCGCTCGCGGCGCTGTTCGTGGCGACCTGGAGCCTGCTGGTCGTCGTCGTCGCACACTACGTCGTGAATGCGCTGGAGTTCGTCGTTCACGAGGGCCTGGAACTCGACCCGAAAACGGCCGTCCCCGGAATCAGCCGCTGATCGACGCCACCCAAAATCGGGAAGGCTTAGGGGGTTGACTCCAACGTTCCGGCAACAATGAGTAGCCGTCTCGACGAGAGCCTCATTCGCTCGCGAAACGTCCGAATGACCGTGTGGGCGCTGCTGATCGTCTACATCACGGTGTTCATCTATCAGGCACGAACCGGAAGCGTGGCTGCAACCCTCCTCCGCGACGTCCTGTTCGGCGTCCTGATGGCCGGGTTCGGGGTCTATCTGGCCGCCCAGTACGATTCAGAGGACACGCTGATGACGATCGCTGCGGGGCTGTTCGTCCTCGGTGGGGCGGCGAACATCGTCGGCGTTGTGCTGTTGGTGCTCGGAACGATCTCCGAAGCGACGATGAACCTCACCGCCGTTCCGGTGTTCGCCGGCGTCGGTCTCTGGTTGCTCCACTGGATCCGAACGGCCGTCGAGTGACGCGAAACCCCGTTACGGACCAGTCAATCGAAAAAACTATTCATCGAGGGTTCGATTGAATCGAACACGATGGAACTGCTCACCCCGCCGCCGATGGAACCCGGCGATCGCGTCGCCGTGATCGCGCCTTCGGGCGGCGGCGCACGGACCGCCCCGCACGTCCTCGAACTCGGTCTCGAACGGCTCCGATCGGTCTTCGACCTCGATCCGGTCGTGTTTCCGACCGCCCGTCAAACCGCAGAATTTCTCGCGGCGAACCCGAGCGCCCGTTCGGCCGACGTTCACGCGGCCTTCGAAGACCCGTCGATCACGGGCGTGTTCGCCACGATCGGCGGCTGGGAGCAGATTCGGATCCTCCGTCACCTCGACGCCGATCGTTTGCACGCCCATCCGACCCGATTTTTCGGGATGAGCGACAACACGAATCTCTCGCTCGCACTGTTTCAAGCCGGGATCGTCTCGTACAACGGCGGCCAAGTGATGAACGAACTCGCCGTTCCGGGGGAACTGCCGGAGTACACCGAACGGTACTGCAAGCGGGCGTTCTTCGGCGAGACGATTGGTGAAATCGAACCCGCCTCCGAGTGGACCGACGAACCGAGTACCTGGTGGACGAACCCGGCTGAACTCGACGACAAACCAGCGTACGAGCCGAACCCTGGGTGGCGGTGGGCGGGCGGAGAAACGGTCGTTTCCGGGATGCTGTGGGGCGGCTGTCAGCCGATACTCAACCAGCAGTTGGCAGCGGATCGCTATCTACCGAACCCCTCGACACTCGACGGCGCGGTTCTTGCGCTCGAAACCTCCGAAGAACTCCCCAGTCCGAGGGACGTGGTCAGAACGCTCATCTCGATGGGTGAGCGAGGGCTGCTCGAACGGTTCGACGCGGTACTGGTCGGTCGAGCGCCGGGACGGAGTTTTCTGGAGGAGCCGCCGCGAGAGGAGCGGGAGGCCTACCGCGAGCGGCTGTATGATGCGATCATCGCGGAAGTCGAGCGATATAATCCCGACGCTCCTGTGGTGCTAGGGCTCGACTGGGGGCATACGACGCCGATCGCTCCACTGCCGATCGGTGGGTGCGTGGAAGTCGACCCAGTGCGAGAGCGGATCGCCTTCGAGTGATCTTCCGGAACAACCATTAAGTATGGTGAAGGGATACCGAGTGACATGGCACTCAGTGACGAGCTGGAGTTCGGCCACGACGATCGGCGGCAGATCTACGCGTACGTCGAACGACACGGTGCGATCGAACCCGACGAGGTACGACGGACGCTGCGGATCGATCCGGGCGGGTTTCGCCATCACGTCGCCATCCTCCGACGGGACGGGCGATTGACGGAGGACGATGGTCGGCTCAGGGTGGCGGTCGACGCGGGTGTCGAAGAGGAGCATCGAGGCGATGGCGTCGAGTTCAGCATCCGGCCGGCGCGCCACGAGGATCTCGCCGGGATCGTCGGCGCGATTCGGCAGGTCGCAGAGGACGGCCGATACATCGTCGCCGAGAGCGTCGCCGACGAGGTCGATCACCAAGACGCGCTGTTGCGCCACAACGAACTCGAATCGCGGATGTTCTTCGTTGCGACCGTCGAGCGTGAGGTCGTCGGATGGGTTCACCTCCACGCCCCGGAACTCAAGAAGCTCTCGCATACGGCCGAGTTGACCGTCGGCGTCTTAGAGGAGTATCGTGGCCACGGCATCGGATCGCACCTGCTCGAACGAGGGCTCGCCTGGGCCGCGTCGAACGGGTACGAGAAGGTCTATCAGAGCGTTCCATCAACGAACGAGGACGCCATCGCGTTTCTCGAAGGACACGGCTGGGAGACCGAGGCCGTCCGCGAAAATCACTACCGAATCGACGACGAGTACGTCGACGAGGTGATGATGGCCGTCACGCTGTAGCCACCGTCACCGATCGCGTAGATCCGTCGTCACTCGTCGTGAACCGGGAACGCAATCTCCGTCGTCGCCTTGTACCGGACGACCTCGTCGTCTTCGATCGATGCCGTCCACTTTTTGACCTCGACGCCGCTGATGTCGTCGACCGACTGGCTCGCCCGCTGAAGCGCCTCTTTCGCGGCGTCTTCCCACGATTCCTCCGACGTTCCCATCACCTTGATAACTTTAACTGCTGGCATGGCATCGGGCGCTACCACGGCGTCGGCATAGCGCTTTGTTCCCAGATCCCCGCGAGTCATCCGAACATCCGTTCCGAGAGATGACCGGCTCGACCCGCATCCGGGCCACGCATCACCCCTCGAGACCGAGTTCATCGACCAGTCGCTCGGTCATCTCGTCGCGAGAGAGGTTCGCACGCACATCCAGCTTCTTCGCCAGCGACTGTAACTCCCGATAGGATAACTCCTCTAACTCCTCGCGGTCGTCCGGAAGATCATCGTCGTCCGCGTCGGCATCTTCGTCCGCCTCCACTTCCTCCGTTTCTTCGGATTCCTCGTCTTCGGTTTCGTCTTCTTCAGCTTCCTCGTCTTCGCCTTCCTTGTCCTCTTCAGCTTCCTCGTCTTCTTCAGCATCGAGTTCCTCATCTTCAGCTTCCCCAACTTCTTCGTCACCGTCGTCCTCTTCCGCCGCTATCTCATTTCCCTCTTCGTCCTCCTCGTCTGCTTCCGACTCATCTTCATCATCTCCGTCTGCTTCGTCCTCCTCGTCCGCTTCCTCTTGGTCCTCTTCGTCTTCTTCGTCTCTACTGAGTTCGTCCTTGATCTTCGTCGCGATCTGACGACCGACCGTTTCGCCGATCTGTCTTCCGATGATTGCCCCGAGTGCTCCACCGATGGCTGGTCCGAGCTCACCCTCTGCCTCCTTGATCTCCCCTTCAAGCTTCGTTCCCTCAAAGAGGTCTTCCCAGTCGATCGTGTCAACGATTTTCTGCGTATCGAGGGCTGAAAGCAGTTTTCGATCGCTCATGATTCTTCCCCATCACTTTTTTCGTCGGTCTCATCTTCGCTATCTTCGTCGGCCTCTTCGTCGTCATCCAGATCCCCGTCGAGAAGCTGATCGACTACCGCAACGACCAGTTGTGAGATCAGTTCTTCGAGCGGAATCTGTTCGACGATGCTCCGCAGAAGTCCCTTGAACCGATCCGAGATGCTTCCGGCGATCCCCCCCTCTCCGGTGAGTCCATCTTCCCCTCCGAAGAGACCGTCCTCACCCAACAGCCCGTCTTTCAGTCCCTCCAGGGGGCTTCCCATTCCCGAACCTGCTCCGGCGATCCCGGAGAGGAGGTTCCCGAGGAGATTGTCGTCGCCCGGACGAGCCGACAGGTCGAGTGTGACCTTATCTAGGTTGACCTCGAGTCCGAGGAGATCGAGGTACAACCCATCGAGGTCGAGATGAAGGACACCGGACGCTTCGTCGTCATCGTATACCTCCTCTGCGGTCTGATCGTGTCCACCTTCTTCGATTCCCTCTTCCTCCTCAGCTTCTTCGTCCTCGTCTTCCTCTTCTCCGTCCTCGCCTTCGTCCTCTTCGGCTTCCTCGGTTTCCTCGTCCTTATCTCCCTCTTCTTCAGATTCTTCGGTCTCCTCGTCCTCCGTTTCGGCGTCCTCTTCGTCCGCTTCCTCGAGTTCCTGTTCTTCCCCCCCGTCGGGTACCAGTACTGCTCGACGGTCGTGGTTTCCCCCATCCCCCGTCATCGGTACAACACCCCACGTCGAGCCGTAAGTATGCCTTTGGTTCCGTGCTGTTACGTACGAACGGGTACACCTAGTCCTCCGGCTCCTCGTGGGGCGTGAACGCTTTCCGACACTCCATGCACACATGGGAATATCTGTTCAACGCTGCTACGTTCGCCTCCGAAAGCGACCCCTCGTCGGCCAGCTTCCCGGCCGCGACGCCTGATTTCAGCACGTCGTCGCCCTTCTCACAGTATGGGCAGGTCGCATCCGTGCCGTCCTCCAGATCGTCGACTCGTCCCTGCAGGTCGGACAGTCGTTCGTTGAGGGTCTCGGCGTCGTCTTCGGTCGTCCGCCCGAGCAGTTCGACCGCCTCCGACACCGGCATGGGTTCGTCGATCCACGGAAGTTCGACCTCGGGTTCGTCCATGCCGCCGGGCACGACGGACGCCGACATAACCCTCCGCTCTGCCCGGAGTATCCGGCCCAATGTGGGTACTTCGAGTGTCCATCGGGAACGTTTTCGGAGCCGTCCGGAAACGTGCCGATCCGTTCGGGCGAACCGTAAGGCAATTCCCCCGTCCACGGATACAAACGGAGGATGATCACCGTCGCGCTGGCCGGCAAGCCCAACGCCGGTAAGTCCACCTTCTACGCGGCCGCGACGATGGCCGACGTCGAGATGGCGAACTACCCGTTCACGACGATCGACGCCAACCGCGGGATCACCCACGTCCGAACGGACTGTCCCTGCCTCGACCGGGGGGAACGCTGCGACGCTGACACCTGCCGGAACGGCAAGCGGTACGTTCCCGTCGAACTCATCGACGTCGCCGGACTCGTTCCCGGCGCACACGAGGGACGCGGACTGGGCAATCAGTTTCTCGACGAACTCACCAACGCCGACGTCATCGTGAACGTCGTCGACGCCTCCGGTGGCACGAACGCGGAAGGAGAACCCGTCGAGATCGGCAGCCACGACCCGGTCGAGGACGTGGGATTCGTCGAGGAGGAACTCGACCTCTGGCTGGCCGGCATCGTCGAGCGAAACTGGGAGGGCGTCGAACGGCAGTCACGATCCCCGGATTTCGATCTGGAGGAAGCGCTCGGTGACGCACTGACCGGATTCGGCGTCACCGAAGCCGAGATCACGGCTTGCCTCCGGGAGATCGACTACCCTGAGGATCCGATCCAGTGGACCGACGAGCACCGCGAGGCGCTCGCGCGTACCCTCCGCGAGCGAACCAAACCGATCGTCGTCGTCGCCAACAAGGCGGACGTAGCTCCGCCCGAGAACCTCGATCGACTGCAGGAGGCCGCCGAGCGCGTCGTCCCCGCGACCGCCGAGAGCGAACGCGCACTCCGACGCGGCGCGGACGCGGGCGCGATCGAGTACGACCCCGGCGACACGGACTTCGAGATCGTCGGCAACCTCACCGACGAGCAGCGGGCCGGACTCGATCGAATTCGTGAGGTGATCGGCGAGCGGAACGGGACCGGCGTCCAGACCGCACTGAACGAGGCGGTCTACGGTGAGCTTGACCGGATCACGGTCTATCCCGTCGAGAACGAGACTCGGTGGGCGGACGGCTCCGGGAACGTCCTTCCGGACGCCTTCCTGCTCCCGGACGGCTCGACCCCACTCGATCTCGCGTACGCCGTCCACACCGACATCGGAGCGGGATACCTCCACGCCGTCGATGCCCGATCAAACCGACGAATCAGCGAGGATCACGGGCTGTCAGAGGGCGACGTGATTAAAATCGTCAGCACGAACTGACAGCCGCGTCAACCGTGTGCGTCCCCAGCGCAGCGGACCAGCACTCCCGATGGACAAGATCACCATGATCGACGATACCGAATCGTTCACGGTTCCGATCGACGAACCCCAGCCGAGCCAACTCTACGTCGGCATCCACAAGTTGCGTGATGTCCTGGCGTGGTTCGATCCGGAGGAACCGGCGTACGACCCGATTCCGGTGATCGACGGCGAGTTGATCGCATCCGCGCCGAACGACGCACTCGTCATCAGCGACGGTCACACGCGAGCGCTCGCGGCAGTCCTCGCGGGCACAGACGAACTCACGGTTATCTACGACCCGGATCTCGACACCCTCCCGCTCGCCACCTACGACACGTGCGTCGGCTGGTGTCTCGACGCTGGTATCACCGATCCGTCCGACCTCGTTGGACGGCTGGTGAGCCGAGAGACGTACCTGT
>SKSS01000049.1 GCA_007122875.1 Salinarchaeum sp. | reverse complement strand
CGATCAGATCGACGTTGTAGTGGAAGACACGCCGCGGCGTCTCCCACGCGACGAACAGCGGGAAGTACAGCAGGTTGAACCCGATGAAGAAGATCGCGAAGTGGAGTCGGCCGAGGAATTCGTTGTACATCCGGCCGGTCATCTTCGGATACCAGTAGTACAGCGCGCCGAACAGCGCGGTCGCGCCGCCGAACATCACATAGTGGAAGTGTGCGACCACCCAGTAGGTCCCCCGGAATTCGTAGTCGAGGACGACCGCCCCGAGGAAGACGCCGGTGATCCCGCCGAGGATGAACAACACCAGCGCGCCGAGCGCGAACAGGAACGGCGTGGTGAAGCGGATCCGTCCTTTCACCATCGTGTAGATCAGCGCGAACACCATCAGGTCGAACGGCAGCGAAATCCCGATGGTGGTCGCCATCATTAGCGTCTTGATCTCTAAGTTGATCGTCGTGAGGAACATGTGGTGCATCCAGACGAGGAAGCTCTGGATGGCGACGAGGATCATCGCGAGGATCACCCACTTCCGGCCGACGATCCGCCGGCCACAGAACGTCTGGAAGATCTCGAGCATCGCGCCAAGCGCCGGGAAGAACACGATGTACACTTCTGGGTGACCGAAGAACCAGAAGAGGTGCGCCCACAGCAGACCACCCCCTTCGACAGCCTCGAAGTACACCGTTCCCAGGACGCGGTCGGAGCCGAGGATGATGAGGGCCGCCAGCAGCGCCGCGAACGCGAACAGCATCATCCAGACGGTCAGCAGGATCGACCACGTGAACAGCGGCATGTTCCACAGGCCCATCCCGTCTGCCCGACAGGAGTGGATCGTCACGAGGAAGTTGACCGTCGAAGCCGTAATCCCAATGACGAACAGGATCAGGGCGAAGACAACGGTTGCCGCACCGATGCTCGGCGTGTACGCCGGCAGGTTCAGCGGCGCGTACAGCGTCCAGCCGCCGTCGAAGCTCCCGCCCTGGAAGAACGAAATCGCGAACAGCACGCCCGAGAGCAGGTACGCCCAGTAGCTGAAGGCGTTCAGCCGCGGGAACGCCAGGTCGTCAGCCCCGATCTGGAGTGGGACGACGTAGTTCGCGAAGCCGAACGCGAACGGCGAAAGGAAGAAGAACACCATCACGAGCCCGTGTGCCGTGACGGTCTGTCCGAAGGCGAATCCGGAGAGCGGACCGCCGGCCGGCTCCCACAGCTGCACCCTGATCAGCAGCGCGAGTACGCCGCCGAACACCAGGAAGAACAGCGCGGTGATCGTATAGAGAATACCGACGTCCTTGTGGTTCGTCGTGACGAACCACCGTTTCACTGAATCCTGTGGGGGAAGATCACTCATCCGTGGGCCACCTCACTGAGGGAATCCGCTTCGTCATCATCGTCGTCCGGATCGTCGCCGCCGAGTTCCTCTTCGTACCACTCGTCGAACTCGTCAGGCTCCAAGACGACGACTTCGCCGTCCATGCCGGAGTGGCCGACGCCACAGAGTTCGAAGCACTCGATCCGGTACTCGCCGGGCTCTTCAGCGACGAACCAGGTCTCGTCGGTCTGGCCCGGAATCGCGTCGGCTTTCACCCGGAGTTCTGACACCCCGAAGGTGTGCCACACGTCGGCCGCGGTCACCTCTAACGAGATCACCTGATCGGCCGGAATCACCAGCTCGTCCATGGTCGTCTCACCGTTCGGGTAGGTGAACTGCCAGTAGAACTGCCCCCCGACGACCTCGACATCGAGGTTGTCGTCGGTCTCGATCTCGGCAGGGCCCTGCTCGACGTACAGCAACGCGGTGTACGCGTAGGCGACCAGTGCGACGACGATGACGGCGCTGATGCCGAACGACAGGAACAGCTTCTTTCCGCCACCCTCTCCGGTGGGGAGCTCTCCAAGCTGTGGCCGTTCTACGGTCCCGTCGTCGGACCCACTCGCCCTGTACGTGTACGCGTTGTACAGCATGTACGTGATGACGACGGTCCCGACCAGCGTCCCGAGAACCAGGAAGACGAGGAAGATCTCCTCGAAGACCTCGACCCGAGAGCCGGCCCAGAAGCCGCCGCTGTCGCCCGTCGCGTGGGCGAGCGGGACGGCGAGGACGTCCGGGAGGTTGCTTATCTGGAGCACGTTGTTCGGGGTTACGGTTGAGGGGGTATAGCGATTACGAAAGCATGAGGAAAAAGCCCCGTCATTTGAAGGGGTGGCGAGAGCGAAGGCCTCACTATTGATCGAACGACGTCCGTCTTGTTCCACGCGAAAGCGTCCTTGAGAACCGAGGAAAGCGCAGCCGAAGACCCCCTTCGGGGAATCGCCGCCCGGTAGAGTTGGGGGGATATCAAGAACACTCGTCATACGACAAGTAGCGACACGATGGATCCTCACTGGGTCGTGCGGCGGTTCTCCTCAAAATTCCGTCTATCGTGACGCCTGAGATTCTTCCGATCTGGAACGCAATCATTACTACACCACGTTCCATCCACGGTGCCATGGGTGCAATCAGCGCGTTCGAACGCTCGCTCGGGGCGCTCCGTCGAAATCCCGTTCTTCTCGTTGCCGGGTTCGTCGTGGCGATCGGGGCAGCGATCGTGACGACGGCGTGGCAGATCCCGTTCATCGGATGGCTAGCCGGCTTCCTGGTCGCATCGGTCGTCTTCTTCGTCGAGCCGTTTCTCGCGGGCGGATTCCTCGGAATGGCCGACGAAGCGGTCGAGGGCGAGACGAAACTGAATCGATTCGTATCGGCCGGAACCGAGTTCTACGTCTCTCTGCTCGGTGCCCGACTGTTGACACTCGGGATAACGGTCGCCTACTGGGTTGCGGTATTCGTAGTGATGGTCGTCGCCCTCCTGGTTCTGGGAATCGGTGCCGACCTCGTCGAGAGCGGAGCCGAAGCCGACGCGGAGGCCGCCGCGGCCGGGATGGGACTGCTCACGCTGGTGGGGTTCTTCGGTCTCCTGTTCGTCGCCGCGCTGCTGTACTACGGCGTCGGTCTGTTCGTCCAGTTTCATCCAGCCGCAATCGTCGTCGACGGGTACTCGCTGATCGACGCGATTCGAGAGAGCGTTCGAACCGTCCGTTCGGAGCCACTGACCGCGCTCGGATATTCGGCGGTGGTCTGGACCGTTGGAATCGTCATCGGCGGTATTCCAACGCTATATATCACCGCCACTGGGACCTTCACGCAGGTGATGGTACTCGCCGAGCCCGAGATCGGACTCGCTGCCGTTCTGCTCAACCTCGCGATCTTCTTCGGGCTGTTCGTGGTGATCCACACGTTCGTTCAGGCGTTCGTGCGTACCTACCACATCACTACCTACCGGGAGCTTCGGACGAGCGATTGAGCGTGCGCAGACAACGGCGGTCGCGTTCTCGGACAGCTTACAGCAGGAACGTCTCCTCGCGTTCGCTGAGGTCGACGAACGAGTCGGCGGCGTCGATCAGTTCGTCGGCCGCCGACGCGTCGAACGCCATCACCTCGACGCGGACGCCCTCGTGACGGAGATGTGAGCACAGCCGCGAGAAGTCGCCGTCGCCGGTACACAGCACGATCGTATCGACGTGCGGGGCGAGCGTGATCGCGTCGAGGCTCATTCCAACGTCCCAGTCCGCTTTCTTCGAGCCGTCCGCGAACGTCTTGATGTCCTTGATCTTCGTCTCGAAGCCGATCTCGACGAGCGCCTCGAAGAAGGACTCCTCGTCCGGCGAATCCGCGCGGATCACGTACGCAATCGCCCGCGTGAGCGTCCGTTCTTGAACGGCCTTCGATAGGAGCGCGGTGTAATCGATGTTCCGGCTATAGAGGCTCTGTGCGGAGTGATAGAGGTTCTGTGCGTCCGCCAGAACGGCGACCCGCTGTCCCTCGTGAATGTCGGTCATGGGAGACGATCCGTCGCCCTGTCGTATAGAGGTTGGCACCGAACTGTCCCCGACCGTCGCGTCCGCCGCGACCGTGGATGGTAAACCGGTCGGATTCAAAGGGAGAGCCGAGATGAACGCGGACAATCCATCCATCCGCCGCCTCGACGATTGGTCCGGCGATCGGCTCCGGGAGATCGCCGACGAGTACGACACGCCGCTGTACGTCCTCGACCTCGACCGGGTCCGGGAGAACTGCCGACGAATCGCCGCCGCTTTTCCCGATGCCGAACCGATGTACGCGGCGAAGGCCAACACGGTCCGCCCGGTCCTCGAAACGGTCGCGGATGAGGGCTTCGGCGTCGAGTGTGCCTCCGCCGGTGAGACGCTCCGCGCCCTCGACGCCGGCGTCTCCGACGACCGCGTCCACTACACCGCCGTCAATCCACCCGCCCGCGATCTCGACCTCGTCGTCGAGCGCTGGAACAAGGACGCCCCGGAGCTGACGATCACCGCCGGTGCGGCGGACACGGTCGACCGGTTGGCCGAACGCGGTTTCGACGGCCGCCTCTGCGTTCGAATCCATCCCGCGGTCGGGGCCGGCCACCACGAGAACGTCGCCACGGGCAACGACGCGACGTTCGGCGTCCCGCACGACCGCGCGGGCGCGCTTCTCGATCACGCGGCCGATCGCGGCATGAACGTGATCGGGATCCACGCCCACGCCGGAAGCGGCATCACGAACGACGACCTCGACGCCCACCGCGCGCTCGTCGAACGCCTCGCCGAGGTCGCCCGTGGCCGCTCGGACGTGTCCGTGATCGACGTAGGGGGCGGCTTCGGCGTTCCGTACCGTCCCGACGAGGAGCCACTCGACGTGGACGCCGTGGCTGACGCCACCCGCGACGCACTCGCGGATGTGGACGCCACGCTCGCTGTCGAACCCGGCCGCTATCTCGTCGCGGACGCCGGTGTGCTGCTGACGCACGTAACTACCGTCAAGCCGACGCCCGCCGAGACGGTCGTCGGAACCGACGCCGGCATGACCGATCTGCTCCGTCCGGCGATGTACGACGCCTACCACCACGTCCGCTCGCTCGCCCCGGACGCCGACGAGCGAGCGGTCGAACGCGTCACCCTCGCCGGACCGATCTGTGAGGGGTCGGACGTCCTCGGTCGGGATCGACCGCTTCCCGATCCCGAGCGTGGGGACCTCCTCGCGGTCGGCAACGCGGGCGCGTACGGCTACGAGATGGCGAGCCACTACAACTCCCGGCCACGTCCCGCATCAGTGGTCATCGAGGATGGGGACGTTCGACTCGCCCGCCGACGGGAGACGCTCGCCGACGTGACCGCAGTCGAGGTCCATGACGACGAATGATCCGAGTCGAGAAACGAAACGGGGCGGGGAACGACTTCGTCCTCGCCGATGCGGACGACCTCGACGACCCGTCCGCGTTCGCGCGGACGGTCTGTGATCGCGAGACGGGAATCGCGGCCGAGCACGCCGACCTCCGGACGGGTGCTGACGGCGTCCTCTTGCTTTCGATCGAGGGCGGTCAGCCGGGAGACGACAGTCCGCCGCGGATCCGAATGCGACTCTATCAGCCCGACGGCGGAACGGCCGACATGTGCGGGAACGCGGCCCGGTGTGTCGCCTCGTGGGGGGCACAGCGAACGGGAACCGACGAGGTGATCGTCGATCCACCCGCGGGAGCGCGCCGAGGCGTCGTGACCGCCCCAGTCACGGAAGTGGGAGAAGTCGGCGATGTTGAGATCGGGATGGGCCGTCCGTCGTTCGACCCGGATGACGTTCCGCTGTCGGGCGACGAGCCGCTGATCGAGGAACCGGCGTCGGAACTCGTCGGCGAGCCAGCGGTGGATGGGCTGCTGGTGACGGCCGTGGACACGGGCGTTCCCCATGCGGTGACGATCGTCGAGGATGTCGACGCCGTCGATCTCGACGCGGTCGCGCCACCGATCAGGTACGCAGACGCGTTCTCCGAGGGAACGAACGTCACGCTCGCTGCGAAACGCCCGTGGGGGTTCGATCAGCGCACCTACGAGCGTGGCGTCGAGGGCGAGACACGTGCCTGTGGAACCGGGGCGGTCGCCGTCGGAGCGGTCGCCGCCAGGCTCGATCTCGTCGACGACTGGCCAGTTGCAGTCCGTCCCCCGGGTGGAGAACTCCACGTTGCGGTCCCGGAGAGCGGCCCCGCGAGCATGCGCGGGCCCGTCGAACTCGAGTACGTCGCCGAGATCGATCCGAACGATCCGACGGCGTTCACCCCCGTTTGAGACGGCAGGGGGACGACGAGCGGACGAGCGATCGGTCCCCCGAGAGCGAGCGTGGTGACCTCACCGTTCGTCGTGATCGTCCGACACGTGTTTTCCCCCGTCCCATCCCCTGCTTTTGAGGACTCGTTCGCCCATCTCCCGGGGGACATCCTCGAGTTCCGTCGCCATCGAATCGTTCCAGCGGTTCAAAAACCCGTATAAGCTGATCGCGGCCAACAGCTCTACGATCTCGTCGTCCGTCCAGTGCTCGTTCATCGCCTCCATGATTTCCTCGTCGACCCGGTTCGGGACGCTTCCGGCGGCGATCGCGAAGTCGAGTGCAACGCGTTCTTTCTCCGTGTAGTGGTCGCTCTGCTCGTACTCCCAGAGTTCGTCGAGTTTCTCCTGGTCGACGTCGTGGATGGTCGCGGCGACGAGCGAGTGGGCTTCGCAGTACTGACAGCCGGCGGCGCTGCTGGCCACGTGGGCGGCCAGCCGTTTGAATCCCGGATCGACGTCGTTCGCCTCTTTCATCACCTTCGTCGTGAAGTAGTCGAACCCTTCGACGATTTCGGGCTTTCGCTGCATGGTGAGGAGGCTGTTCGGCACGAATCCGAGGATCTCTTCGAACGTCTCGAACTCGTCTTCGAGCGCGGGCGTTTCGTCATCGGGGAGCGGATCGATGTGGGGCATCCGAATCGGGAAGACGTACGAACGGCGAGAATAAAAGACGTGCCGGACTCCGGGTCGGCCGCTACGCCGTGTCGACGAACAGCGACGTGTACATGTGCTGATGAACTCGTTCGTGTTCGTCGAGTCGGCGTTCGATCGCGTCGAGTCGGTCCTCGATCCGACGGCCACTCTCGTCGATCCGCTCCTCGAACCGGCGTTCGCTCTCGTCGAGCCGATCCTCGAACCGACGTTCGCGCTTATCAAGGCGATCCTCGAATCCATCGGCTCCGTCGTGTTCTTCGGCCAGGTACTCGTGGAGAACGACGAGGTCGTCGGAATCGACCCGTCCAGCCTCGAGTGCTGTAACGAGCTCACCGACGATCGATTGCTGGCTCCGATCGATGTCGCCTCCGTCGTCGGATCGATCGGGAGACGTGTTCCCCACGGTGGATTCCCTCGCGCCTCCCGAGGGGACACCATCGAACCGCTCCCCCGTGGGTTCCCCAATCCCTTCGACGAGCCCCTCCTCGGCTCCATCGTCGGTGTTCACAGACTCCTCTGCTCCGTCGCTCGCGGTTTTCCCCGTCGCCTCCGAGTTCTCCTCGTCATCCCCTGCGTCGGCGCTCGCCGCCGGATCGTGGCCATCGCCATCGTTGATGGCCTCGTCGTCCACCGACGCCACGAGTTCGTCGAAACCGATCTCGTCGCTCGAGAACTGCACCTGCGTGGGGTCGGTCTCTTCGAGGGCTCCGTCGTCCTCCCACGAGTCCGCTCGCTCCGCGTACTCCTGCTGGAGTCGGGCGAACTCCTCGGCTGCGTCGGTGTCGGCGCATTCGCGGCCGATCTCGTCATGCAGTTCGGGTTCGACCGCCTCCGGATCGATCTCCCATGCGTCGACGTCCTCGACGAACTCGTACGTGATCGATTCCGCGAGCGCTTCGGGCTGAATCGACGTCGCCACGATGACCTCGAGGGTCGGATCCGCCGCGGTCAGGTCCTCCGGTTCGGGATCCAGCGCCCGGATATCCGCGCCGTCTTCGAGTTCGCTGAGGACGTGAAAGCGGTCGTTCAATTGTGCGTTCGCCCGCTCGAACCCGATTCGGACGCAGTAGAGCCGCTGATCGTCGGGCAGTTCGTCATCGGTCTCTCCGAGGAGATTGGCGATCCGCTCTCCGAGCGTCGGTTCCCGCTCACCCCGCCCCAAACGACGTTTGAGGGCCAGTTGCGTGTGTTTCAGCATCCACCTACGTGGTAGGTGTGTAAGTATCCCACAAATAGGCTGTGCCCAACTCGTTGTCACGATCCGACCGCGGTTGGACGGTGGATCCGACCCACCGTCGCACTCGTTCGCCGCGTTTGGGTCGAGTAGTCAGTCGCCGTGGACCTGCTCGCGGATGCGCTCGGGGACGCTCGGGTCGCGCAGCGTGGTGGTATTGCCGAGTTCGTCGTCGTTGGAGATGTTCTCCAGCAGTCGGCGCATGATCTTGCCCGAGCGGGTCTTCGGGAGGTCGTCGACGAAGACGACGTTGGCCGGGCGGGCGAACGCGCCGATCTCCGCTTCGATCGCGGCGACAATCCGCTCGCGGACCGTCTCGCCTTCCTCGACACCGTCACGGACGGTGACGTACACGTCCGGCACTTCACCCTTCTGCTCGTCGCGTCGGGCTGCGACCGCCGCTTCTGCCACGTCGTCGACCTCCGCGACCGCAGATTCGAGCTCCATCGTTCCCAGTCGATGGCCTGCGACGTTCATCACGTCGTCGAGCCGACCGAGGATGCGGAAGTAGCCGTCCTCTTCCTGTACCGCGCCGTCACCCGCCTCGTAGGTCCAATCCGTCCAGTCGTCGCTGTCCGTGTCCGAAAAGCGCTCCCAGTAGGTCGCGATGAAGCGCTCGTCGTCGCCGTACACCGTCTGGAGCATACCGGGCCAGGGCCGCTCGATTACGAGGTTGCCCGCTTCGCCGGTTCCTGGATCCATCGGCTCGCCCGCGTCGTCGTAGATCGCCGGCTGGATGCCGGGTGCGGGTTTTCCGGCGCTTCCCGGTTTCATGTCCGCCAACGCGGGGAGGTTCGTGATGAGGTGCCCGCCCGTCTCGGTCTGCCACCACGTGTCGACGATGACGGCGTCGCCACGGCCGATGTGCTCGTGGTACCACCACCACGCCTCCGGTTGGATCGGCTCGCCGACCGTGGTGAGATGCCGGAAGTCGAAGTCGTACTCCGCCGGGATCTCCTCGCCCCACTTCATGAACATCCGGACGGCGGTGGGCGAGGTGTGGAACACGTCCACGTCGTACTTCTCGGCGACCTCCCAGACGATTCCTCGGTGGGGGTGATCCGGCGCACCCTCGCGCATCACGCTCGTCGTTCCGAGCGCGAGCGGTCCGTAGACGATGTAGCTGTGGCCAGTGATCCAGCCGATGTCCGCCGCACACCAGTAGGTGTCCTCGGGTTTGATGTCGAGGACGTACTTCGAGGTTCCGGCGGCGTACGCGAGATAGCCCCCGGTCCGGTGCTGACAGCCCTTCGGCGCGCCCGTCGTCCCGGAGGTGTACATCAGAAACAGGGGATCCTCGGCGTCACGCGAGACCGGGTCGACCCGCTCGCGTCGGTGCTCGTCGAGCAACTCCTCGACCAGTACGTCGCGGCCCTCGACGAGCGATACGTCCTCGTGAAGGTGATCCGCACCGTGACGCGACCACACTAACAGCGTGTCCACGTCGGTGTCGGCCTCCTCGATCGCCTCGTCGGCTTTCTGCTTGTGGTTCAGCAGATCACCCCGGCGGTAGTAGCCGTCGACTGTCACGACAACGTTGCTGCCCGCGTCGTCGATCCGGTCGGCGAGCGCGCTCGCCGAGAACCCCGCGAACACCTCGCTGTGAGGCGCGCCGATCCGCGCACACGCAAGCATCGTGATCGGGAGCGCCGGCAGCATCGGCAAGTGCAACGTCACCACGTCGTCTTCTTCGACGCCGATCGATCGGAGCGCTGCGGCCATCTCGTTGACCTCGCGATAGAGGTCGAGATACGAAATCCGTTGGGTGTCACCGTCCTCACCCTCCCACAGCAGCGCGGTCTCGTTCTTGCGCTCCGGGAGGTGTCGATCGATACAGTTGTGTGAGACGTTCAGCTTCCCGCCGGTGAACCACTCGAAAAAGGGCGGGTTCGACCCGTCGAACACCTCGTCCCACGGTTCGTCCCAGTCGAGGAGTTCGGCGTACTCCTCGAACCCGTCGGGAAACTCGTCGAACCGGTCGTACACCGTCGGATCCGACACGTTTGCCTGCCCGACGAACTTCGCCGGGGGGCGGACGTACTCTCGATCGGAGAGGCGTGCTTCGATCGCACCGTCGCCATCGTCTGTCATTGTCACTCGACTCGTCTTACCGTGCGGTCCGACAAGAAAGGTATCATTAGACACGGATCGTTGACAGCACTCCCGAACCTCGGTCGGATCGTGCCGGCGTCAGCGACGAGCCACAGAGCGAAGCCGGGTCCACGTGAGGTGTGGGCCGGGAGCGACCTCGCGTACTACGCGGTGAGCCGGGCGGAAAAGAACGTCCACGGAGTGTCGGCGTCTTCACTTCCGTCGCCCTCGTCATCTCCCAAGTTCTCTGCGGCACCCCACCGATCGACGATCTCGAAGCCCGCGGCCCGAAGCTGCTCTCGGGTCGCCTCCGCGCCAGCGATTGCCCACTCCATCGGGACGCCGGCGTCCAGCCAGTCGGGATTTCTCCCGGTCCACTCCTCGTTCCCCTCACAGACGAGCAGCCGACCGCCAGGTCGCAGTACGCGTACAAACTCGTCGATGGTTCGCTGATGCTCGTCCATCGGCACGTGGATCAGCGACCAGAACGCGACGACGGCGTCGACCGACGAATCGCCGATCGGGAGTGCGGTCATGTCCCCCTGGACGAGCGATGCGTCCGACGCGTTCTCCGCCGCCAACCGGAGCTGTTCGCGGGAGAAATCCAGCCCGACCGCGGTCGTCGACTCGGACAATCGGGCCAGAACCGGTCTGCCACCACCACAGCCGGCGTCGAGGACGGTCGCCGACGCGGGCAGTGAGTGTAACAGTTCATTGAGGAGCTCCGTCGACTGGTCGTCCGTCGTCCGCGCGTCAGCGTATTCGTCCGCCAACTCGTCGTAGGACCGGCGAACAGTTCGTCTGTCGACCATCGGTGGCGGAACGGACCCCTCACGAATAAGTGCTTTTCAGTGGACTCACGCCAGCCCGATCCGTTCCTGATACGCGCCGTGTTCCTCCTCGAACACCTGCATGATCTCGCCCATCGTGGCGTAGACCTTCACGGCGTCGACGATCGGGTCCATCGTGTTCTCTCCCGCCCGGATCGTCGTGCGGAGTTCGTCGAGCGCCTCCTCGACCGCGTCGTCGTCCCGTTCGTTCTTCACCTCGGCGAGGCGCGTCAACTGACGCTCCTGGGTCTCCTCGTCGACGTGGAGGATCTCCGGTCGGGTGTCCTCGTCGATCTCGTAGGCGTTGACGCCGACGACGGTCTCCTCGCCCGCCTCGACGCGCTCTTGGTACTCGTAGGACGCCTCCTGAATCTCGCGGTGGAAGTATCCCTGCTCGATCCCGGTCAGCACACCGTCACGCATCGAGCCGTCGCCCATCTCGCGGATTTCCTCGATGTACGCCGTCGCCTTCTTCTCGACCTCGTCGGTCAGCGCTTCGACCGCGAACGAACCACCGAGCGGATCGACGATATCGGCCGCACCGGACTCCTCGGCGATGATCTGCTGGGTCCGCAGCGCCACCCGAACCGCCTGCTCGCTCGGCAGCGCGAGCGCCTCGTCGAAGCTGTTCGTGTGGAGGCTCTGGGTGCCACCGAGAACCGCGGCGAGCGCCTGTACGGTCACCCGAGCCACGTTGTTGATCGGCTGCTGGGCGGTCAGCGACTGTCCCGCCGTCTGGGTGTGGAACTTCAGCCGCTTGGTGGCGTCGTCGTCGGCCCCGTACCACTCGGTCATAAAGCGGGTCCACATCCGGCGAGCGGCACGGAACTTGGCGATCTCCTCGAACATCGAGTTGTGACAGTTGAAGAAGAAGGAAAGCTGTGGGCCGAACTCGTCCACGTCGAGGCCGCGGTCGAGACAGTCCTCGACGTACGCCAGTCCGTCCGCGAGCGTAAAGGCGAGTTCCTGAATCGCCGTCGAACCAGCCTCGCGGATGTGATATCCAGAGATCGAGATCGGGTTGAACTTCGGCGTCTCCGCGACCGCGAACTCGATCGTGTCGGTGACGATGTCGAGTGAGGGCTCCGGCGGGACGACCCACTCCTTCTGAGCGATGAACTCCTTGAGCATGTCGTTCTGGAGCGTGCCCCGAATCTCCTCGCGGGGGACGCCCTGCTGGTCGGCCAACGCGACGTACATCGCGTAGATCACGGGAGCGGAGGGGTTGATCGTAAACGAGGTCGAAACCTCGTCGAGGTCGATCCCGTCGAAGAGGATCTCCATGTCCCGAAGCGTGTCGACAGCGACGCCCTCCTTCCCGACCTCGCCGTCGCTCATCGGGTCGTCCGAATCCAGCCCCATCAGCGTCGGCATGTCGAACGCCGTCGACAGCCCCGTCTGGCCGTTGTCAGTCAGATAGTGAAAGCGCTCGTTCGTCTCCTCGGCCGTTCCGAACCCCGCGAACTGGCGCATCGTCCACGTTCGTCCGCGGTACATCGTCGGGTAGACCCCACGGGTGTACGGCGGCTCTCCCGGAAACCCGAGATCCTCGTCGAAGTCGAGCTCGGACACGTCCTCGGGGGTGTACAGCCGATCGACTTCGAGGTTCGAGATCGTCGCGAACCGCTCTTTGCGCTCGCCGTACTCGAGAAACGGGTCGAGCGTCTCTTCTTCCCACTCATCGCGGGTTGCCCTGATTTCGGCGAGATCGTCGTCGTCGTACATGGGGAAAATATTCGACCGGACAAGCCATTAAGGATTTGGTGCGGGTCGGGAGCCATGACGGCTCCGAGAACCGCCGGAGTGCTGTCGAGGAGGACCGGATGCACGCCGTCGAACCGGGACGGACTCGAAGCACACCCCCGGTGAACGGCGGGATGCTCCTCACGGGTGTGGACTGCTCCCGCACGGTGGAGCGAGTATCGAGGGACGTCACTGCAGCCGCTCGATCGTCTCGACGAGCGGGTGGCGGGCGTAGTCGACGATCTCGATGTCCTCGATCGACCGGAGTCCCTCCTCCTCGGCCGTCTTTCGCATCCCGAGATCGATCGCTTCGGTCACGACGATCACGTAGGCGTCCATCCGGGTAATGTCGGTTCGGTCGCCGGCCAGCACACGGTGGTGGCCGTCCGCGAGCAACAACTCCCCGTCGTTGTCGATCACCACGAGCGGTTCGGCCAGCCCGCGTTCGAGTTCGTAGATCCGTCCCTCCAGTTCGTCGGCGTAGACCTTTCCCTGCGTGGGCCGGAGATCACCGATGTCGACCTCTCGGCGCTCCTCTGCGAGGGACACGCCGTGGATGTTCTCCAGGGTTCGTCGGAGCTTCCCGACCTTTTCGGGGGTCGCCCGCTCGATCTGACTTCGGATCACGTCGGCGTTCGAGATGATCCCGACGAGGTGGCCGGCGTCGTCGACGACCGGCAGCTTCTGGATTCCCGATCGGAGGATCACTCGGGCCGCATCGACGAGCTTCATTCGTGGATGTGCGACGATCAGGTCTGTCGTCATCACCTTGAAGATCGGCTCGTGATCCTCCGCGAGCAGGAGATCGCGGGCGCTGACGAACCCCTCGACGTGCCGGCGCTCACAGACTGGGAACCCGCTGTGCTCTTCGCTTTCGGCCATCCGGAGGGCGACCTGTTCAACCGTCTGGTCCGGTGAAACGGTCGCCACCTCACGCGTCATGTAGTCTTCGACCCGTGGTTTCTCCCCCGGTCCACCAGCGCCGATGTCTTCCATCGATCGTCAGTGGGCGGGCTGACGGCAAAAAACCATTGGGGAGACCTAGCAGTCTACGCTCACCGATCGGCGCCGTCCTCCGCCTCGTTCCCCGGCGTTCGGCGCTCGTCGTCTTCCGGCCGTCTTCGCCCGTGCTCAGCGAGCACGTCTCGATCCTCGTCATCGACCTGCTCACCTTCCCCGTACAGCGGGTAGGGATCGTCACCAATCCCGTCGTACTCCACGATTTCCGGGGGCCGCGACTGGAAGGCCTCGTAGAACCGGTCAGTGATCACCTCCTCGACGATCGCTTGGGTCGATTCGTCCGCGTCCTCCTCGACGATCGCCCCGATCGGGATCTGTGCGCCCGCCATGTCGACGTGTCCGCCGGCGCTCCCGATCCGGTCGAACGCCGTTCGAAGCGTCTCGCCGATGTCTACGTCCGTCCCGCGTGCCCGCGCCGAGACGTACACGACCTCGTCGCTGATCCCGTAGACCAGCGCTGTGGTGACGTCCTCGATCGTGAGCAGCCGATCGACCGCCTGCGACAGCGCGTCACGGTGGTTGAGGGTACCGACACACGACGTGAGTACGTTGCCGCTCAGCCGCCGGTTGACGATCGCTCGTGCAATCGTGTCGAGGGTATCCGGAGCCATCGTGGGCGTTTCCACCCGTTCGAGCACCTCGTGATCGGCATGCGGTGACAGAAACGCCGCGGCGTCGAAATCCATCCGTGACACCTCGCGGCTGAACTCCTTCGTGTCCACGCGAATGCCGTACAGCAACGCGGTGGCGACGGTGCCATCCGCCGGCACGCCGAACCGCTGAACGTAGCCGGTGACGAGTGTACTCGTCGCCCCGACGTCGCTCCGGAGGTCGACGTACCGGGCGGCGATCGGCGCTCTCGGCGGGTGATGGTCGATCACGATGTCGATCGGCGTGTCTTCGGAAAGCTGATCGTTCACGCCCGGCCGCGAGTGATCGACGAGCGCCACGCCGCCGAACTCGTCGATGGCACTCCTGTCCGCCAGCTTCCTGAGATCGAGGTCGAGGACGTTGACGAACGCGCGGTTCTGCTGGTGGGTGATCTCGCCGAAGTAACACGGTGTCGCCTCCACGCCGAGGTGCTTTGCGATCGCTGCCAGCGCCACCGCACTCCCGATCGCGTCGGGATCCGGGTTGTCGTGGGTCACCACCGCCAACTGACCGTCGATGCTCGACAACGTCCGCCTGAGCCGCATCGTTCGGTCGCCCTCGTGACCAGCGACCGTATCGAGTACGTCGTCGGCGGTCGCCACCGTTGGATCGATCGTCCGCTCCGCCAGTCGATCGATCGTCCGCCGCTGTCGTGCACTCGCCTGCCGGCCGTGATAGCCGATCAGGGTCGCCTCCGGGAGGGCTCGTCGGACGGCCCGTAACAGGTCGACGTTCCGCGTCGGGTCGTCGTCGAGGACCAGCACCACGCTCGCGTCGACGCCCGTCTCAACGATCGATCCCGGATCGGCCGGATCGCCCACTCGGGCGTCAACCCCTTCCTCGCGGAGCGTCTCCACTCGCCCCTCATCGTCGTCGATCACCGAGAGTGGGCCCGCCCGCCCGGCCAGCGCGTCGACGATTCGGCGTGACACCGCGCCGGTGCCGAGGGCCAGCCGGGATACCATACGTCGGGTAATCACCACGTGAGATAAAAACCTGCCGTCGCCGCGCTACTCGAAGAGCGCGGTCGCGGCCGTCTCGGCCAGGTCGAAGCCTACGCCGAACGCCGGTAGCGCGAGCACCGTCAACGCGGCCGCGGCGATGATCGCGACGTAGATGCCACGGGGATACGAGTCCACGCGGGGCGTCCCGTCGATCGGATCGTCGAGCCACAGCGCCTTGACGACCCGCGAGTAGTAGTACAGCGACAGCGCGCTCGTCACCGCACCCACGGCGGCGAGCCACCAGTACCCTGCGCCGATCGCCGCGAGGAACAGGACGTACTTGCTCGCGAACCCGCTGAACGGCGGCAGGCCGGCGAGGCTGAACATGAACACCGCCATCGCCAGCGACGCGAACGGGGCGGTTCTGGCCAGTCCGCGGTAGTCGTCGAACGTCCGGCCGACGTCCCAGTGTTCGACCAGCGCGATGAACAGGAACGCACCGGTGTTCATGAAGCCGTAGACAAGCAGGTGCATCATGCTCGCGCCCAGTACCGTGGCGTCGTGACCGGGGTTACCGCCCGTGATGGCGGCCAGCCCGATCAGCGCGTAGCCGGCGTGGCCGATCGACGAGTACGCCAGCATCCGCTTGACGTTCGACTGGACGGCCGCCGCGAAGTTCCCGACGATCATCGTCACCACCGCGAGCACCTGGAACATGAGCGCCCAGTCGACGCCCATCGCGGCGACCACGTCGAGCGGGAACGCCTCGACGAACACCCGGAATGCGATCACGAAGCCGGCGGCCTTCGAGGCCGACGAGAGGAACGCCGAAACGGGTGCGGGAGCGCCTTCGTACGCCTCGGGTGCCCAGAAGTGAAACGGCACGCTCGCGGTCTTGAACGCGAAGCCACCGATCAGCATCACCACGCCGACCCCGAGCAGCCCTTCGAAGCCGTCTGCCCCCTCGTCGAGTGCGGCCGCCACGTCCGAGAGGATCAGCGATCCGGTCGCGCCGTAGACGAGGCTGATCCCGTAGACGAAGATCGCACTCGAAAGCGCGCCGATCAGGAAGTACTTCAGGCCGGCCTCGGAGCTCCCCCGGTTGCGCTTGAGGATCGACACCAGCGCGTAGGACGGGAGGCTCGCGAGTTCGAGGCTGACGAACACGGTCGCCAGCGAGTTCGACGACGCCATCAGCACCATCCCGGTCGCCGCGAGGATGATCAGCGAGTAGTACTCCGCCTGATGCGGATCGTCGGCGAGGTAATCATAGCTTGCGAGCAGGACGAGCGCCGTCACGGTCGTGACGATGACCGTAAAGAACAGGCTCGTGCCGTCGACGACGACCGCCTCGCCGAACAGGGTGATCGTCGGTCCCGGTCCCGTTCCGCTCCCCCACGCGAGGAGGAACCACGTCGCGACGCCCACCGACGCGAGCGTGCCGACGATGGCCGTTCCCGCGAGCAGGTTGCGGTTGTCCGAATCGGGATCGATGCTGTCGATGACGAACAGGACCATCGCGGTCGCGGCGAGGATGTACGCCGGGGCGAGCGCGGTCCACTCGGGGAGTTGTTCGGCGGGCATCACAGGTCACCTCCGTTCTCCAGCACCGGGGAGACGGCGTCCCGGATCATCTCGTAGATGAGGTCGGGCGCGATTCCGAGCAGGATGACGAGTCCGAGCAGGACGAGCAGCGGCGTCACGTCCCGGACCGGCGCGGGAACGATCTCGTAGTCGGTCTCCAACTCGAACGGCCCGAACATCGTCCGCTGCATCGCGAACAGCAGGTAGCCCGCGACGACCACGATGCCGAACATCGCGATCGCCGTCGCGAGTGCCATCCCATGGTTCGGCAGGGTGTCGGACTGGAACGAGCCGACGAACACGAAGTACTCGGCGGCGAAGCCGGACATGAGCGGCAGGCCCATGTAGCCGAACGCGGCCGCGACGAACACGCCGACCGTGACAGGCATCTTATCGGCCAGCCCGGACATGTCGGTGACCATCCGGGTGTGGGTGGCGTTGTAGATTACGCCGACGGTCATGAACATCAGCCCGGAGATCAGCCCGTGGCTGACCATCTGGAACGTCGCGCCACCGACGCCGTGGACGGTGTACGCGACCAATCCGAGCAGTACGTATCCCATCGACGAAATCGAGGAGTACGCGACGATCCGCTTGAGGTCGCGCTGGGCGAGCGCGAGCAGTGCGCCGTAGATCACGCTCAGCACTGCGAGCGCGACGATGAACGGCGCGTACTCGATCGCCACCTCGGGCAACATCGTGAAGTTGAACCGGAGCAGCGCGTACGTCCCCATCTTCAGGAGGACGCCCGCCAGCATCACCGACACCGGCGTCGGGGCCTCGACGTGGGCGTCCGGCAGCCAGGTGTGGACGGGCACGATCGGCACCTTCACCGCGAAACCGGCGAACATGGCGAAGAACGCCGCCGTCGCCAGCGGCGTCGGTCCGGTGCCTTCGAGTGCGGCCGTGATCTCCGGCAGCCCGAACGTCGTGACGTCGAGTGAGAACACCAGCGCGATGAAGCCGATGAACATCACCAGGCTGGCGACGTTCGTGTAGACGAAGAACTTGATCGCGGCGTACTTCCGGCGCGGGCCACCCCAGACGCCGATGAGGAAGTACATCGGCACCAGCACGGCCTCCCAGAAGACGAACCAGACGAAGAAATCCAGCGCGGCGAACACGCCGATCAGGCTGCCCTGCATCAGCAACATCAGCCCGTAGAACTGCGACTGGCGCTCGTCGATCGGCGTCCAGGCGCTGAGGATCGCGAGCGTCGTGAGCACCGTCGTGAGCACCACGAGCGGCATGCTGACGCCGTCTAATCCCATGTGCCACTGGAGTGCGTAGTCGCCGACCTCGACCCACGTGATGGGACCGGTCTCGAAGGCGATGTCGCCGCCGAGCAGGGCGTTCCCGGCCCCGTCGAACGCCGAGTACATCCACAGGCTGCCGGCGACCGGAATGAGGCTGATCGCCAGCGCCAGTTGCGCCGCGTACCTGTCGGGCGATGCCAGCACGACCAGCGAGCCGATCAGTGCGACCGCGATGAGCGCTTCGATCATCATTTAGAACCACCCTCCGACGACCGCGAAGGCGACGAGCAACACGACGAGTCCCAGCGCGATCAGCGCGGCGTAGTTGGTCACCAGGCCGGTCTGGATCCGCCGGAGCCGGTCGCCGCCGGTCAGGCTGACGCTCCCGACACCGTTGACGACGCCGTCGATCACGCCTTGATCGAACGTGTCCGCGCGCCGCGACAGCGGGAGCGTGACGTTGCGAGCCAGCCAGACCTGCGCTTCGTCCTGGTAGTAGTTGTTGTACCACAGGTCGCGAACCGCGCCGAGTCGGGCGGTGTGCTCCTCCGGTTCGGGGTCGTTGTACAGTACCCACGCGAGTGCAACGCCCGCGACCGCGACAGCGAGGGCGATCACCCCGGGGAGCAGCGGCCCGATGTCAGCGGCACCGAGACCGGAAACGTCAGCGACGAGCGTGTTGTACGCGCCGTAGGTCAGCCCCTCGACCGCGCCGTACTCGCCGTCGAGCCAGTACTCCAGATAGAGGATCTCCGCACCCGTCAGATCCTCGACCGGCTTCATGTTGATGAAGCCGGCCACGGCGGCGAGCACGCCCAGCACGACCAGCGGGAACTTCACGTTCCAGCCGAGCGCGTGGGCGTTCTCGGCATGGTCGGAGCGTGGCTCACCGTGGAAGGTGAGCAACACCATCCGGAACGTATAGAAGCCGGTGAAGAACACCGCCAACAGCGCCATCGCGTACGCGCCGAGGAAGATCGGGTTCTCCAGGCCGATCAACAGCGCGTCGTAGAGCACCTCGTCCTTGCTCCAGAAGCCGGAGAACGGAAGGATCCCGGCGAGCGCGAGTGATCCGACGAGGAACGTCCAGTACGTGACCGGCAGCCGATCTTTGAGTCCGCCCATCTTCCACATGTTCTGCTCGTGGTGGGTCGCGATGATGACCGCGCCAGCGCCGAGGAACAACAGCGCCTTGAAGAAGGCGTGAGTCATCAGATGGAAGGTCGCAGCCACGTACGCACCGACTCCCAGCGCGACCATCATGTAGCCGTACTGGCTGATCGTCGAGTAGGCGAGCACCTGCTTGACGTCGTTTTTGACGACGCCCATCGTCGCGGCGAACAGCGCGGTGAATCCCCCGACGAACGCGATGATCGCCAGCAGCGTCGGCGAGAGCGCGTAGAACCCGTACATCCGGGCGACGAGGTAGACGCCCGCCGCAACCATCGTCGCCGCGTGGATGAGCGCCGACACCGGCGTGGGACCCTCCATCGCGTCGGGCAGCCAGGTGTGCAGCGGGAACTGTGCGGACTTGCCGATCACGCCGCCCAGCACCAGCAACCCAAGGATCGAGAACCACGTCTCGGCTGCGAAGCCGAACGTGTTCACGTCGGCTTCGCCCGCGAGAGCGGCCTCGGCGAGTTCAGGGAACGACTCGAAGCCGTTCACGGAGGCGAACATTCCCGTTCCGAACGTCGCGAACACGCCGACGACGCCGATCAGGAAGAAGTAGTCACCGAAGCGAGTGACCAGAAACGCCTTCTTCGCGGCGCTCGGCGGCGCGCGCTCGCGGAACCAGAAGCCGATCAGGAGGAACGAACACAGCCCCACAAGCTCGAAGAACATGAACGCCATCAGCAGGTTGTCGGCGTAGACGAACGCGAGCATGCTGAAGGTGAACAGCCCCAGCCCGGCGTAGTACCGGGGAAGACCGATCTCACCCTCGTCGTTCATATAGCCCAGCGAGAAGACGTGGACGAGAAACGCGATCAGCGAGACGATGACGAGCATCATCGCCGAGAGCGGGTCGATCAGGATGCCGAAGTGAAACGACAGCGCCTCTTCGGCGGCGACCCACTCGTAGAGCACCGCGTGGTGATACTCGCCGCCGGCGACGGCGACCACCGCCCAGATCGACAGCAGCAACGCTCCGGCGGTCGCGGCGATGCCGGGGAGCGCCCCCTTCTTGGGGAGGTGTTTCCCGACCGTGAGCGCGATCAGGAACGATACGAACGGCAACAGGGCGATCGCGGGTGCGAAGTCGAACGCGGCCATCTTACCACCTCATCGTCGTTGCCTCGGTCACGTCCACGTCACCGAAGTTGCGGTTCAGTCCCAGGATGATCCCGATGCCGATCGCCACCTCGGCGGCGGCCAGCGCGATCACGAACAGCGCGAACGTCTGACCGGTCAAGTTGCCGTGCAGCAGCGCGAACGCGATCAGATTGATGTTCGCGGCGTTGAGCATCAGTTCGACCGACATCAGGAACATCAGCGCGTTCCGTCGGGTGAGGATGCCGAACAGCCCGATGCAGAACATCCCGGCCGAAAGCAGGACGTAGTACTCGATTGGGACCGTCATTCGGTCTCACCCCCATCGGCCTCGGCCGGCCCGTCGACGGGCTGGCGGGGCTCCTCGACGGTGCCGCCCGCGTAGTCGTCGCGCTCGGCGAGCATGATCGACCCCTCGAGCGCGGCGTCAAGGACGAGCGCGATCACGAGAAACGCCACGAGGAAGCTCTCCCCGCGGAGGTCAGCGTCCCCGAGGTCGATGTTGAACAGCGCATAGCCGATGTGCTCGACGATGCTGACGTCGTCGGGGAATCCAGCCGGACTCCCGAACGGCGTTCCCAGCACGATCACCGCCAGAACGCCGAACAGCGCGACGGCGATGATCCCTGGGAGTAGGTGTGATCCGACCCGCCAGGACGGCCAGTCCGCCTCCGGATCGCCGCTGATGCTCATGTGGCGATCGCCTCCGGAGCGACACCGGACCTCATGTGGTCGCCACCTCCGATTCCTCTCGCCCTTCCCGTGTGAGCATCACGGCGAACGTGATCAGGATCAGGACGCCCCCGATGTACACGAGCACCTGAATGACCGCCAGGAACTCGGCCTGAAGCATCACGTAGTGTACCGCGACGCTCGTCAACGCCACCCCAAGCAGCAGTGCGGCGTGCCAGATGTCCTCGACGAGGACGACGCCGGCACTGCTCGAGAGGGTGACCAGGGCAAACAGCCCGAACGCGAGCAGCTCTAGGTAGGCCATGCCGTATCGTGTGTGTATGAGTCGTTTTGGGCACCCTTTCAAGATTTCGAGATGGGTGCGTCAACGACGCTACTGGTAATCGACCTCGCCTTCGCCCTCGCCGATCCACGCGCTTCGGTCCGGTTCGCGCGATTCGAGCGGGTCGATGTCCTTGTACCAGGGGACGTTCATCAGCTGTTCTTTGTTGTACACCAGGTCGTCTTTGGTGTCCCCCAGGAACTCGAAGTTCTGGGTGAGCAAGATGGCGTCGACGGGACAGACCTCCTCACACAGCCGGCAGTAGACACACTGGCCGATGTGGAGGTTGTACTGCTCGCCGTTGCGCATGTCGTCGGTGACGATCTGGATCGTGTCGTTCGGACAGACGTTCTCGCACTGCCGACACCAGATGCACCGCTCCTGGCTGAACTTGTGTACGCCGCGGAACCGGGGGCTGACCTCCGGCTCCACGTCGGGGTACTCGACGGTGAACGTGTTGCCGTCGAGAGCGTGCTTCATCGTCGTCGCCATCGATTTGAGTACTCCAATCATGGGTTTACGCGATCACTCCCACGATGATGGCCGTCAGGATCAGGTTGGCGAACGAGAGCACCAACAGGCCCTTCCAGCCGACTTCGATCAGTTGGTCGATCCGGAACCGCGGCAGCGCAGAGCGGAGCCACTGAGTGAACAGGAACACCGCCCAGATCTTGATGAGGAACCAGACGATTCCCGGCAACACCGGGCCGGCCGGTCCGCCCAGAAAGAGCGTCGCGATGATCGCTCCGCCAAGGAAGATGTGCAGGAACTCGCCGAGGAACACCAACACGAAGTACACCGAGGAGTACTCCGTCTGGTAGCCCGCGACGATCTCCGTCGGCGCTTCGGGCGTGTCGAACGGGTTCCGGCCGATCTCCATCATGTTCGCCGCCACGAACAGCACGAACGCGAACGGGTTTACAAACGCGTACCACGCCGGGATCGTCACGCCCGCGATCACGAGCAACGGCTCGGCCTGTGCGGCGACGATCTCGCTCATCTGCAACGTTCCTGCGAAGATGACGACCGACACCGCGACGACGATCAACGGAATCTCGTAGGCGAGGTTCTGGGCCACCGCCCGCATCCCGCCCAGGAACGAGTACTTGTTGTTCGAGGCGTAACCGGCCATCACCAGCCCGACGCTCGTCATCGACGCCACCGCGAACACGAACACGAGTCCCACCTCAGGATCGGCGAGGTGGATGCCGCTTCCCATCGGGATGACGGCGAAGCCCAACAGCGCCGTCGAGGCGATGAGAATCGGCGCGAGGTCCCACGCCGGTCGATCCACGCCGTCGGGAATGATTAGCTCCTTCGAGAGCAGTCGCACCGCGTCGGCGACGATGATCAACAGCCCGAACGGGCCGACCCGGTTGACCGCGATCCGGTCGGTGAACGCCGCCGTGATCTTCCGCTTCGCCCACGGCCCGGCGACGCCCGTCATCGCCATCATCAGGTTGGCGACGAGAAACGCGCCGAGAAACGCGGCGACGACCTCTCCGGCCACGCCGAACTCGCCGAGGCCGAGCAGGTCAACCAGCCGTTCCGGAAGTAACACGGCGTCGTTCTGAAGCGGCGTGAACGTCGGCGTCATCGGTCCACCTCCCCGAGAACGATGTCGAGGCTCCCGAGAGCGGCGATCAGGTCGGGGATGTACTCGCCCTCAGCGATCGCCGGGAGCGCCTGCAGGTTCGAAAAGCACGGGCTTCGGATCTTGAATCGGGCGGGTTTGTCCGTGCCGTCAGAGCGAATGTAGATCCCGAGTTCGCCCTTCGCCCCCTCGACCGCCCGGTAGATCTCGGCGTCCTCGTCGGGTTTGAGCGTCCGCGGCACGTTCGACTGGATCTCACGGTCGTCTTCGGGCCAGTCTTCGAGGAGGTCGACGCACTGTTCGATGATCCGCGCGGACTGTTCGACTTCACGCATTCTGACGAGCAGACGGGCGTAATTGTCACAGCCGTCCTCGGTGATGACCTCCCAGTCGAGTTCGTCGTAGTAGCCGTACGGGTCGTCCCGTCGGAGGTCGTAGTCGATCCCGGACGCACGGGCAACCGCCCCCGTACAGCCGTAGGACTTCGCCACCTCCGGCGAGAGGTAGCCGGTGTCGACACACCGAAGCTGAAACACCTCGTTTCGCGTGATGAGATTGTGGTACTCCTCGGCGGCTCCGGGGAGGTGATCGAGGAAGTCCCGGATCTTTCCGAAGAACTCCTCGCGGGGTTCGGGAAGATCCCACGCGACCCCGCCCAGCCGGAAGTAGTTGAACATCATCCGCTGGCCGGTGAGGTCCTCTAAGATGTCCTGGACGCGCTCACGGTCGGTAATTGCGTACATGAACGCGGCCGTGAAGTCACCGTTGACGTCCAGCGCGAACGTTCCCATCGCCAGCAGGTGCGAGGCGATCCGGCACAGCTCGGCGGACATCGTTCGGATTACCTGTGCGTACTCGGGGACCTCCAGATCGGCGAGGTCCTCCGCGGCACGCGCGTACGCCCACTCGTTGAGCAAGCCGGCCGAGATGTAATCCCACCGGTCGGGATACGGCATGATCTGGTGGCGGTAGGTGCCGGCCTGACACATCTGCTCCTCACAGCGGTGGAGGTAGCCGATGTCGGGTTCGACGTCCGCCACTTGCTCGCCGTCGAGCACCGCCTTCAGGTGAAGCACTCCGTGGGTCGCCGGATGATGCGGCCCGATGTTGAGAAACATCGTCTCCGAATTCCCACGGTGGTCGGCTTCGAGCGGGTTCTTGTGGGCGTCGAGCGTGACGATCTGTGGCTTGTCCTGATGGTACTCGAGCGAAAGAGGGTGGCCCTGCCACGTCTGGGGAAGCAGGATACGCCGGAGGTCAGGATGGCCCTCGTACTCGATGCCCACGAGATCGTAGGCTTCGCGCTCGTGCCAATCCGCGGTTCGAAACACCGGCTCGGCGCTCTGGGAAACCGGCCGTTCAGGATCGGTCGGCACGACCACGCTCACCTCGCGCTGGCGGTCATCGTAGGAGGTGAGGTGGTAGATCGACTCGTAGCGGTCGGTATACTGCTGGGCGGTGACACACGAGAGGTGATCGAACCCCGCCTCGTCACGGAGTTTCGTCAACACCTCCTGGACGGCGTCCGGACGGATCACGAACCCCGGCGCGTTCAGATGCTCCTCGCGGTCGAGAACCGCCTCCCCCAGCAACGCCGCGATTCCGTCCGCGTCGAGGTCCGATCCTACCGTGGTCTCGACGAGTTCCTCATCCGCGCTCATGGTGAATCAGCCCAGTTGTATCGCATCACGAGCGTCTCCTCGTCGATCTCGTCGGCGAGTTTCTCGACGAGTTCGTCGCGGTCGAGGTCGCCGAACTGTTCGAGTTCGTACGGCTTGACGACGACCGGCGAGGACTCGCCGTTGGCCACCCGCTCCTGTAACTTCGCGATGCCGTAGACCAACGCTTCGGGACGGGGCGGACAGCCGGGGACGTGGATGTCGACCGGGATGACCTCCTCGGCTCCCTTCACGACGTTGTAGCCCTCCTGGAACGGCCCGCCGGAGATCGTACACGAGCCCATCCCGACGACGAACTTCGGCTCGGGCATCTGGTCGTAGACGCGCTTCATCCGGGGGGCGAACTTCGAAACGATCGTCCCCGGGACGATGATACAGTCAGCCTGTCGCGGGGACGCTCGCGGAACCCCGGCACCGAACCGGTCAACGTCGTGTTTGACGCCGAAGGTGTGCATCATCTCGATGCTACAGCAGGCGATCCCGAACTGGAGCAGGAACATCGACGACCCCCGCACCCAGTTCATGAACTTATCGAACTTCGTGAGGATGAACGGCTGGGTGCCGAACGCCTCCCGAAGCGGCGAGTTGAACCGGTCGTCGGCCCCCGCTCCCATCCTTGCGTCGCGGGTGTCGGTCAGCGGCGCTGTGCTCTCGACGATCGCGTCGCGTGGGTTGTCGCTACTCATTGGTCACCGTACCTCCCGTCCCTTGCGCTCGGCCCGCGGGCTCTCGACCCACGAGACCGCACCCTGGCGCCACGCCCAGACGAGACCGATCACGAGAATCCCGATGAACAGCAACATCGGCCCCAGCGCCTGTGACAGCGGGACGCCTTCCTCTAATGCCCCGCGGTACATCACCGCCCAGGGGAAGATGAGCACGGTCTCCACGTCGAACACCACGAACAGCAGTGCGACCATGTAGTACTGGATGTTGAAGCGGATCTTCGTCGTGCCCGTGGGGACCTCGCCGCTCTCGTAGGTGGCGCGTTTGTTGGGTTCCGGAACGCTCGGACGCAGCAGGCTGGAGACCACGATCATCCCGAGTGGGATCAACAGCGCGACCACGCCCAGCATTCCAATAGCGATCCATGAACTCGTCATTCGGAGTACTCCCTATGGCTCGCCGGTTGGAAGCGCTGGCACATAAGGGTTGATTCTTCCACTCGTGGGCGGAAGAACCCTCACGATCGTTCGTGTCTCCGACCACCTGTTGGGGATTCGTGACGCTACGTCCGTCGGTCACGAAACCCCGGCGTCCCGAGTTCGTGAAGAGCCCGCGAGGTTTCGGCGACCGACTCCCGCAGGGTCTCGTGGCCGTCGACGAGCCGGTCGGCCAGTTCGCGGTGCGTCCGACCGAGGATCTGGACGGCCGACAGCGCGGCGTTGTAGGACTTCCCGGCGTCGACGGCGACGATCGGCGCGCCCGACGGCATCCCGATCACCGAATCGACGGACTTCTCCTGGACGGGAACCCCGATGACGGGGATCGGATACGCGATCGACGCGACCATGTTTGGCAGGTCCGCGGACTTTCCGCCCGCACCTGCGATGATCACGTCGAGTCCCCGGTCGGCCGCGGTCTCCGCGTACGCGTACATCAAGTCCGGCGTTCGGTGTGCGGAGACGACGTACGTCTCGAAGGTGAACCGGGACTCCGGTGGATCGTCGTAGTCGGTCACCTCCGCGAAGCCGAGTTCGGTCAGGGCGTCGTACGCCCCCGGCTTCTCGTCGGTTCCCATCATCACGTCGAGGTCCGAATCGCTGCCCATCACGATCCCGATCTCGGGCGTCTCCTCGGTCGGTCGGTCGCGATCGGCCTCCGCGCGCAGATCGGCGATCAGCGCGTCGAGTTCGTCGGTCATTGCGTGGGGATTCCGCACGGTTCGTCAAGAAAGGGGCGGGTTTCACTCGATGTCCGCGGTCCCGTCGGAACCGGACCGAACCAGCGCTCGCTGTTCGGGGATCACGTCGAGCGACGCTTCCGTGTCCCCGAACAACAGCAACGCGTAATGATCCTGACGTGTAGTATCAGTCAGACGATAATCGGCTGAGGTCAGGCGGTCGATGCCGTTCGGACCGGTAGGTCACCGATCACGACCGAAACGTCACCGAGTCCCGCAGCCGTCGCGCCTCGGCGAGCAGGCTCTCGGTGTCGTCCCACTCCCGCGTGAGCGTCACGTGACCCATCTTCCGGAGCGGTCGAACCTCGCGCTTGCCGTACCAATGGAGGTGCGCGCAGGGCGTCGAAAGAATCTCGTCCGCCCCGGCCAGCCGCGCCTCGGTCGGTTCGGACACGTCGCCAAGGAGGTTCGTCGTGACCGCCGGCGCTCGAAGCTCCGTCGATCCCAGCGGCCGGCCGGTCACGGCGCGGACGTGATTCTCGAACTGCGAGGTGACGGCCCCTTCGATCGTCCAGTGGCCGGAGTTGTGCGGACGGGGTGCGATCTCGTTGACTAGCACCTCCTCACCGGCCTGAAACAGCTCGACGGCGAACACGCCCCGTCCGTCGAGGAGATCGAGAACGT
>SKSS01000052.1 GCA_007122875.1 Salinarchaeum sp. | reverse complement strand
TGGCGAGCGGTCGAGCGGCGATTCGGGGCCGCTACCATCTATTTCGGTCCCGGCACGACCCGCGGCCGTCGGCCGCTCCACATCGGTGGACCTTTCCGGCGGGCGATCGCTCATAAGGCTATGGGTTTTGGTAGCTACGACGAGTCGGAACAGGAGCGCCAGGATGTCGACCGAGACGACGACGGCGAGGACGCCGCCGTGAACGTCCACGAACACGAGTACCGCGGCGAGGTCTCCGTCGAGTCCGACAGCTCGACCGACGAACTCCTCGGCCAGCTCCAGGAGATCAAGGAGAACCGAGCGGACGAATAGACCGCCGCCAGGCGGCGTGCGGACGAATCGATCGTCGCCGCTCACTCGAGCGCGGGTCCGCGCCGTCGCCGCTCACTCGACCGTGGTCGTCACCGTCGCGAGCTCGCTTCCCAGGACGAGGGCGATCGTGATCTTCTCACCCGACTCCAGGGGGACGCCGTCCGCGGAGTCGTCCAGCGCCACCGTCCGCGTTTCGTCCGTGCTCTCGTAGAAGCTGCGATCGCGGTCCCCGAGGTCCTCGTACCGGTCCTGGTAGTCGATCGTCGTTCCGGGCGACACCATGACGGTCACGCTCTCGTCGTCGAGCGACGCCTCGTCGTCGATGAACACGTCGACCGTGACGTCGGTATCGCCGTCGCGAGGCGGCTCTGCCAGCGACAACTCCACCAGCGCGGCGAGCGGCGTCGACGGCTCGATCGGTTCGAGCCCGGCGTCGCGGTCCGCGTTGCGCTCGAGGAACGCGACGAGATCGTCGACCATCTCGCCGCTGACGGTGTGTCCTGCTTCGGGGTACACGTAAAACTGGGCCGACGCGCCGGCCTCGTCGTAGACGGATTCGCAGTACGGCATCCGATCGTCCTGCATGTCCTCGCCGTAGACGTCGAGCGCGATTTCGCGCAGCTCGTCGCTCCACGCGTCGTCGTACGGGATGGTGTCGTTGTCGTCCTCGCCGCCCATGTAGACGAACTGGGCGACGTCCGTCCAGGCGTCTTCGTCGAACGACTCGCCGGTGAGCGACTCCGCGTCGGCGACGCCGATCGGGTACGGCAGCTCGTGACCCTCCGCCTGGGTTCGTGGGAGGATCGCCGTCCCGTTGATCCCGCCCGCGGTGACCGCCCGGACCCGGTCCGGGTGGAGCGCGGCGAACCGATTGACGAAGTTGCCCGAAGCCGAGAACCCGTTCATGAGGATCCGCTCGTCCGCGTCGTAGGAGAGCCCCAGAAGCTGCGAGCGCGCGTGATCGACCATCCTGAGCAGCTGGCGGTCGACCCGAGCCAGCGTTCCCTCCTCGATCGCCATCGTCTCGGCGTCGAGGGCGTGGACGTAGTGAGTCCAGTCGACGGGATCGTTCCGCGGCCGGGGGAAGACGGGAACCAGCAGCGGGACGACCAGCTCGTCGCTGAGTCGTCTGCCGAATCCGTTCTCGGCGATCCGCTCCGCGGCCGCCCGGTGCTCCGGGAAGGTATCGGTCGGCGTTCCCGTGTTGTTGGGCTCGACCAGGAGGCGCCCGTCGCCCCCCTCGAGCTCCGACGGGACGTAGACGACGTAGGGGTACTCGAAGCCGAGCTCGGGGTCGGCCTCGATCGCAGTTACCTCGCCGCGCTCGAGATCCGCGGGAACCTCCTCGACGACCTCGAGTTCGGCGCTCGCCTCGGCGACGACGCCGTGCTCGGCGTGGACGAGCTGGACCGTGATCTCCTCGGTTTCGACCAGCGGGTCGTAGAACTCGACGACGCGACCCGTGACGGCGGCGCCACCCTCGAACGCGATTCCGGTCCCGGCGATCTCGTCGCCGTCCTCGTCGAGGACCGTCAACGAGGTTTCGGCGTCGGTTTCCAGCCCGTCGATCGTGAACGTCATGCCGAGCGTCCGCTGGTCCGCCACGGCGATCGACGCGTCGGGCGGCACGTCGTCGCCGTTCGGTTCGTCGTCCGTCGGAGCGTCCTCGTCGTTAGATTCGTCGTCCTCGGCACCTCCGTCGAGTACGCCGGTACAGCCCGCGAGCCCCGCGAATCCGATACCGGAACCGGTCGCGACGAAATCTCGTCGATCCATACGCTATCGACACGGGCGGGATTTCTTATACGTTTTGACAATAACGCTCGCGCACGCATTCGACGGGACCGACTCCAGCACGCGAATCGCCGCCGCCGTGTCCCGTCACTCGATGTAGCCGAGGTTCGCCAGCCGCTCCGCGACGGCCTCGTCCGCCGTCTCGGCCGATCGCTCGTTCTCGAAGCGGGGATACCGCCGGCTTCCCTCGAGCTCGACGCACGGGAGCGCCTCGCCGTCCATGCGCTCGTCCGCGGGGATCCCGAGGGTCGAGAGCACCGTCGGCGCGACGTCCAGGAGGTGGGCGTCGCCGACGCCCGCGTCGGGATCGACGCCCGCGCCGACCGCGGCGACGATGCCGTGGCGCTTGTGGTTCCACGGCTCCGTCGGCGGGCCGAATCGCTCGCCGCGCAGCGTCGTCGAGAGGAAGTGCTCGAAGTCGGCGGGGACGGTGACGACGTCGACCGCGCGGTGGCACTCCGGCCCCTCGAAGAAGTCCTCGCGCGGACCGACGGTCTCGAAGACGGGCTCGCCGTCGGGCGTCTCGACCGCTCCCAGCGTCTCGATCAGCGACTCGCGGACCCGGTCGTAGTCGTCCGCGGGAACCGTGCCGTCGGGCTCTCTGCCCTCGAGGTTGATGCGGACGCCGAGTTCGATCCGCGAGCGCATGTAGGCCGCCGACTGGGGGAAGTCGACCTGCTCGGTCCCGGCGCTGACGAGGGCGTCGGGTACCCGGCGGGCGACGGCGTCGGCGAGGCCGACCCGCTCCAGGGCGGCGCCGATCCGCTGGCTCGTCAGCCCGACCGAGGCGAGCGCCGCGACGGCGCGCTCGCCCGCGCCCCGCTCGCGCGTCGTCTCCTCGTCGCCCTCCTTGAGATTCGAGTCGCGCACCCGGGACCAGGTGGGCATGCCGCGGCCGCCCCGAACCGTCTCGACGTGGCCCTCCTCGCGCAGGAAGTCGTTGACGCGGAACTCGTATCCCTCGTAGGGTCCCATCCCGTGATCGCTCGCGAGGACGACCGCGGCCGGGTCGCACTCGGCGATCGTCTCGTCGAGCTGGCGGTCGACCTCCCGGTAGATCGCCCGGATGGTGCCCTCGTCGTCGGGTCGCTCGTGGAAGATCGTGTCCGTCGCCTGGAACTCGAGGAAGCCGAAGTGGGGGTCGAACCGGTCGGTGAGGTAGCGAAACGCCTCGCCGCGCGAGCGAACGGCGGCGCGGTACTCGGCCGCCGAGTCGCCGGCCGGGTAGACGCGGTAGTCGCCGATCTCGTTCCGGACGTCCTCGAGCAGGCCCGGCGGGTGACACTCGGGGTCCTCCGGGGCGGTGTAGCCGGGGATCAGGGCGCCGTCGAACGGCCGCGGCGGGTGCGTGACGGGGACGTTCACCACCACGCTGCGCATGCCGTGACGGTCGCACAGCTCCCAGAGCGACCGCTCGCGGACGTCCGTCGCGTTGACGACGTCCCAGTCGTAGCCCTCGAACGAACAGAAGCTGAAGACGCCGTGCTTGCCGGGGTTCATCCCCGTGTACAGCGACGGCCACGCGCTCGCCGTCCACGGCGGGAGCTGGGACTCGAGCGGACCGCTCGCGCCGTTCTCGAGGATCGAGGCGAGGACGGGGAGCTCGTCGTCCGCGATCATGGGCGCGAGCACCCGCTCGCAGGCGGCGTCGACCCCCACGAGGAGCGTTCGCAGACCGGAGTCGGATCTCATGGATGGTTCCCGTCCGTGAATTACCTTGGTTATGATACGTGTTCGGACCGGTACTCGTCGGCTAACATCCCGTTCGGGCCGTTGCGCCCCCGCTGGCGGCGCTTTCGGCCCGTTACGGCCCCGCTAACTCGCGGCGGGATGGGACGAACCGGACCGTCGGCCGTCACTTCACGCTGTTGTAGAGGTGCGCGAGGGTCCGCATCCCCCAGGAGCCGCGCTCGACGCTGTAGTAGTGGTGGACGTCCGGGTTGAACTTCGCCTTGTACCGGTTGATCCGCCGGGTCTCGCCGCCGACGAGGTCGTAGGTCGACAGCCCGCGCTCGCGGGCGTCGCTCATCACCGCCCAGTCGAGCAGGTCGTTCGTCGGCACGTCCACCTCGCGATCCGTGCGCACGCCGCCCATCCAGCGGCCGATGGTGTCACCGTATTCGAGCGCCAGGATGCCGCCGACGATCTCGCCGTCGACGCGACAGACGAACGGGCGGACGTGTCCGTCCTCGATCCGCTCGCGGAGGTCGACGACGAACGCGGCCGGGACGTGGAAGTCGACGCCCTGGGACTCGTACCGGTGGCGAACCTGGTCGAGGATCGCGCGGACCTCGTCGTCGCCACCCTCCGCGATCTCGTAGGCGTCCTCGGGCGTGTTGGTGACGTTGCGGCGGCCGTCTCCGCTGAACGAGTCCAGGAGTTCCTGCTCCCCTCGCTCCAGGTCGACGTGGTAGGTGTACTCCGGCGTGACGTCGTACTCGCGCCACTTGAACGGCCGGGCGTCGGGGAACGCCGGCCCCGTCCGCACGTGGGCGTACCTCGGGGAGAGTTCGGCCTCGATCCGGTCGAAGCAGCCGTCGACGAACCGCTCGCGGCGCTTCTCGCGCTTGCGCTGTTTGAGTTTCTCCACGTTCAGGTACGCCGGCCCCTGGTAGGGAACCCGGAGGCGGGGCGGCGGCGAAAAGACGGTCGTCACGGGACCCTTCCTGACCTCGAAGACCGGGAAGAGGCCGACCGGCTCCTGGCCCTTGTAGCCGATCAGCGGGTGCAGCGTGGCGCCCGCGTGGTCGGCCAGCGTCTCGAGGGCCTCGTACTCGTGGAAGAGCGTACCCTGCGGGGAGCGGGCGACGTAGTCGTTCCAGCGCGCGAGGTCGTCCTCGTCGGCGATCGAGACGTCTACCACGGGTCCTCACCCCGGACGGTGGTCGATCGCGTGCGGCGGTTGCGCTGGCCGGGGCCCACCCCGCCGTGGCTGGTGTGGGCCCGGCCGCTCGATCGGGCGTATTCCACCCCGCCGTGGCTGATGCGCGCCCGGCCGATCGGTCCCCGGCCGCGTCGCGATACGCGTCCGCTACGAGTTGATCGCGTCCTCATAGGTCAGTGGTGGTGAAGGATACGCTTTGTAATCGGCCCGTTTCCGGCGGGTGTGGCCGGGCGGAATCGGACCGCGATTCCCCCGACGTCCGTCCGACGGCCGAGTTAGCCGTCCGCTTCTCAGGGACGGATCGGCTCTCGTCCCCGGAGCCTCTCGCTCGCTCGCGCCCCGGGACCGGTCGGTATCCGTGTATTAACAAACCCCGTACGGATCGTGACCCAGAATCAACAGATGACGGAACCGTCAGAAGGGACCGCAACGTCGACCGCGACCGCCCACCGGTCGAACGAAGGCGCCCCGATCGACCTGGTCGGCGTCGGCGCGTTCGCCCTCTCGTCAGTACTGGTGTTGGTAGCGTGGGATCCGGCGTCTCCGGTGGTCCGGGCGGTATTCGGCCTCCCGCTGCTGTTTTTCGCGCCCGGCTACGCGGTCATCTCGCTGCTGTATCCGCGCTCGACCGCGCTCGACGCCGAGTCCGGGTTGCGCGTCGCGTCGGGGAACCTGACCGACGTCGAACGGGTCGCGCTCTCGTTCGGCCTGAGCGTCGCCCTGTTGCCGATGATGGGACTGGTGATCGCGACGGCCGGATCGTTCGCTCCGCAAATCGTCGTCGCCGCCGTGAGCGGGTTCGTGCTCGTCTTCACCGTCTTCGCCGCCGTTCGTCGGTCGCGCGTCCCGCCACACCAGCGCTACCGGATCGAGGCGGCCGACCGTTCGGGGGCCTTCCGGCGCTGGCTCTTCCCCGGCAACGCGCCGCTGCAGACGGCGGTCAACCTGGCTCTCGCCGGCAGCGTCCTGCTCGCACTCCTGACCGGCGGTTACGCGTTTATGGCGCCCCAGGACGGCGAGGAGTACACGACGCTCCAGCTGTTGACCGAAGACGAGGCGGGCGACCTCGTCGCGGCGGGCTACCCCGACGAGATCGAGCCGGGCGAGGGGATCCCCCTCACCGTCGCGGTCGAGAATCAGGAGGGCGAGTCGATGGAGTACACGCTCGTCGCCCAACAACAGCGGGTCGAGAACGGCCAGGTCGTCGAGCGCGAGGAGATCCACCGACTCGACTACCGCGTGAACGACGACTCGACCGTCTACGGCGACCGGACGTTCGAGCCGACCGCCGAGGACGGGGAGGTGCGAATCGCCTTCCTCCTCTACGAGGACGGCGAGGTGCCCGAGACGCCGACGACCGAGAACGCGTACCGCTACGCGCACCTGTGGGTCGACGTCGACCAGGCGGACGATTGAGGGAACTCGAGCCGAGTGACGGATCGATCTGCTTCGACCTGTTGACGAATCGGCCGATACGTGCGGGTGAACGGGTGAGACGGTCGACGCCGCCCCGGCGATCGCGGAGTCGACCCGTGTGCGCGGGACGCGACCGGCGTTCCATTTCGATACCGCTGTGCGCCGACGTCCGCGATCGAACCGCGTGCCGCGCCGGATCGGCTCGCGAAATCCGGCCGTCCGTCGGTCCCTCCCGATCGTCGAGACGCCGACGAGTTCGCTCACTCGCCGCCCCGCCGACCGGTCCCTGACCGGTCGGGGTCCCGACGAGCTCGCCAGAACGTTCACGAGATCCGTACGGTGGAATTCTCGTGACTCTGCTACCTTGCGACCGCTTTCCTGACGGAAGGTAGAACGTCGTTACCGCACCGAATGTCTGTCATAACAAACCGACGGGAGGCGGTGCTCACGATGGCAACGCATGATCCGCATCAATCGAACGACCGGGCTCGTGGCGGTGTCGGCACTCGCCGCCATCGGGCTCCTCGCCCTCCTCGCGCTCGGCACGTCAGCCGGCGGGTCGGCGACCGCGGCCGACGCGTCCGCGACGAGCCTCGACGATCACGACGAGGACCGCTACTCGGTGGTCCAGGGTGATCGCTGCATCCAGATCGAACCGATGGGTGACGGCGGCCAGACCGCCGAGGACCACTACGACTATCGGAACCCGAACACCACCCCGCAGTCGTACACGTACAGCTCACACGGCACCACCCACCTCCAGGAGGACGATACGAGCATCCTCTACCTCCACGAAGGAAGCGACGGACTCAGCCTCGTGATCGTCCACGATCGCTACGACGGCTTCACCGACGGCGGTGCCGCGACCTTCCAGATCGACGGGCTCCCCCAGGACGGTGAGTGGGTCGTCGAGGACGACAACTACGACGGCGCGGACGCGGAGTGGGATCACAGCGCCACGTCGAGTCGCATCACCTGGGTCTGGAGCGAAGCGCGAACCGACGGCGGCGCGTTCAACGGCGGCCTCGACGACGAGTTCGCCATCGAGATTTCGCCGGCGTTCAACGAATTTGCCGACTTCCAGGTCTACGACGGGGAGGTGGACGACTGGCAAGTCCTCTCGGCCCCGGAGCACGAACCCGAGCGGACCTCGCTCGACTTGCACCAATCGATCGAGATTCGTTCCGGAGGGTGTACGGTCGTCACCGACCTCGACGTCGACGAGACGGTCGACGCCGGCAATTCGACCGACGTGACTGCGACGGTCTCGAACGACGGCGTTCACAACGAAACCGTCACCGTCCCGATCGAGGTCGACGGCGAGGTCGTCGACGAGCACGAACTGACCCTCGAAAGCGGCGAAACCGCGACCGTTACGTCGACCGTCGAGTTCGACGAGGCGGGCGACGTGACGGTATCGGCCGGCGGCGTGACCGCGGACGTGACCGTGTCCGACGCCGCGGGCGCGATGGATCAGTTGCCCGGCTTCGGCGTCGCCGTCGCCGTGACGGCCATCTTCGTGGCGCTGTTCCTCGCCCGCCGACGGTAACGATCCCCGTTCGTTTTCTTCGCGGCGGGACCGACGGATCGCGTAGCCGAGCGTCCCCGTTATCGTCGGCGACCCCTCGGATGGAGAGACGTGCGCCTTCCGGGACCGCACCGTCGATACGAGTTTATCGTGGCGTCGACTCCCCGGGTTCTGCTCGAGAACGCTTCAGTCGACCGAGAGTCAGACTGCCGAGGCCGAGGGCCAGTCCGCCGAAGCCGAGAGTCAGTCTGCCGAAGCCCGCCGGATCGACCCGTCGACGGTAGGCGCCTCGCCTTCGACCGCGCGCTCGTAGACGTCGAGAATTCGTCCTCCCATGCGCTCGAGGCTCACGTCACGGACGGCGTCCCGACCGTTCGGTCGTCCGTCCGCGGTCACCGCGTCGCACAGGGCCGCTGCCAGTTCGTCGACCGACTCGCCCGTCGCGCTGTGTTCGACCCCGGAGATGCGTTCCGGGACGTCGCCGACGGGCGTCGAGACGACGGGCGTGTTACACGCCAGCGCCTCCTTGACGGTGCTCGGCGAGCCCTCTCGGTGAGAGGTCAACAGGAGGGCGTCCGCGGCGTTCATGTAGGTGGGGATCACCGCGTAGTCGAGGCCCGTGATCGTCCGCAGCTCGATCTTCTCGCCCAGCCGCTCGGAGGCCGCCTCGACCACCCGTTTCGCGAGCGGGTAGTTCTTGACCGGTCGCTCGGTATTGTAGGGGAACAGGACGCAGTGGCGGTCCATCGGCCAGCCGACCTCCTCCCGGGCCGCGGCCCGATCCGTCGGTCGGAACATCTCGACGTCGATGCCGTACGGGATGACGTGGGCGTCGCCGGGCAGGAGCTCGCGCATCCGCTCGTTGACGACGATGACCTCGTCGCAAAAGCGCGTCAGTTGCTTCGTGGCCCCGCCGTACCGTCCCATCAGGTCGGTCCCGACGAGGCTCGTCACGACGGGGACGCGTCGCTGGGCTATCGCACCCGGGATCGTGAGCCCGAAGTTGGCGTGGACGAGGTCGTGATCCGCCGACAGCTCGTCTCTCACCACCCGGCAGAATCGCACGTAATCGAGCGGGCTCCGGCCGTCGGACCCCGATCCGTTCGGGACCTCGACGACGTCGCTCTCGACGCCGAGGTCGGCGAGCGCCCGGACCTGATTGGTCACGTACGTCGCCTCGGCCTTCGTCGTCAGCTGGAGTACGTTCATCGCGAACGGTGGACGCGGGCGTCGGTCGGTTCTGCGACGGACGACGCCGCGACGACCGATGCCGTGCGCCTCGAGCAGTGACGGACCATCAGGAGTTCCACCACTTGTAGGCCTTCAGCGCCGGCGCCGCCGTCGGCGACGTCCGCTCCAGGATGTGGTAGGTGGCGAGTTCGGGGTTGAACTTCGCCTTGTAGTCCCAGAGGCGCCGGATGTTCGCACCCGACAGCTCGGCCACCTCGCAGTCGCGCTCGCGAGCGTCCCGCATCGAGTGCCAGTTTACGAGGTCGTTGATCGGCAGGTCGACGTCCGCGGTCGGCTTGGGGACGCCCTGCCAGAAGGTCAGTCGGCCGCCGTGGTGGAGCGAAATCCGGCCCGAGACGGGCTCCCCGTCGACGCGGAACTCGTAGGCCTCGACGGTTCCGTCGGGGAGCTCCTCGTAGACGGTCCGGAGGAACTCGGTCGAGAGGGGGAACGTCTCGCCCTGCTCGGCGAAGCGCTCCTGGAGGCGATTCGAGAGGTACTCCACCGTCTCGACGCCGCCGGTCTCTATCGCGTAGCCCGGCCCGAGTTCCTCGACGTCGGCGCTCTTCCCCGCGTCGGCGTTCCCGTCTTCGCCCGCATCGGCGTTCTCGCTCTCACCCTCGCCGAGCAACTGCTCGCCGCCGTCCGTCACCGCGCACCGCGGATCGTAGCTGTCCTGGATCGAGGTCCGGGCGTCCCGCGAGAACGACCGGAGCAGCTCGTCTTCTCCGCGGTCGACGTCGAGCTCGTAGGTGAACCGCGGCGTGAGGTCGAAGCCCAGCCAGCGGAACGGCCGGACCTCCTCGAACGCCGTGTTCGGGACGATCCGGACGTAGTGGGGATCGATCTCGTCGTCGATCCACTCGACGCAGGCCTCGACGAACTCCTTGGTTCGCTTCGCGGCCTTCCGGTACTTGATGTTCGGATCGAGCATCGTCGCCGGGCCGAGGTGCGGGATTCCCGCCTCCGGTGGCGGAGAGAACGCGGTGCGGAACGGTCCCTTCCGCCCGCTGAAGACGGGGAAGATGCCGATCGGGTGCTCGCCGTTCTTGCCGACGAGCAGGTCGAGGTCGGTGTCGGTTTCGGTCGCGATCGCTCGCAGGAACTCCGAGCGGTGGAAGGCCGAGCTCCCGGCCGCCCGCTCGACGTACGTGTTCCACTGGTCGTCGTCCGCAATCCGGTGAACGTCGATCATACTGGATAGTCTGCTGAGGTGGACTGCCACGAACGGGCCAAAAAGTAGCGAGGCGATACCGATCGATAACGTGCGGGATAACTAACCGCCGCTGAACTGTCTCCGAGGGCATACCCTCTCATGAGTCAAAACGACGGCAGACGCGCGCCGACGGCCCCGGTCGTCGTCGGTATCGCGCTGGTGGTAGCGGTCGCCCTCGCGCTGACGCTCGGCCTCGCGGCGGTCGACGTCTCCGCGAGCGCGGACGACGGCGCACCCGAATCGGTCGCGGACGCCGGCGAGTCGGCGGCGACGGACGTCGGCGAGTCGGCGGCGATCGACGACCACGGGTCCGAGAGCGACGGACTCGATGGGTACGCGGTCGTGCAGGGCGACCGGTGTGTTCCCATCGAACCGCTCGGCGACGGCGAGCGGACCGCCGAGGAGTTCTACGACTACCGACACCCGGAGACCGATCCGAGCGCGTACACCTACAGTTCCCACGGTACGACGCACCTCCAGGAGGACGACACGAGCATCCTCTTCCTCCACGAGGGGAGCGACGGGCTCAGCCTGTTCATCGTCCACGACCGTCTCGACGGGGACACGGAGGGCGGCGCCGCGACGTTCCAGATCGACAACCTCCCCGAAACGGGCGAGTGGGTCGTCGAGGACGACAACTACAGCGACGAATTAGACACGAGACAGCACGAAGAGTGGGAGCACGGCGACGACTGGAGTCGGATCACCTGGGTCTGGTCCGAGGAGCGGACCGACGGCGGGGCGTTCAACGGCGGCCTCGACGACGAGTTCGCCGTCGAGGTCACGCCCGCGTTCAACGATAACGCCGACTATCGAGTCTACGACGGCGAGGTCGACGACTGGCAGGTCCTCTCCGGGTCCGAACAGGATCCCGAGCGGACGTCCCTCGAGATGGACGAACCGATCGAGCTCCAATCAGGTGCCTGTAGCGCCGTCACCGATCTCGACGTCGACGAGACGCCGGAAATCGGCGAGGAGGTGACGATCACCGCCGCGGTGGAGAACGCCGGCGACCGCGAGGAGACGGTCACGGTCCCGTTCGCGGTCGACGGCGACGTCGTCGATGAGACGGAGGTGACCCTCGCGGCTGGGGAGAACGCGACCGTCTCGACCGACGTCTCCTTCGAGGAGGAGGGAACCGTCACGGTCGGAGTCGGCGACGTCGCCGCCGACGTCTCCGCGTCGGAGCCCGCGGACGACGATCGGTTGCCCGGCTTCGGCGCCGTCGCGACGGCGCTCGCGGTGGTCACGCTGGTGCTCGCGGGAGCCGCCGTTCGCCGCCGAACGCGAGGCTGACCGCCGGGATACGCTCGGCCAGCGACGGTCGGGAAACGCTCGACAAACGACCGTCGCGGTCGCGACTCCCGCCGCTCGATTCCAAGCGCCGGTGCCGTCGAACGCCGTCTCTCACCCGGCGACGAATGCCGGTCAGGCGAGAATTATAGTGATCAGCTACTTTCATCCATCCGCACCATAACAAGGTCCGACCCGGCGGACGTGCCGATAGCGAATGACACGTACGGATTCGGAGCCGGCGGTCGCCAGGGGCCTCCTCGCCCTCGGGTTCTTGGCCCTCGCGGGCGCCACAATCGCGGCTCACCGTTCGCCGGCGTCGGGTTACGAAGTGTCCCTGTACACGGCGACGCCGTGGACGGTCTGGGTGGCGCTCGCCGTCGCCCTGATCGTCTCGCTCGTCGTCTCCCTCGAGGCGACGGTCGCACGGACCCGTCGGCTCGCGCTCTGTCTCGGCGGCGGATCGATCCTCGTCTTCGTCGGACTGCCGATCCTGCGGGGCTACCGGTTCATCTCCGGCGGCGACGCGCTCACGCACCTGGGGTGGGCCCGGGGTATCGAGTCCGGCGCCTTTCATCCGGCGGACCTCCGGTATCCGGGCTTGCACACCGGATCGACGATGGTCTCTGCCGCCGTCGGCGTCGACCTCGCTCACGCGATGATGCTGTTTATCGTCCTGCTCTTCGGCCTGTTCGTCCTGTTCGTCTCGCTCTCGACCTCGCTGGTGCTCGACCGTCCGTACGCCGCGACGGTCGGGGCGTTCTCCGCGTTCCTCTTGCTCCCGATCACGAACCTCAGCACGTCCGTGACCGCACACGCGATGTCCCAGGCGATCCTCTTCTCGGCGGTTGCGGTGTTCCTCGTGCTGGCGTACGTTCGAGGCGACGATCGGTCGGCCGGCTCGGCACCGGTGGGCTGGCTCCTCGCGATCGTGCTCGCCGCAACCGTCCTCTACCACCCACAGCTGGCCGCGCATCTGCTCGCGGTGCTCGTCGGGATCTGTGTAGTGCAGTTGTGCTACCGACGATACCGGGTGACCCATCCGGTCGCCACTCACCGCCCCATCTACGCCCAGACGGCGGTCCTGGCCGCGGCGTTCGCCGTCTGGGCGGCGAATCACGATCTCATCAGGGACGTCTTTACGTTCCACCTCGCGAGCACGGTCGAGTTCTTCCTCGGCGACGGGGGATCGGCGGGGGATTCCGTCGACGCGCAGGGCGATTCGCTCGCCGAGATCGGGGGCAGCGTCCTCGAAATCGTCCTCAAGATGCTCGGTCCGCACCTCGTCCTGGGCGGAGTGGTCGCGCTCTGTCTGGCGTGGCTCTTTCTCGGAAACGGCGCCCGACTCGATCGCGCCACCGACGGAGTGCTCCACTACTTCGCGGTCGGACTGGTCGCGCTGACCGGCCTCTTCGGCGTCTACTTCTTCGGATCGTCGGGGGAGATGTACTTCCGCGTGTTCGGGTTCATCATGCTCTTCGTGACGATCGCCGGCGCGGTGGCCGTCGCTTACGGCGTGAACGCCTTCTCGCGGCCGCGAGTTGCACCGCTTCACGGCGCCGTCGCCGTCGGATTCGCGATCATGATCGTGGTCTCCTCGCTGGCGCTCTTCCCGTCGCCGTACGTCTACAACCCGTCCCCGCACGTGAGCGAACAGACGATGAGCGGCTACGATCTCGCCCTCGAGACGGCAGCGGACGACGTCCACTTCGACGGCATTCGTGCCGGTCCGAATCGGTACGCCGATGCGAGGAACGCGGAACTCGACCGGACGCGAGTTCACGGCTCGATCGAGGGCGAGGCGATCGAGGACGGCATCGTCGGGCAGTACGAGAACGAGCGGTACATCAGCGTCGACCGGCAGGACAGGGACCGGGAGGTGATCGCGTACAAGGAGTTGCGGTATTCCGAAGCACAGTTCACGTCGATAGAAACACAGGTGGGCGTCGATCGAGTTCAGTCGAACGGCGAATTGGAAGTCTACTACGTCGCGGGGTAGACTACCCGTTCAGCGGTTCGAGATCTGAATTCGAGCGTCCGATCGAACGCCAGTGATCATCGTGCGAGTGTGAAAACGATGGCCCAGAAGCGCTTCTGAGGACAACCGTTCGGCTCCGGTAGCACCACCGGCTATCGATTACCAAGTTGACCGGTTTCCATCACTCGAGGTAGCCCAACCCGCGAAGTCGGTCCTCGACGTCGTCGAAGTTTCCGTCCTGGTTCGGATCAGATTCGTCGGCCGAGTCACTCTCGTAGCGCTCCGTCGCGATCGAATCGGTCGTGCTCGGAGAGGCCGAAAAGATTTCGGTGAGGACGCGACCGTCGGCGAGGCTCGGGATCGGCTCTCCGGCACCGTACAGCACGGTTGGTGCTACGTCAGCGACGGTCGCATCATCAATTGCCATTCCGGGTGATACGTTCGAGCCCCACGCGAAGAAGATTCCCTCCGAACGATGTCCGGCAGCCTTGTTATCTGCGGGAACGAACGCGCGATCGGCGATCTTCGTTTTCACCTCGTACTCGCCGCGTCCGACGGCGATCAGATCGGGGGCGTCCGGATCCGTCGGGAAGAGATCGGCCCCGTCGTGGATTTCGAGCGCTCGTTCACCCGTCTCGGGGTCTTCCGCGCGTGTCAACTCCGTCGCTATGTCCTGCTTTACCTCTTCGACCGCAGACGGTTCGACGATTCCCTGATCGAATCGTTCGGTATCATTGATGTAGATCTGATTCGGGTCGTGAGCGAACGCCACGGTTTCGGTAAAGTCGACGTCGTATAACCCGTGATCGCCGGGAATTCTCCTGGCGACATCGTCGACGACCGATTTCGGTAGGTAACGAACGAGCGCGTCGGAGCCGATCCCCAATCGATCGAGCCCATCGAGTACGGAGGATTTCGTGACGCCAATCTTCGAGAGCGTTCCGCGGGCTCCGTCGTTTCGCTTTCGATCGAGGTATCCGTTCTCGGCGAGCAGCGTGTTCAGATTAACGAACGTGGAGATCGGGCCGAACCCGTGGTCGGAGACGACGTAGAGGTTGGCATCGTTGTCCGTCGCATACCTCATCATGTCTCCGACGAGACCGTCTAGCTGTTGGTAGTGATCGAGTATCACCTCCTCATCCCAGTGAAGATGTTGCAAACGGTCGGGTGCCGTGAACACGAAGAAGAATAACCGCCAATCGTACTCGCGGGCGAGCAGGTGCATCAGCTGTTTACGCGCCTCGACCAACTCCGCTAATTCGTCGAGGAATCTGTCCGGTTCGTCGGCGTACTCGTACCAGTCCAACTCGATCCGATACTCCGGAATCTCTCGCTCGATACGCTGGCTGAGTTCCGGGGGGTGGGTAAAGCCGCCGTCGCGATCGGGCGTGATCATCCCGCTGACCATCGCCCCATCGACCCCCGACGCCGGATAGGTCATCGGAACGTTCGCTGCCACTGCTGGCGTCATGACGTCCCACAGAGCCGGCCGTCGGAGATCCGCTCCGGTATACATCTCGTGAGTGTAGTCCCCGGAGATCTCATGGAAGCCGTAGATTCCGTGCTTGTCGGCCCACGTCCCCGTCGCGATGGTCGGCCACGCTAGCGGAGTCGTCGGCGGCGTGGTACTCTGTAGTGGTCCCGCCGCCCCGCCGTCCATCAGCTGTTTGAAGTTGGGCAATTTTCCGGCTTCGGCCCATCTTCGGAGGAGGTTCCAAGGAACGCCATCGAGTCCGAGCAACACCGCGTTCTCAGAGTGTTCGTCTATCATGATGTGTTTCGTGAGGGATCGACGCTCTCGGTGGATCCGCCACGATTGCGACCATTGTTATCCGTTCCTTGACCTTCATCTGCAGAGTAACACCGATCAGCTCATTTTTCAGGTGGCGTTCCATCGTGTCACGCCCGACGCGGGCTTTTGATGCGGTGACGAGATAGGTCGTGTCTTGATCGGTACAGTCCACCCGGATATTGCCCGATGACCCGGTCCAAAGAATGCCCTCCGAAAATCATGTCGATTCGAGAGGATGAGTCCGATCCCTGATTTTTATACTTGCCTACTAATCGACCGTACGAACATCGTAGTGACGAGATAACAATCTATTCATCATCGAACCTATTCACACATGCCTCTCGACACGGCAGTGATTGGAGCCGGTACGGTTTCAGGGACCCATCTCTCTGGGACCGCGAAGAATCCACGAACGAACCTCGTCGGCGTCTGCGATACCGATGAACAGAGTGCTCGAGACGCAGCAAGCAGCTACGGGATCGCCGCGTACACCGATCTCGGCGAAATGCTCGCGGATCGGTCCCTCGATTGGCTGCACGTTTGCACGCCCGTACAGACTCACCTGCCCATCGCAAAGCAAGCGATCGCCGCAGGTGTGCCGCTGTTGATCGAAAAACCGGTCACGGAGACGCTCGATGAGGTTGAGGAACTGTCACGGCTCGCGGATGAGAACGACGTGCCGGTTTCACCCGTTCACCAGCACCTCTTCAGGCCCGCCGTCCTGACTGCCAGGGAGATGATTCGTTCGGGAGAGCTCGGACGAATTCGAGCGGTTGATCTCGTGTTCGCCGGTAACACGCCCCCCGACGACGTCAACCGAGGGTCGTGGGTGTTTGACTTGCCCGGCGGCGAGTTTGAAGAAGGTCTTCCGCACCCGCTCTATCTGCTCCTCGGTCTGGGTGGCTATCCCACAGACAGGTCCGACGTGGACGTCAGGACCGCCCTCGCCGGTGACTATGATCACCCGTTCGATTACGATTCGGTGCAACTTCAGTACAGAACTGCCGATGACGTTCTCTGCAATGCGACGATGTTCGGTGGCGGTCGCCCGAAGAGAGAAATTACCATCCACGGCGAAGAGAAGACCGTGACCATCGACAATCATCTGCAAATGATAGAGGTGATCGATTCTGACTTCACCCAGTCGCCAGTGAAAAAGACGAAACAGGCGCTTCGAGAGGCCGGGGGGCGACTCACCGGTATCGCTAACAACGCTCGACTGGTCGCCGAAACGTCGTTCTCCGACGACTGGGAGACGGAGAAGCGAGGAACCTCTCACTACGAGCAGTTCGATCGGACGGCGAAGGCCCTCGAAACCGGTTCGGAGATGCCCGTACCACTCTCGTCGGCACGGTGGACGATCACTCTCATGCACGAGATCCGTGAGGCGGCGAGCGACGAGACTTCTCGACAGGTGACCCAGCGGATAGATCCCGTGTGAGGCCCCGGAACGAACGCTCTGGGGTCGATAACATGACCGAGTCCTCGAGTTTGAACGGTTTCCGAGCCTCGCTAGCAGCTCAGGCTACTCGAGTCGTAGTCAACGGACTGGTTATTCTGCTACTCACGAGATTCTTCTTCACGCCGGAGGAATACGGACTCCTCTTTCTCGCTATTTCGATATTCGGTTCGGCGTTGCTGTTCAGTCGAATGGGAATCCAAAAATCTGCGGCGCGGTACGTGACCGAGTATCGCGAGATTGATCCGGGTCAGGTCCGCAACATCGTCCGGACATCGATCGCGGCAATCGCCGCGACGTCCATCGTCGTCGGCTTCACGTTGGTTGTCCTTCGAGAGCCCATCGCGGAGGCCTTCGGCGAGCCCGCGCTCGTCTCGCTACTCTTCCTCGGCTTCTTTTACGTCTTATTTCGGACGTTGAACAATTACGTCTACACTATCTTTCAGGGATTCAACCTCATCGAGCGAAGCGCGTTACTTTCCATCTGCTCGCAACTCGGTATCCTCGTCGGGGTAGTTACCTTTGCGGCACTCGGGTACGGGGCGATAGGCGGACTCACCGGTTACGTCGTTGGATACGGGCTCGGGACGCTCGTCGGTCTCACGCTCCTCTCGCGGACGCTACGCGGGTACGAGGCGACTCCGACAGAATCTGGGCTACGGCGACGGATTCTGGAGTACAGCATCCCGCTAACCGCTACCGGTGCTGCGAACATTCTCTACAAGAGAGTCGATACGATCCTGGTCGGCTTTTTCCTCTCGCCGGTCGCGGTCGCGTACTACACCCTCGCGAAACAGATCTCGGACTTCGTCATCGCCCCCGCAGACGCCCTCGGCTTTACCATCTCACCCTCGTACGGGGAACACAAGGCGAGAGAGGACCCTCAGCGCGCCGCTCGACTCTACGAGATGGCCTTCGAACACACGATCCTATTTTACGTCCCCGCCGCGGCGGGCCTCGCTTTGGTTGCTGAACCGACGATCGAACTCGTTTTCGGAGCCGACTACGCAGGGGCCACGCCGGTGATACAAGTATTTTCGATCTTCGTCGTACTGCAGGCGATCGACAAGATCACCAACGATGGACTCGATTACCTGGGGCGGGCGAAACACCGCGCGATCGTCAAAACGAGCACTGGTGTGCTGAACTTTGGCCTCAACCTGGCCCTGATTCCGACGATCGGCGTGGTCGGCGCCGCCATCTCGACCGTGATCGGCTACGGAATCATGGTAACCGTGAACGTTTATTTAATTCACACCGAGCTACGGCTGGCGATCGTACGCCTCTTTCGATCGCTCGTACTCGTCGGTGCTATCACGATATGCATGTCTCTCGTCGTCTTCACTCTCGTTCCTCTCGTCTCGAACCTCCTGACCTTACTCGTCGTCGTAGCAGTAGGGGGAGGAGTGTGGGCGGTTCTCGCGTTGGCCACGGGTATTCCCGAGGTGGACGTTGCGGTACCGTCTCTGCCCCGATAACGGACGAGAACGAGCACGCCGCCTTCCGAACTAGCGTTCTGAAGAATTTTAGAGCCCGCTAGGAGTAATCGTTCGGATCGATTTCTTCGCCATCTACCGTTAGCGTGCGGATTTCGGTAGTCCCATCCCGGTCCGAGACGTCGAGCGTCGTGATCTCGCCGGTGATGAGCCAGACCGTTCGAGCGTCACTGCTTCCGGAGAGCCACCACTCAGCCCAGTCGTCGCCGTAGGCCTCACCCTCGGTGAGCCACTCCGCGTGTTCCTCGGCGGGTTCGAGTTCGCCGTCGACTTCGATCCGATACTCGAACTGCCCTGCGACCGCTAACTCCTTGGGACTGGTGTCTACGTACTCGCTCCGATCGAGTTCCTCCCCGTCGACGGAGAGGGTGCGAATCTCGATTTCGTCGTCGTGGTCGTCGAGCTCGAGTTCGGTGATCTCACCCGTAAATTCCCAGACGGTACGGGCGCCGTCGTTCCCGGAGAGCCACCACTCGGCCCAGTCGTCGCCGAAGGCCTCACCCTCCGTGAGCCACTCCGCGTGCTCTTCGGCCGGTCGAATTTCGCCCGAGACCTCGACCCGGTACGCGAACTGACCGGCGACTTCTAGCGCTCTGAAATCGTCAGTCTGCGAGGGGACCGACTCGATGTCATCGAATTCGTCGGGACCGAGTTCTTCGCCGTCGGCGCTTATTCGTGACGCTCCCTCGAGTTCACCCACGCGAAGGATTTCACCGTCCTCGACGTGGAAGTCGTCGACGCCACCGGAACCGACGTACCCGTGGACGTACCAGCGGCCGTCGTGCTCGAAGGCGCGGTCCTGGTAGTCGTGTTCCCAGGTGTTAGCCTCGTCGCCCGGTTCGACGCTCGCTGCGTCGAGCTCGAGGAGATACTCCGCGAATTCGTCGCTGGACAATTCAAGTACGAAGTCGCCAGACGGGTGGTTCTCCGCCGATTCCTCTTCCTCGTCTTCCTCTTGCTCCTCGTCAGACTCGTCGCCCGAATCAGGAACCGATTCGATGTCGTCGAACTCCGCTGGATCGACAAGTGACCGACCTGCCCTGATCCCCAACGATCCCTCGAGTTCGCCCACGCGAAGGATTTCGCCGTTCTCGACGTGGAAGTCGTCGACCCCGCCGGAGCCGACGTACCCGTGGACGTACCAGCGCCCATCGTGCTCGAAGGCGCGGTCCTGGTAGTCGTGGTCGTGGGTATTGGCATCGTCGCCGGGTTCGACGTTCGCGGCGTCGAGCTCGAGGAGGTATTCGGAAACTCCGTCGTTCGACGTCAATTCCAGCGTGAAGTCGCCCGGGAAGGGGTCGCTCGGTGGTTCTGAAGAACCCGATGCCGCCTCCTCCGCCGTTTTCGGAGCGCCGAGTTCTTCCGGACCTCGGTGTTCGGGCGATCCCGCCGAAGACCCGTGTAAATCGTTTCCGGATTGATGCTCGTTGTAGGTATCGAAGCGGGTTTCCCTGACCGTCACCTCGGCGGTGTCGTGACCCGTCCAGTCCGCGCTACCGCCGATCTGGATATCGCGTGAACCACCCGTGAGGATGTCGCAGTCGATCAACTCGGTGTGATTGTAGTAGCCCCAGTAACCGCGGTGATTGCCGTCGACGATGACGCAATTTTCGGCGTACGACCCGTCGGTTCCCAGCCGGATGCCGGACGTGTGACAGTCGTACACGTAACTGTTCGTGACGTGAACCTCGCCGTTCGATCCCTCGTTCGGGTGTTCCGGTGGATTGCCGGCTGGCGAGGCGTAGATCCCGTTGTCGGGGAAATTCCGCAGGTGGACGCGATCGATTTCGAGCGTCCCCGCGTGTGACCAGTAGGTGTAAATTCCCGTCGGATTGTCGCTGGGGTCGAAGTTTCCGGCTTCACCCGCATCGGCGTAGATATTTTCGAGTCGGACGGTTGATCCCGCGTCGGCTTCGACCATGAAGGCCCCTGACGGACTTGGTGCGTGATCCCATCCGCCGACGATGGCAATATTTCGCACGATCATATCGCTTCCGCGAGCGTAGATGTGGACGCCAGCTCCGTCAGCGCTGATATCGATCAACTTGTTTTCGTACGTTTCGCCGTCGCTAAGACGAACGATGTGGGTCTCCCCAGCGGAAACTTTGACAACGTCGTACTCTCCTTCGGATGCTGCCGCACTTTTTCCGAGCGCGGCGAGGGCTGTCGCCCCGGCAGCGGCCTTGAGATACGATCGCCGACCAAGGATACTCTCGTTCGACGCATTTTCAGGGGTATCTGGCATTCAAGGAAAACGCGGAAGTCAGCCACCGTAGAGACTCACGTTAATCTGAACATTCTATTTATGGACTTGATTCGGGACGACTACTAGTACGGTATTTTAATCAATAATGAAATATCGAGATGCAGGTTAAGGCTAAAATATGGGTGCGTCACCCATATCGGGTAGTCACAGGCTGCATCATCGGCGTTGCCGCAACTCCACACGGATCGTACGGGGTGCTCCGTACGGTAACCGGAGAATTACAACGAAGTGCGATGGTCGATGGGTGAGTTGTGATATTCGATCATGGTTGAACGTCCGCCAAACGTATATATTTTGACCGTTGATTCGCTTCGAGCCGACGCGTACGAACATCTTATGCGAGAGGTCACCGCCGCGGTCCGCGGTCTCGAGTTTACCAATGCGTACGCTACGGCGAGTAACACCGGGAGTTCGATGCCGACCATCGCTGCCGGTGTCTACTGTGATCGCGTCGCGGACGGATCACCCAATCTAAAGCTCGGAGAGACGAGTGAGGAGGACGGGGTGACGACGCTTGCCGAGGCGTTCTCAGAGACCGGTTTCGAGTGTTCACTCTGGAGTGACAATATCATCTTCGGATCCGCCCGAAACTACGACCGTGGATTCGGTGGGGGCCGCACCGGGACGCCGACCTGGAAGAAGCGCGCCCAGAAAGCCGTCCAGCGAACGGGCTCGGATCGACTCTTCGACGTGTGCCGCTGGCTATACTTCAACGTCTTCGACCGACTCGCAGCGTCCCTTCCCACCGAGAACAGCTACTACACCCCTGCCGGGACGCACCACGAGTCGGTACTCGCTTCGCTCGAACGACAGTCCGGAGGTCAGCTTCACTGGGTCCACTATATGGACGTCCACCACCCATTCGATCCTCCGGCCGAGTACATCGACTTCGACTCACTCAACACGGAGCGCTCCCCCTCGGAACTCGCCGAGTTGTCATCGAGCGCAATCATCCGAAACCAGGGTGGCTCGACGACCGACGCCGACGTCGAAGATATCGAGCAGGCATACTACGCCGCCTGCGAGCACTTACGAGATCAGCTCGTCTCGTTCGTCGAGCGACTCATTGATCGCGAACACTTCGTTCCCGGACACGATCTGCTCGTCCTGACCTCGGATCACGGCGAGGGATTCGACCGCGACTTACACGGTATGCTCGGCCACACCCCAACCCCCTCTTTCTGGGAGGATCTGATGCGCGTCCCACTGGTGATCTCCCATCCCGACTGGGAATCGGGAACTACCGACGACCAGGTCAGCCTGATCGATCTCGTGCCGACGATACTGACCGCGCTTGACGTTCCGGTTCCAGAATCGGCCCAGGGCCGGGCTGCCGATCGGCCGGCGAACCTCGATCGGAAACACGTCTACTTTACGGCGACCGGACCGTACCGGACGTACCACGGCGTTCAGCATCGCTCCGGGTGGAAGCTCTTCGCGGACCGGATCAGCGACGCCGATTCCGTCGAGTTGACGGGATCCGATGAGACACAGGACCGGGAACGGGTATTGCTCACGCGCGTCAACGACGGGGGAGAAGCGATTCGATTCGAGCGAAAACTCGATGCCGGTGACCACCCGACGGACCCGACCGACCGAGAGCGGTGGCTCGATCTTCACCGACGACTGCGCGACGAACGTGATGGGGTCGCGACTCGTCGATTCGACGAGATGCTGACCGACGAGACGGTCCAACAGTTACAGGAGCTGGGTTACGTAGACAACATCCGCTGAGGGTATCACGGACGACCGAATAGCTCGATGTTGTCGAGACGAACGAGCACGTTTCGAGTGTCAACGAATCCTAGACGGTGAGGTTCGCGGTCGGGGAACGCCTCGTCGGTGACAGCGTCCGGATCGTCGCTCGTGTCCACGTCTGCGATCGCTTTCACGGTCAGATCACCGGCATCGTGCGCTTCGAGCGACCACGCTCCGAAAGGGAAGTCGGCAGCGGAGAACGCGAGAGCCCGGACGCCTGCCCGGTCATCTACCGACGGATCGTCCCGATACCACTTCGCGATGGCGACGAGCCACTCACCGGCATGGCGATCCCGATCGACGGCGCCCGTACCCGAAGTTGCCGGCTCGGAGTAGCCCTCGTCGTCTCGCCGGATGACGTTCACCTCGCCGTCGTACTTGAATCGAACCATGAGCCGCGGCTGCCAATCTCCCGCCGACCAGTAAATCGGGAAGACCGACCACTCCTCTCCGGGTTGGCGTTAGACGACTCTGAAAACCGCCCCCAGCTCGTCGCCTTTGTGGGGGTAGCGTGCTAACCCATCGTCCGGACCGGACGAGATCCACCCCATCGCGTCGAGCTCTCCCGCGACACCGTACTCGGCGCTAAAGGCGGCCTCGGAAGAAATCTCGTAACCGACGCGGTGAGGCCGGTAGCGATCGGATAACGGGCCGCCCCATTCGAAGTCATCGAAGAACCGTCGCTCTCCATCGATCGATTCGGTGTCGATATCGCCGACGCTGAGCCCAACAGTTCCGGAGAGGGCGGCGTATTCGAGGATGCTACGTCGCGAAAGCGGTTGTTCGAGGTGCATGATCTCCGGCGGGCTGTCGCAGTATGGGCTCGTCGGAATCGACCGGAATAAAGGCCCTACTCGGTTCTATGGTTTGGTTTGGAGTCTGTGGAACGTAGCCGCAAATTACTATCCGATGGTTACTCCCCCCTCCATCGGTCCCACTCGTCCGACGCGAGCGGGCCACTTGCCCTCAGCCGGGCTACGTTCGGAATAACAAAACGTCCGTTAGTAAAGTAGGTATTCGAATGCGATACGTCGTCTTCACCAACACGCCGGCGCACGTCCACTGCTACAAACACGCCGTGGGCGACCTTCAGTCCCGAGGCCACGACGTGCTCGTCCTCGGGCGGGACTACGGCTGTACGGCCGACCTCCTCGAGTGGTACGACCTGCCCCACGAAGTCTACGGCTACTGCGACACCTCGAAGTGGTCCCTCCTCACTCGCCTCCCCGCGCACTACGCCCGCGCGATTCGGGCCGCTCGCCGGTTCGATCCCGACCTGATCTTCGGCATGGGCGGGTACGCGGCCCATACGGGCGCGCTCCTCCGGACGCCCGTCGCCTTGCTCATCGACTCCGAAGTCACCGGCCTCGACCACGCGATCTCGACGCCCTTCGCCCGGACGGTCCTCACGCCGGACACCTTCCAGACGGAGCTCTGCGAGGATCACCACGTCTTCCCCGGCCTCAAAGAGTGCGCCTACCTCCACCCGGACGTCTACGAGCGCGATCCGAGCGTCCGCGACCGACTCGGCCTCGATCCGGACGAGGCGTTCGCGATCGTCCGGCTCAACGCCTTCGGCTCCCACCACGACGTCGGGAAGGCCGGCTTCACGCCGGGTCGGCGCCGCCAACTGATCGAGGCGCTCGCCGAGCACGCGACCGTCCTCGTCTCGGACGAGGGCGGCGACATGGCCTTCGACGACGTCCCCGCTCGGCCGTTCTCCCTGCATCCCGCACTCCTACACGACGCCCTCGCCGAGGCCGACCTCCTCGTGGCGGACACCCAGACGATGGTCACCGAGGCCGCGCTGCTCGGGACGCCCGCCGTCCGGTCGAACTCGTTCGTCGGCGACGACGACATGGGCAACTTCCTCGAGCTCGAGCGCCGCGGCCTGATCTTCAACGAAGCCGCCTTCGACGAGGCGATCGAGCGGGCCGTCGCGGTGCTGCGCGCCGAGGGGACCGACGAGATCTGGCGACGGCGCCGGAACGCGTACCTCGCGGAAACGTGCAACCTCGCGGACGTCATCGTGGACGTGGCGACGAGCCTGGGCGATCCGGGCGGCGTCGACGCGCTCGCCCGATTCGGCCGCGAGCCGACGGAGCGTCCGGCCGCTTCGGGGGAGCCGGAGGTCGCTCCCCTCCCCACCGAGTGAGCCGGCGATCGCGTCCGTCACCACCGAGTGGGCCGGCCATCGTCGCCTCACAACCGAGTGAGCCGGCGGTCCCGATCCGACTCCGCTCGACGAAACCGTCGCGTAACCCGGGGAGTGGGTCCGTGCGGGTGATGAACGACGCCTTTTCGAGTAGCGATTTTGGGCCCGTCGCTGCGGCGACGCCCCGCATCCTCGAATTCCGTCTCCCCGGCTCGACTATCGAGTGGCCGTCGGTTCCGGCGCCCTGCCAAACCGAGCGCGTGATCGGCGTTTCCCGAATCTTACTACCGCGTGAAATCCTCTCGGTCACCGACCACGCCCGGCTAACGCTACCCTACAGTCTCCGTCGGATGACCTTCTTGTTACGCGCGTAATTTCTTCATAACAATAGGGCGTTCAGGGTTCTAGTGACGACGTCGAGCAATGAAAATCGGCTCGAGCCACGACGGCGTGCTCTACGGGACCCGCGGGCTCACGGTGGGCGCGTGGCGACCCGAGACGGGATTCGAACCCCGCGGCACGCTTCCGAACCCCGACGTACCGTTCACGGGCAAACAGCAGGTCAACTTCGGGCCGTTGAACCGGTGGTGGGCGAAGCGCCTCCTCAGCCCCGCGACCGGCTGGTACACGACGACGAACGTCTGGCCGGTCGACGGCGACACCCTCCTCGCGACGGTCGGTCGGTGCGTCTACCGGTCCGGCGACGGGGGCCGATCCTGGCGCCGGGTGTACGACCTGCCGATGGCGTCCGGACCGATGGGAACGCTGCCGACGTCGTTCTGCGAGCACGACGGTCGACTGTACCTCGCGGAGTACACGTTCGCGGACGTGCCGGCCCGAATTCTGGTGAGCGAGGACGACGGTCGATCCTGGTCGACGTTCTTCGAACGGCCGCGCTACCGCCACTTCCACGGCGTCTTTCACGATCCGCACGCGGATCGGCTCTGGGCCACGACCGGAGACACCGACGCCGAGAGCGCGATCGGGTACTTCGACGACGGCGAGTTTCGCGAGGTCGGCCGCGGCAGCCAGCGATGGCGAGCGGTCGGGTTGACGTTCACTCCCGACGCGATCCTCTGGGGAATGGACTGCTCGTACTCGGAGGCGGTGCGGGTGTTCCGACTCGGACGGGAGGAACTTCGGACGGACGAACCGGAACCGGACATCGTGCACGTCGTCGACTCGTCGGTCTTCTACGCCGAAACGCTCGCGGTCGGCGACGAGCGCTGGGTCGTCGTCTCGACGGCCGCCGAGGTCGGACTCGACGACACCGCGCCCTCGGGATCGCAGAACTCGTGCACTCGATCGGCGCGCGTGCTCGCCGCCTCCTCGCGATCGAACTACGAGCACTGGCACGAGGTGTACGCCTTCCGGAGGCGTCGGATGCTCAACGAACACCTGCCGAAGCTTCCGGCGGCGAGCGCGTACGTGTTCCTCGCCGCCGACGATGAGGTCGGCGTCGCGGTCAACCCGTTCAACACGACCGCACACAACGGCGAGATCCTCACGATCACGCCGGAGCGGCTCGCCGGAGCCGCGGGACGCGAGGCCGTCGGCGACGCGATCGACCGGCGGTCGCTCGCGCCCACCCGCGGCGTCGATCGCGAGGAGCGTCCGCTGGATGACCGGCCGATCGCGACCGAGATCGCGGGAGAACCGGACGTGGCGCCATGAGAGTCGGCGTCCTCGTCAACCCGCAGGTGCCCCGCTGGCACGAGGCGGCGATCGAAAACGTCCGCGCGCTCGACGGCGTTCGCCTGACCTACGCGGCCGTCGACGCCGAACTCAGGGACGAGTCGTCGACGATGAAAGCCGGCGCCGAGGCGATCGATCGCGATTCGATCGTCTCGCCGGCCGACCTCCGCCTGTTCTACGACGTCCTCTCGGAGGACGGATTGAAGGCGTTTCTCTACGCCGACCAGAAACTCGGCTGGCACTGCTTCGGGGAGACGGAGCGAAGGGATTGGCTTCGCACGCGACCCGTCCAGTCCGTCGACTGTCTAGACGGCCTCGAGATCGAGGAGTGCACCCCCGATAGCGACGGCGTCTGGAACACGCTCCCCGACGACGCCGTCGCCGAGATCGAACGCCGCTGTGACGTCGTCCTCCGGTTCGGATTCGGCCTCATCAAGGGGGACGTGCTCACCGCACCCGAACACGGCGTGCTGAGCGTCCACGGGAGCGACATCCGACGGTACCGCGGCATGGGGCCGAAGCTGTCGTTCCTCAACGACGACGAGACGGTCACCGTGACGCTCCAGCGACTGACGGAGGAGATCGACGGCGGGTCGATCGTCAGCATGTCGTCCGCGGACGTGCCGGAGAACGCGACGCTGGACGAGGTCGGCGGTCTCGTCTACCGGCTCTGCACGGAGGTGTTCGCCGACGGCGTTCGGAAGCTCCAGAACGGCGGCGATCCCTGGCGACCGGACTCGCTGGGCGAGTACTACTCCCACGACCTCCAGCGCAAGAGCCCGCGGTTCGTGGGGAGCGTCGTCCTGAAGAACAACTACTATCGACTTCGAAACTCCCTGACCGGCTAGCGAAATCGGCCGTGGCCGACCGTCGCCCTTCATCCCCGCGTCCTGAGATCTCTTCATCCCTTCGTCCTGAGATCCCTTCATCCCCGCGTCCTGAGATCCCTTCATCCCCGCGTCCTGAGATCCCTTCATCCCCGCGTCCTGAGATCCCTTCATCCCCGCGTCCTGAGATCCCTTCATCCCCGCGTCCTGAGA
>SKSS01000061.1 GCA_007122875.1 Salinarchaeum sp. | reverse complement strand
TTCTGGGCGGTCCGGACGACCTCCACGCTATCGATCGGCCCGCGACCTGCGTGACAATGCTATCCGAACACGACGCCCACCGAACCGACCACGACCTGAACTGCGTGAACTGCGGTCACGACTGGATCGTCACCGAACGCGGCGGCACCGTCACCTGCCCGAACTGTCAGATGTCGTATTCACTCGTCGTTCGTGATGAGTTCGCACTCGTCGAGACCGGGGGCTGGATCGCTGACGTGACGTTCGACGTTCCCGAGGAGCTCCGTTCTGGGCTCACCGACCGATGATCTTCTCGTCGCGGTCGACGGACGCTCAGGACGGGCCGGAGGACGAGTACTTCGAGTGTACGTACTGTCACACCACGTACGACGAGTGGACCGAGGGCTGTCCCGAGTGCTATCATCCGCTCGTTCGAGTCATCGAGATCGACGCGGACGTTCAGCGGTGATACGCACTCGAACTCACTTCACCGCCCGCCGGTATGGAATCGGCCACTCCAACTCGCCGTCGAGTGCGTCCGCCGCCCGGAGCGGAAAGTACGGGTCACGAAGGAACTCGCGGCCGACGATAGCGAGGTCGGCGCGTTCGTTGCGCACGAGTTCGTCGGCCTGTTCCGGGGTTCGGATGCCACCGACAGCCCCAACGAGAACGTCCGCGTCGGTCTCCTCGCGAATCCGCTCAGCGAACGGGATCTGGTAGCCGGGACCGGGGTTGGGGATGTGTTGCTCGGGATGGATCCCACCCGTGCTCACGTCGATCAGGTCCGCGCCGTCCTCCGTGAGTCGATCGGCGAGGCGCACCGACTGATCGACGGTCCACGACTCGCGGTCGGGAAGCCAGTCGGTCGCCGAGAGGCGGACGAAGACGGCCGCTCCATCGACGGCATCGGAGACGGCTCGTGTGATCTCACGAACGATCCGGGTTCGGCCCTCGAAGTCCCCGCCGTAGTCGTCCTCGCGATCGTTGGTGACCGGCGAGAGGAACTCGTGGAGCAGATAGCCGTGGGCGGCGTGGATCTCAACGATCTCGAATCCGGCTGTGACCGCTCTCCGGGCAGCCTCAACGAACGCATCAACCACGGTCTCGATGTCCTCCGATGTCATCCGGCGCTGTTCGGGCGGATCGTCGTAGCCGGGGTAGGGTCGATCGGTCGGAGCGATCGTCTCCCAGCCACCCTCATCGGGCGCGAGCGGTTCGTTTCCCTCCCACGGACGGGTCTTGCTTGCCTTCCGTCCAGCGTGGGCGAGTTGGATCGCCGGGGTGGATCCCTGCTCGCGGATGAACGCCGCGATCGGCGCGAGCGCGTCGCCGTGGTCTTCGCTCCAGATGCCGAGATCGTTCGGCGAGATCCTCCCACGGGGCTCGACGGCCGTGGCTTCGGTCATGACGATTCCGGCCCCGCCGACTGCACGACTTCCGAGATGGACACGGTGCCACTCGGTCGGGAGACCGTCTCGTCCACAGGAGTACTGGCACATCGGTGAGACCATGATCCGATTCGACGCGGTGACCTCGCCGAGCGACAGCGAGGTGAATAGCTTCGACATCGCCATTCGCTTGCGGGGCAACGACGAAACACCTGCCGGTAGACGCACCCACACGATGCTCGAACCCAAAAATATTTACCTTATCGGGGAGGCAATTTAGGTGGATGAGTCAGGGGGATAACGGTGGGAGCGAACAGGTACAGTTCACCAATCGCCTCGTCGAACTGAAGCGCCGCGGATGTAACTTGCTCGTGGTTGGATGGGGCGGAGGAGGCGCACAGAGCGATGCGTGCCGCCGCCTATTCGGACAGTCCGACAGGATCCGACGCCGACTGCTCGTTCTCACGAGCGATCGAGAGGGGGTGATTCCCCGGATTCCCGACCGGGAGTCACCGACCAGGTATCGCCTCGTCGAACATTCGGTCCGAACCCGGAGCACCGCAACCGCGAGCGTGTCGACGACCGGCCGGCAACCGCCCGTGACCCTCCACGATATCGGCCGGAAGGCCCACGACGCGATCGACGAGTTCGAGGACGCTAGCGGCTGCGATGGCGTCGACCCGGGCGAAATCCGCGTCTGTGTCAATTCCGTCTCGACGCTGTTCGATGTCCACGGTGAACTGGCCGTCGAGCGGTTTCTGACCGCACTGTGTGATCGAGTGGTTGCCGCACGCGGAATGGGCCACTACCACCTGCATGCCACCCGCGATTCGGCGGAAGCGCTGCGGCTGGCTCCGCTTTTCGATGCGACGATCGAGGTGCGACCCACCCTGGAGTCGGTCGAGCACCGCTGGCACTTCAACGACGAGGAGATCACGAGCGAGTGGCACCGACTGTGACCGGAACCCTTTTAGTTTTAGGCTGGCCTAATTCGGGGTGATGGAGATCGACCGCCCGTCGTCCGATGACGCCCCCGGTGGTGACCACGTCGTCGCCCTCCACGCGAGTCCGGATCGGGTCGTGTTCGTCGAGGACGGTAACCACGACGGCTGGATCGCGACGGACCTGACGATAGGCCTCGCAGAGTGACTTCGTTCGCGAGACGTACGACACTTCGGTACGTGATCGACACGTGACAACAAAAACCGACGAATCGTTACCTCGCGTCCGGCGCTACGCGTGGTACTCGGTTAGCGAGTCGTGTTCGAGGAAGTGTTCGACCTCGTGTGCGTAGTCCTCTAAGACGACCAATTGCTCTCTGAGGATCTGGGCGGTAGCGTGATCGCCGAGGCTCGCGGCGAGGTCAACGTGTTCTCGAACTGTCTCGATGATGTCACCGTACATTTCGAGGTCGTGTTCAAGCGACGTACGGATGTCGTAGACGTGCTCACCCTCGAACTCGACGGGGGAATGGTCCTCCATGGCGGCGGGGCCGCTAATGGGGACGCCCCCGAGCGCCTGAATTCGCTCGGCGATCTCGTCGGCCCCCTCCTGAGCGTCTTTCGCGGCCTCCTCGAAGAACAGATGGAGGTCACGGTACTGCGCGCCCTCGACGTTCCAGTGGTGCTTGTACAGCTGATGATACAGGACGTACGTCGCGGCGAGGTCCGTATTCAGCGCCTCGACGATCTGCTCGGCCTTTTCCCGGTCGAACCGGACGGGGTTCTCCTCGACGGTGCCGAACTCTTGGCGGACGCTCTTTTGGGTACTCATCACATCCCCAGCTACGACCGCTCGCCCCTTAAGCGTTCCCTCTACGAAAACCAATTTTTGGTTTGCCTAAAGAAAAATTCTCACACCGGGACCTTCTCCCGGCAGTTTCGGAATCAGTACGGTTCGTCACGCCCTCGCTTCGAATGCGGTTCGTCACGCCCTCGCTTCGGTCTCGATTCGCTCGTCTTCGGCGATCACGTAGCGTGCCACGTCGAGCATTCGGTTGGCGAAGCCGAACTCGTTGTCGTACCACGCCAGGACTTTCGTCAGTCCTCCCTCAATCGTCGTCGTCGAACCGAGGTCGGCGTACGAGGAGAACGGCAGGCCCACGATGTCACTGGAGACGACCTGATCGTCGGTGTACCCGAGGACACCCTGTAGCTCGGCGTTGGCGGCCGCACGGAGGGTGTCGTTGACGGTCTCGGTATCGGGGTTGCCCTCCAGGTCCAGTGTGAGATCCGAAATCGACCCGTTCGGGACGGGCACGCGCATCGCCATTCCGTCGAGTTTCCCCTCCAACTCGGGGAGCACCTCGGTCGTGGCGACGGCCGCACCCGTCGAGGTTGGAACCACGTTCTCGGCGGCCGCACGTCCGCGACGCGGATCGCTCGACGGCCCGTCGACGAGTTCCTGGGAACTCGTGTAGCCGTGGACGGTGGTGAGCAGCCCCGAACGGATCCCGAACGCTTCGTCGAGCACTTTCGCAACGGGTGCGACGCTGTTGGTCGTACAGGAGCCGTTCGAGAGTACGTCCTCGCCGTCGTACTCCTCGTGGTTGACGCCGTAAACGATCGTCGTCACCGGATCGTCGCCCTTTGCGGGCGCAGAGATGAGAACCTTCCTCGCGCCGGCGTCGAGGTGGCGCTCGGCCTCCTCGCGGGTCCGGAAGACGCCGGTCGCCTCGAACACCACGTCCACGTCGAGGTCGCCCCACGGCAGGTCTTCCGGGTTCGCTTCCGAGAATAGTGGCACCCGAAGATCGCGATAGACGAGATGCTCGTCCGCCAGTTCCAGCCCGTCAAGGCGGCCCATCACGGTGTCGTACTTCGCCAGGTAGTGTGCAGCCTCGGGATCCATGAGGTCGTTGATCCCGACGAGTTCGATTTCGGGTCTGTCCACGACCGCACGGAAAACACTCCGGCCGATCCGCCCGAACCCGTTCAAGCCGACCCGCACCATCCGGTCGCTGGATTCTTTACTCATGTTCGAGTATATCCACGGGCAGGCCAAGTGCGTTTCGTCGAATTCGCCCCGTACAGTTGTTGACTGCCGTCGAATAGCGACCAGTTCGTCCGTTCGAATGGGCGGTTCGTTCCTCGGACGGCCGAGATCGTAGCATCGAGACTGGGTGTGGCATCAAGGGTCGACTCGCCACCGGCAATCGTCCGGTACCGTCTTCGTCCACCCGTCCGAACACGGTCCATGGCACACCGCGTGCTCGTCGCAGGCGAGACATTGATCGACATGCTTCCCGATCGGCCGGGATCGCTCGCCGACGTGGGGGCGTTCGAGCGTCGGGCCGGTGGCGCACCCGCCAACGTGGCCGTCGCGCTCGCCCGACTCGACGAGACGCCGCTTCTCTGGACTCGGCTCGCTGCTGATCCATTCGGCGATTTTCTCGCCGAGCGACTCGCGAGCGAGGGCCTTCCTGATCGATTCGTCGAGCGGGATCCCGACGCGCGGACGGCGCTCGCGTTCGTCGCCCACGACGATGACGCCGATCGGAGGTTCACCTTCTACCGCGACGGGACGGCCGACACGCGCATCCGGCCCGGAACGGTTCCCGACGCGGTCCTTGACGACCTCGACTGGGTCCACGTCGGCGGAGTGGCACTCACGGACGAGCCTGCGCGTTCGGCGACGCTCGATCTCGCCGAGCGCGCCCGCGACGCCGGCTGTACCGTCTCGTTCGATCCGAACGCCCGCCCGGAACTCTGGGACGGGACGGCGGAGTACGCGGCCGCGGTGAATGAGGCGCTCGCGTACGCTCACGTGGTGAAGACCGATCCCGACGAGCTGGCGTTTCTCGACGTGGACGCTCCCGAGGAACTCGCCCGAGCCGTCCGCAAGCGGGGACCGCACACCGTCTTCGTGACGCTCGGCGACGACGGCGCACTGGCGAGTTCGGGCGCGAACGCGCCGTGGTCGGGCGAGACCAGACACTCGGGATTCGAGGTGGTCTCCGTGGATACAACTGGGGCGGGTGACGCCTTTCTTGCTGGGGCGATCACGGCGATGCTCGACGAGCGGAACCGAGACGAGACGCTCGCGTTCGCCAACGCCGTGGCCGCGACGGCGACGACGGAAGCGGGAGCGATGGAGGCACTTCCGGAACGGGAGGCGGCGGAGAGGATGCTAGAACGGACGTGAGTGGACGAGTCGGTCCCGATCACACGACGGAACCACGGGACACGCGTATGGATCAGATTGTCAGTAAACCAAACGGTATGACTTCGTGGTGTCACAGTCCTAGGGAGAGCGTGGTGTCACAGTCCTAGGGAGAGCGGACACAGCGTGGGCGGACGGCTCAAACCGCAAGTCCTTCGACTCGCCCGATCCTGCGCTCTTCCATGCACGAGCGCGCCGCGGAGTTCAAAGCCCAGGCCGAGGAGGCGTACGGACTCGACGTGGACGTACACGAGTTTCCGGAGGGGACGAAGACCGCAGCCGACGCGGCGGAGGCGATCGGCTGTGAGGTCGCACAGATCGCGAGCAGCATCGTGATGGTCGCCGACGAACTGGTCGTCGTCGTCACCAGCGGGGCGAACCGGGTCAGCGAAACGAAACTGGCCGATCTCCGGGACGCCGAGGACGCCCGGACCGCGAACCCGGACGAGATTCAGGAGGCGCTCGGTTGGTCGATCGGCGGTGTCCCGCCGCTCTGTCACGAGACGGACCTACCCACCTACATGGACGAGACGCTGCTCTCGTTTGAGGAGGTGTGGGCCGCGGCCGGAACGCCGTCGTCGGTGTTTCCGATCGATCCCGAGAGACTGTGCGAACTGACTGGCGCGACCGTGGTAGACATCGTGGAGTGAGCGACCCGGCCGTCTGAGCACATTTCCGGAAGGGTTCGAACACTCACCTCCATCCCCTTGGACGCCTACACAACCGGGTTCGGTGGTCGAATTGAATACACACACGGGTTCAGCACTGCAACTGCACATGTGTATCGACGTAGAACGTCGTATTGTTGTATTGGACATACGCGTCGGAGTTATCGAGTTCACTCTCTAACTCGCCCATATCCATTCCCTCTGCAAGGGATTTGGGCTCATCGATGTCGTCTTCCATCCCATCTTCGTACGCGTCACTCGCATCGGAAAGCACCTCGGCAAACTCCTCGAGTTCCAGCAATCCTTCGTCTTCGGCATCGATGATCGCGACATCCTCCGGAATGTCAGGTCTGAGACTGACGAAAATCCCGTAGCCCTCGGGACAGTCACCTCGATCGTCCTCCGGCGGTCCAGCCCCGTCGTCGTTGTCGAGACACCCAACAAAGAGAACTGCCACACCTGCGAAACCAGTCAGAAACGCACGCCGATCCATGGTCATCTCTACTGCAACCCGAGGAATAAATATGCTCAAAACTCAAATCCCCCTTTCAGTCATCCCATGCAACACGACCTCGTCTGTCAGGCCTGCGGAACCGTTCACGAGCCGGGGGGCTACCCCACCGGCTGTCCGGACTGCCGACACGACGGCGGGGCTGGTCGGCTCGAAGTGAGCTACGACCCGTCGATCGTTCCCGAGGAGGCGCTTCCGAGTCCGGGAGCCGAAACGACCCCGGCGGACATGTGGCACTACCGTGACCTGCTCCCGTTGCTCCCCGACGACCCCGTCACGCTCTCGGAGGGCGGAACGCCGGTCGTGGCGGTGACGGCCGTGAGCGAGGAACTCGGCGTCTCCGTCCTCCTGAAAAACGAGACGGTCAATCCGACGTGGTCGTACAAGGATCGGCTGAACTCGCTGTTGCTGTCGAACGCCGTCCACCTCGGCGAGGAGCGGATCGCCACCTCCAGCACGGGCAATCACGGCGCGAGCACGGCCGCATACGCGTCGATCGCCGGAGCCGAGGAGACGGTCGTCCTGCTCCCGCCCGATACGGAGCCGCCGATCCACGCGCAGATTCGTGCCTACGGAGGCGAGGCGGCCGTCGTCGAGTACGACGCGCGTAGCGGACTCCTCGCCGAACTGGTCGACCGGGGGTGGTATCCGACCGTGAACGTCACCGACCCGTACTCGGGGTTGCCATACTCCTACGAGGCGTACCGGACGATCGCGTTCGAACTCGTCGATGCGCTACCGGCGGTCCCCGACGCCATCCTCGCGGCGATCGGGGACGGCGACGGGCTGTACGGCACCTGGAAGGGATTTCGCGAGCTTGCCGAGTGGGGCGTGATCGACGAGCCGCCGCGGATGATCGGCGTTCAACCGGCCGAGCGGACCGCCGTCGTCGAGGCACTCGAATCCGGAGCCGACACCGTCGGCGTCTCGGAGGGACCGATGCCGATCACCACCTCAGCCGGCGGTACGTCCCCGGCCGATCACACCCTCCGGGCGATTCGCGAGTCCGACGGGTGGGCTTACCCGGTCGAGCGGAGCGCGATCGAAGCCGCGATCCGAACGGTCGGACGGTCCGGCGTGTTCCTCGAACCAGCGAGTGCCATCACGGTCGCGGGCGTCGAGCAGGCCGTCTCTGACGGCCTGCTCGATCCGGGCGAAACGGCCGTCTGTCTCGGAACCGGCGCAGGCGTGAAGTGGCCAGACCACGCCGAGGGAGCGGTCGGAACCGTCACCCGGATCGAGCCGACGATCGACGCACTCGGCGACGCGGTGGACGTACGGATCGACGGCTGATCCGCACGACTCACCGATCGGTCATCTCCGATCCGTGAGGATCGGCACCCACCTTTATTCGCGGGCACCGCGACTCCCCAGGCGATGGGGACGCTCTCCGGACTCTTCGATCCCGAACGGATCGCGGTGGTCGGCGCGACCGACCGCGAGGGTGCCGTCGGACGGGCCGTCATCGAGAACCTCGCGTCGTTTGCGGGTGACGTGATCGGCGTCAACCCTGGTCGGGACGAGGTGCTCGGCGTACCGTGCGTGCCCTCGATCGGGGACGCCGACGACATCGACCTTGCGGTAGTCGTCGTCCCGCCGGCGGTCGTCGTGGACGTGGTCGCCGACGCGGGCAACGCCGGCGTCGAGAACGTCGTCGTCATCACGGCGGGCTTCGGCGAAGCCGGTGGGGAGGGCGCACGTCGCGAGCGTGCACTCCGGGAGGTCGCCGAGGAGTACGACCTGACGCTGGTCGGTCCGAATAGCCTCGGGATCATGAGCGCCCCAGCCGGGATGAACGCCACGTTCGGTCCTGACGCCCCCGATCCCGGTCCAATCTCGTTCATGAGTCAATCGGGGGCGTTCATCACGGCCGTCCTCGATTGGGCGGGCGAAGCAGGAATGGGCTTTCGACACGTCGTCTCGCTCGGCAACGAGACCGTGCTCGGCGAGACCGACTTCGTGCGGGCGTGGACCGACGACGACGGCACGGAGGTCGTGCTCGGATATCTGGAGGGGATCGACGATGGGCGGGCGTTCGTCGACGCCGCCCGCGAGAGCGACACCCCGATCGTGCTGGTGAAATCGGGGCGGACCGACGCGGGTGCCCAGGCGGCCTCCTCGCACACGGGGACGATGGCAGGCAGCGAGCAGGCCTACCGTGCAGGCCTCGACGAGGCGGGCGTCCTCAGAGCGGAAAGCGTTCAGGATCTCTTCGACGCCGCGCGCGTCCTCGCCGGCCAGCCGATCCCCGACCGAGACGACGTGGCCGTGATCACGAACGCGGGCGGCCCGGGCGTGATGGCCACCGACGCAGTCGGCGATTCCCGGCTCTCGATGGCCGCCTTTTCGACCGAGACGGTCGAGACGCTCGACGACCGACTCCCCGACGAGGGGAACGTCCACAACCCGGTCGACGTCGTTGGTGACGCCTCGATCGAGCGATTCCGCGAGACGATCGACACCGTGCTCGCCGACGAGGGCGTCGGCTGTGCAGTCGTGATCTCGTGTCCCACGGCGGTGCTCTCCTACGACGCCCTCGCAGAGGCCGTCGTCGAACTACAGGCGGCACACGGTAAACCCGTCGTCACCTCGCTGATGGGTGGCAAGCGAACCGAAGCCCCCGATCGAATCCTCCGGAACGCCGGCATCCCGAACTACTTCGATCCAGCACGCGCGGTTCGTGGGCTTGATGCGCTCGCAAAGCACGCTGACACGAGCCGCCGGGAGCCTGACCGGCCCGTCGAACCCGCGGTCGATCGGGAGCGTGCGGATACCGTCCTCGACGAGGCGGCTGCGGCCGGTCGGACGAGCCTCGGCGTCGAGGCGATGGATCTCCTCTCGGCGTACGGGATTCCGATCGCGGCGACCGAGGTGGTCGATTCCCCGGCGGACGCGAGGAGGGCGGCCGAGCGAATGGGTGGGCCCGTCGCGATGAAGGTCGTCAGCCCGGACGTGCCGCACAAATCGGACATCGGCGGGGTCGCCGTCGGCGTC